>NZ_JAZOUG010000274.1:0-34227 GCF_045657965.1 Treponema sp. | reverse complement strand
TTTGTCTTCCTAAGCCCGCTTGGCCTCCGACTTCCCAGCACTTCCGGCCTTTTATTACGTATTCGACATTTTTTCCTGTAGCTACATCAGTTACGAATTCAGGATCTATTCCACCGAATCCATAAGCCCAGCCGCCTGCAGTATCTGCTTCGGATGCAGAATGAGTATCATAATTTGCAAGATTGTAACAGTACTGTTCAGAAATGCTTTTATCGTCACTGTCCCATGTCCTGTCGTACCAGGTATAGCGCACAAGATTGGACTGACTGTAAGAAACTCCCAGTTTAGAAAGAACTTCTTTTATTTTTGCATCTTTTGCCGCAGCCTGAGAAGCCGGCCAGAAAGGACCTGCAGGGCTTGAAGAAATTGTAAGGGCAATTGCGGCATCAGGATTTCCAGGAGAACGACTATCGGTAATAATTCCGTGTATTAAGTAGTAAAGACCGTTCTGTTTTATGACTGTCGGCGCCCAGGTTGAAGCCTGAGCCATATTGAAATTGACCCATTTAAGCCAGTCTTTATCCCATTTGCGCTGAATTGCAGATTTTGAAAGACTCTGCCAGTGAACCAAGTCTTTTGATGTACGGATTTGAAGGCCTTTTTGCCCTGCACCGCCGATTGCAGCATCTGTAGAATAGACATAATATGTGCCGTCTTCGTCCTGAAATAACTTTGGATCGTGGCAGTTTAATGGCCCCCAGACATCCTGAGAACCATTAAACGCATTGGCATTTGCATATTTTGTAAGAACCGCTTTATCTACATCATTTTTTGCAGCAAAAGAAGTTGAAAGAACAGAGCATGCAAAAAAAGCAGAAAGCCCGAATCTGATTTTTTTATTCATGATTTTTCTCCTTTCTTAAATTATTCTTATCAATTATTTTTGATATGTTTTAACTTTTATTGATATTTAGTATAACATACCCTATTTTAGAAAGAAAGAAAAATTTTTTAGTTTTATTCAGAAATTGTTTACAACTGCTTCATAAGATTTGCCATTTCGATTGCGCCTAAAGCACAGTCGTAGCCTTTGTTGCCGGCTTTGCTTCCGGCGCGCTCGATTGCCTGTTCAATGTTTTCGGTTGTAATTACACCGAAAAGAACAGGAACGCCGTTTTTAAAGCCTGCCTGCGCAACTCCCTTTGAAACTTCAGCACAAACGTAATCGTAATGAGTTGTTGAACCTCGGATTACAGCTCCGACTGCAATTACAGCATCGTATTTTTTGCTTGCAGCAAGTTTGTCGCAGATTACAGGAATTTCAAAAGCTCCCGGAACCCAAACTGCAGTAATGTTTTTTTCTTCTACACCGTGGCGTACAAGTCCGTCCACGGCTCCGCCTAAAAGCTTGTTCACAATGATTTCGTTAAAACGGCTTGCAACGATTGCAACCTTCATGCCCTGTGGGGCAACTAATTTTCCTTCGATTAAGTTAATTTCGTTCATGATATTCCTCCTGGAGTTTATCTGTGTAGTGTTTTATAGCTTTTCCGTGAAAATATGCCCCATTCTATCACGTTTTGTGCGTAAATAAAATTCATCATATTTTTGAGCAGGGATTTCTATTGGCTCACGTTTTGAAACTTTAAGACCGAATCCGTCCAGACCGTAGATTTTTTCCGGATTGTTTGTAAGCAGCCGGAGCGATTTACAGCCCAGGTCACGCAGAATCTGAGCGCCAATCCAGTATTCACGCAAATCCGGCTTAAATCCCAGCTTTACGTTTGCTTCGACAGTATCAAGCCCTTCTTCCTGAAGTTTGTAGGCTTTAAGTTTATTGATTAAGCCGATTCCACGGCCTTCCTGCCTCATGTAAAGAATCACACCACGGCCTTCTTCGTTTACCCGCTTCATAGCTGCCTGTAATTGAGGACCGCAGTCACACCTTCTGCTTCCAAAAACGTCTCCTGTAAGACATTCTGAATGAACGCGGCACAAAACATTCTCACCGTCACCTAAATCGCCCTTTACGAGAGCTACATGATGCTCGCCGGTAATATCGTTTACATAGCCGTAAATGTCAAAATCGCCGTACTCTGTCGGAAGTTTTGCCTTTGCTTCGCGTACGACATGCTTTTCGTTAATGCGGCAGTAATCTTGAAGGGCTTTGATTGTAATGAACTTAAAGCCGAATTTTTTTGCCATTTCCTGAAGTTTTTCGCCACGCATCATGGTGCCGTCATCGTCCATAATTTCGCAGCAAAGGCCACATTCCTTAAGGCCTGCAAGCCGGCACAAATCTACCGTTGCTTCTGTGTGACCATTGCGCACAAGAACACCGCCTTTTTTTGCGATGAGCGGGAACATGTGGCCAGGCCTACGGAAATCAGTTGCAACAGATTCAGGATCAATGCATTTTTGAGCTGTGACAGAACGCTCGTAGGCAGAAATTCCTGTAGTTGTAGAAACATGGTCAATTGAAACAGTAAATGCAGTTTCGTGATTGTCGGTATTTTCGGCAACCATCGGATAAAGACCAAGCTTTAACGCAAGGCTCTGGCTCATTGGCATGCAGATTAAGCCTTTTGCGTAGCTTGCCATAAGATTGACGTTTGCCTGAGTTGCAAATTCTGCGGCACAAATCATGTCGCCTTCGTTTTCGCGGTCTTCGTCGTCTGAAACTAAAATGATTTTTCCGGCACGTAAATCTTCTAGTGCCTCTTCGATTGTGTTGTATTGATAAGACATATCCTTCTCCTGTCCGGACTCTACCGTCGGCCACGGAATTGCACCGTGTCATGCAGAAACTCTGCTCGCTGGCTTACGCAGAACGCGCTTACAGCCGGTGGGGACTTACACCCCGCCCTGAAGTTAGTTAATTCTAACACAAGCCTATAATCATAGTCAATAAAGGATTTCATTATAGAAGAAAAAAGAATTTTCTTTGACTATATCAAGAAAAGTTGATATACTCTTAATATGAATGAAACAGATTCGTTAATTGTTATAAATCCTCTGGAAGAAATCGAAAAACTCAAAGCTCTGGCTTCAGAACCCCGCCTTGAAATTCTTTCTCTAATTCGGAAGCAGTCTTTAAATATTAATGAAATTTCTGAAAAGCTTAATCTCCCGCAGTCCACTGTTGCAACTCACATTTCAATTCTTGAAGAAGCAGGACTTATCGAAACAAGAAGCATAAAAGCACGAAAAGGCACTCAAAAATTATGTTATCCTGCATTTCAGGACGGTTTACTTATCAAGTTTCCGGAAGAACAGACTGAAGTTGAAAATTATGTAGAAATTGAAATGCCTCTCGGTATTTTTACCGACTGTCACGTAACAGCACCGTGCGGCTTATGCTCAAGCGAAAAAATCATAGGTCAGCTGGATGTTCCGGGATCATTTTTAAGCCCGGACAGAATGAAAGCAGGTCTTTTATGGTGCAATAACGGCTATGTAGAATATAAATTTCCAAACAACACTATGTATGACGAGCGCAAACTTACAAAAATCGAAGTAAGCGCAGAGCTTTCATCAGAAACCCCGGGAACCAACTCTGACTGGCCGAGCGATATTACAATCTGGATTAACCGCGTTGAAGTCGGCACCTGGACAAGCCCTGGAGATTACGGAGACCGGCGCGGAGATTTTACTCCAAAGTGGTGGAAACTTGAAGGAAGCCAGTATGGTCTTTTAAAGCATTTTTCTGTCACAAACGAAGGAAGTTTTGTTGACGGCGAAAAAATTTCTGACGTCAAACTTTCAGATTTAAAACTTGAAGAACATCATTCCATCCGTGTACGTCTCGGAGTAAAAGAAAATGCACCTCACATGGGAGGCATGAACATTTTTGGCCGTGGCTTTGGAGACCACGACCAGGGAATCATTTTACGGGCATACTACTAAGAAAGACTAAAAAGTGCACAGCCGTGCGGCGGAAGTAAAACACTAATTTCTTGTCCGGCGGCTGTTTTTTTTATATCAGCACCTTTCCATAAATCACGCAGAGTGTAAGATTTTCCACTTTCAAGCTTTAATTCATCAGTTTTTACACTGATTTCTGCTTCTTTTTCGCCAAGATTGAACAGAGCGGTATATGTTTTTTTACCGTCTAAAGAAAAGCTTTTCCATGCACAGCTTTCTTCGTTACGGAAAATCTGCTCGGAATTCTTACAGTTTTTTTCCAGTTCAAGAACTTCTGAGTTAGTAAGCAGACTTTTCGTAAAATCATCAAGCTTTGTAAGTTCCGCTCCAATCATCAAAGGACTTCTGAAAATGCACCATAGGCTAATCATAGTTTTCTGCTCTTCACTCGTAAAACCGGTAGTGCGTTCATTTTTAAAACCCCAGCCGATTTTTCCAAGAGGAAGCATATCGCAGTCAGGCCAGCAGCCTTCTCCTGTATGAGCCTGCCATACTTCACAGCGTTCGAACATTGCTTTTAAAAGCCGCCATTCATCCCAGAAATCATCGGTAATGCGCCACATATTTGCATATTTTTTTAAATGCCAGGCTTTTTCAATAACAGCCGGTCCCGGACTTAAACTCAAAACCATCTGCCGGCCGGAATTTTTAATTGCCTTTGCAATTGCTTCAATTTCTTTTTCTGCTGAATAAGGGACAGCCGGATACATATTCGTATTACAGATATCGTCCACCTTTACAAAATCGACTCCCCACTCAGCATAAAGTGCAAAAATACTGTCATAATAATCCTGAGAGCCTTCCTTTGACATATCAATTCCGTACATATCACCGTTCCATTTGCTTACACTGAACGGATTTGCAATTTTGTCGGCAGTGATTTTTTTCTTACTCAAAACAGGCGTATGGTTATGCGCACAGAAACGCGGAATTCCACGCATTATATGAATTCCAAATTTAAGACCAAGCGAGTGAATGTAGTCCGAAAGAGGTTTAAATCCTTTTCCGCCTGCACTTGAAGGAAAACGATTCGGGTCAGGAATTTGTCTTGAGTATTCATCAAGGCAAAGATGTGTAAAAGGAACATACTGACTTTCAGGAACAAGAGACAGAGCATTAGGATCAGACCACTGTGCATCAATTACTATATATTCCCATCCAAACTGTTTTAAATTTTCTGCCATATACAGGGCATTTTCCCTGACCTGTTTTTCATTTACTCCAACATTGTAATAATCATAACTGTTCCAGCCCATAGGCGGTGTTAATGCAGCATTATTTTTTGTTTTCATGGGTCACTCCTTTTTTGTTAATTGTAGCACAGTTTATTTTACACACAATTCTTTTTATCAAGTTTTTTTGATTATTTTCAAGAATTCTTGATATATTTCTTGCAAAATGAAAAATCCGACTGTATTATTTAAGTAACAGGAAATGTTTAACAAAAAAGGAAAATAAAATGAAAGAATCAATAATTGTTGATGTAAATAATAAAAAATCTGTAATAAGCCGGGACATTTACGGTCATTTTTCTGAACATCTTGGCCACTGTATTTACGGTGGTTTCTGGGTTGGAAAAGATTCACCAGTTCCGAATATTCACGGATACAATAAAGCTGTCGTCGAAGCATTTAAAGAACTTGATATTCCAAACTTAAGATGGCCGGGAGGTCTTTTTGCAGATGAATATCACTGGAAAGACGGAATCGGCCCAAAAGAAAACCGCAAACGCATAGTCAACACAAACTGGGGTGGAATTACAGAAGACAATTCTTTCGGTACTCATGAATTTTTCGGTTTATGCGATGAGCTTGGCTGTAAGCCGTACGTCTGCGGAAATGTAGGAAGCGGTTCTATTCAGGAAATGGATGAATGGATTGAATACATCACTTTTTCAGGCGAAAGTCCAATGTCGAAACTGCGCGAAGAAAACGGCAGAAAAGAAAGCTGGAAACTTGATTATTTTGGGGTCGGAAATGAAAACTGGGGCGGAGGCGGAAATATGCGGCCTGAATATTACGCTGATTTATACCGCCGTTACCAGACATTCGTTCGTCAGTATGGAGAAAATAAAATCTTTAAGATAGCCGGAGGAGCAAATGTAGACGACTACAACTGGACTGAAGTGCTCATGCGTAATGCACACTGGCTTATGGACGGGCTTTCACTTCACTACTACTCTTATGAATACCGATGGGAAGACAAAAAGCCTGCAACAGGCTTTACTAAAGAAGGCTGGTACAGAATTATGAGAAATGCATGGCGCATGGATGAATTAATCCGCCGTCATGGAGAAATCATGGATAAATATGACCCGGACAAACGGGTTTCTATGGTTGTTGATGAATGGGGAAACTGGTTTGCTCCAAAAGAAGGAACAAATCCCGGATTTTTACAGCAGGACAATTCTGTATGCGATGCAGTTGTTGCCGGAATCACACTCAACATATTTAATAATCATTCAGACAGAGTTCGTGTTGCAAATCTTGCTCAGGCAGTCAATGTTTTGCAGTCGCCGGTTCTTACTGAAGGCGATAAAATCGTACTCACTCCGACCTGGCATGTTCTTCATCAGTACAAAGCTCATCAGGGTGCAACACTGCTTGGAACAAGCAGCGCTCACAGTTTCTGCGGCGTAAACGATGTTGCGGATTATAATGCATCTCTGCGTGGTATTCAGCGGAAAGAAAATGTCATTGTTCCGGGCTTAAGTGTTTCTGCATCAGAAAAGAACGCTCCTTCAAATTCAAATGCAAAAAAACAGTATCTGATTACGGTTGTCAATGCCGATGCAGAAACTTCAAAAGAAGTCGAAATCACGCTCGCCCATCTTGAAGATTCAATAAAATCAGCATCAGCCACAGTCGTAACAGGCGAAAAAATGGATACAATCAATACATTTACAAAAACTGATGCAGTTACTGAAAAATCGCTTGCAGTAAAGATAACAGGAAAACAGACTTTAACTGTAGATTTGCCGGCACATTCAGTTGCAGCCGTAACAGTTCTGGCATAGGAGAAGCTATGAAAGTAAAACTAACTGTAGTAAAAGAATTTACAGGCGGAGAAGTTGACGATAAATTATTCAGTTCGTTCATAGAACATTTAGGCCGTGCTGTCTATACAGGAATTTTTGAACCAGGTCACGAAACAGCCGACGAACAGGGCTTCAGAAGTGATGTAATCAAACTTGTAAAGGATTTACGTGTAGGCTTAGTCCGCTACCCCGGCGGCAATTTTCTTTCAGGCTACAACTGGAAAGACGGAATAGGACCGCGCGAAAACCGGCCAGTCCGGCTCGACCGTGCATGGCACACAATAGAAACAAACAGAATCGGAATAGATGAATTTGCTGACTGGGCAAAAAAAGCCGGAACACAGGTAATGGCTGCTGTGAACATGGGAACGGGTACAATTCAGGATGCTGCCGATATGGTCGAATACTGCAATTATCCTTCTGGAACTTTCTGGAGTGATTTAAGAATCAAAAACGGTCATAAAAATCCTCACGCAATCAAATACTGGTGTATCGGAAACGAAATGGACGGTCCGTGGCAAATCTGCCACTTAGATGCCGTTGATTACGGAAAAAAAGCACGTGAAGCTATAAAACTCATGAAGTGGACAGATGATTCAATTCAGACAATTGTATGCGGAAGTGCTTCTTCTTCAATGCCAACATATCCTGAATGGGACAGAATCGTTCTTGAACACACGTACGATTTAGCAGATTACATTTCAATTCACCGCTATTTTGAAAACAAAGGCGATGACGACGATTTTCTTGCTTCGTTCTATGACATGGAACAGTTTATTAAAACAGGCATTGCAACCTGCGACTATGTAAAAGCTCTTAAACGAAGCAGAAAAACCATGTATCTTTCATTTGATGAATGGAATATCTGGTATCAGAGTAAAAGCGAGCCGCATCCGTGGATGGAAAGCCCGCGTATTCTGGAAGACCATTATTCCCTTCTGGATGCCCTGGCATTTGGAGGCATGGCAATTACACTTTTAAATCATGCTGACCGCGTAAAAGTTGCATGTCTTGCACAGCTTGTAAATGTAATCGCACCAATTTTTACAGAACCCGGCAAAGGTTCCTATAAACAGGCTGTTTATTTTCCGTTCAGGGATGTTTCGCTTTACGGACGCGGCACCGTTTTAACTCCAATTGTAAAAACTCCCCTGAAAGAAACAAAACAATTCGGGGAAGTACCGGCTGTTATTTTCAGTACAGTTTACAGCGAAGAAAACGGCGAAGTAAGTGTTTTTGCACTGAATACAAACAAAACAGAAGATGCAGAAACAGAAATCGACCTGTCTTCGTTTGGAAAAACTGAAATGATTTTCCGCACAGAACTTTCCGGAAGCAATTTAAATGCAAAAAACTCTCTTGAAGAGCCGGAAAATATAAAATCAGTTGCAGTTTCGCTGAATCAGAGTGAAAATAATATATATGCCGTGAACCTCAAAGCAGCATCATGGAATGTATTACGATTTAAAGTAAATAATTAAAAAAGGAGTGAAACAAATGGCAGAAGAGTCAGTTAAAAAAGAAATCGAGTCAGGAAATGCAGTTGTCGGAATTGAATTCGGCTCTACACGCATTAAGGCTGTGCTGATTGACAGTACAAACACTCCAAGAGCCCAGGGAAGCCACACCTGGGAAAATTCCCTCATAGACGGAATCTGGACTTATTCAGAAAAGGAAATAATTGAAGGACTTCAGTCAGCTTACAAAGATTTAAAGTGCGACGTAAAAGAAAAATACGGCGTAACGCTAAAAAAACTCCGTTCCCTCGGTATTTCTGCCATGATGCACGGATATCTGGCTTTTGACAAAGACGGAAAACTTCTGGTTCCGTTCAGAACATGGCGAAACACAATTACAGGAGAAGCTTCAGAAAAACTTTCATCTCTTTTTAACTACCCTATTCCAGAACGATGGAGCATTTCTCATCTTTATCAGGCAATTTTGAACGGTGAAGAGCATGTAAAAGACCTTGCTTTCTTTACAACCCTGGCAGGATTCATTCACTGGAAACTGACAGGCAAAAAGGTGCTTGGAATCGGAGATGCTTCCGGAATGTTTCCGATTGACACCGCTTCAAAAAATTACAGCAAAGACTTTATTTCAAAGTTTGACTCCCTGGTTTCAGAAAAAAATTTGAACTGGAAACTCGAAGATCTGCTTCCAGAAGTTCTTCTGGCAGGAGAAGATGCCGGAACTTTGACAAGTGAAGGCGCAAAACTTCTTGATCCTGCAGGCGAACTTGAAGCCGGAAGCAGAATGGCTCCGCCTGAAGGAGATGCAGGAACCGGAATGGTTGCAACAAACAGTGTCGCAAAACGCACGGGAAACGTTTCTGCCGGAACTTCTGTTTTTGCAATGGTCGTTCTAGAAAAAGATTTAAGCAAATCCTACAGCGGTCTGATTGATTTAGTCACAACGCCGGACGGTGCTTTAGTTGCAATGGCGCACGCAAACAACTGTATGGGAGAAATCGATTACTGGGTAAATCTTTTTTATGAGGCAATAAAATCTGTCGGAGGAGATGTCAATAAAGGAAAACTCTACGACACGCTCTTTAATCTTGCACTCACCGGTAAAAAAGACTGCGGCGGGCTCTTACCGTTCAATTATCTTTCAGGAGAAAGCATTACAGGATTAACTGAAGGCAGACCTCTTTTTGTCCGCGCACAGAATGCAGATTTTTCTCTTGCAAATTTTATGCGTGCTCATCTTTTTACAGCTTTGGGCGCCCTCAGAACCGGAATGGACATTCTTTTTGATAAAGAAAATGTAAAAATCGACAGTCTTACAGGTCACGGAGGATTTTTTAAAACCGCTCAGGCTGGTCTTACAGTAATGTCGGCAGCCCTTCACACTCCGGTTTCTGCCCTTGAAACAGCAGGCGAAGGAGGCCCCTGGGGAATGGCAGTTCTTGCTTCATACCTTGTAAACGGTGGCGGAAAGTCTCTTGATGTCTGGCTTAATGAAAATGTGTTTGCTCAAAGCAAAAAGAGCACGGTCGAAGCAAAACAGGAGGACATCGACGGATTCAATAAATTCTTTGAGCGCTACACAAAAGGCCTTAAAATCGAAAAAGCTGCAATTGAAAACATTGAATAAAAACAGATAAAAAACAGTCTGGAGGAGAAAAAATGACAGGATTGGACGAATTTGAATTCTGGTTTCTGACAGGAAGTCAGGATTTGTACGGCAAGGAAACCTTAAAGCAAGTTGCCGTTAATTCAAAAAAAATTGTTGATGAACTTAACGCAAAGGCAGGATTTCCCTGCCCGCTTGTCTGGAAAGAAACACTTTTAACGCCGGAAGCAATTCACAAAACTCTTGAAGAAGCAAATGCCTGCGATAAATGTGCGGGCGTTATCGTATGGTGCCACACATTCAGCCCTGCAAAAATGTGGATCCGAGGCTTAAACGCATACAAAAAACCTCTTTTACAGCTCAACACTCAGTTCAATGTAGAAATTCCGTACGCCACAATGGACATGGATTTTATGAACCTGAACCAGAGCGCACACGGAGACCGGGAATTCGGTTTTATTACGGCTCGCCTTGACTTACCGCGTAAAGTAATCTGCGGACACTGGCAGAACGAAACAATTCAGAAGCGCATTGCTGACTGGATGAGAGTTGCAAGAGCCGTTGCCGACGGAAAAACTCTGCGCGTAATCCGCTTTGGAGACAACATGCGGGAAGTTGCTGTAACTGACGGCGACAAAGTTGAGGCAATGATAAAATTCGGCTGGAGTGTTCCATATTACGGAATCGGCGACCTCGTTGCCTACATGAACGAAGTAAGCAAGGGAGACATCGATTCTCTTTACGACGAATATAACCAGAAATACGAAATCAACTTCAACACAGGAAACGGATTCGACAAAGATTTCATCGTCGCCCAGATTAAAGAACAGGCAAAAATTGAAATCGCGCTCAGACGCTTCCTCAAGGACAATAACGGAAAGGCACTTTGTACAAACTTCCAGGATTTGCACGGAATGAAGCAGCTTCCGGGACTTGCAGTTCAGCGATTACTTGCTGACGGCTACGGATTTGGTGCAGAAGGTGACTGGAAAACGAGCGCCCTTGTACGCACATTTAAAGCAATGACTGCAGGGCTTGTTGTTGAAGGAAAAAAAGGAAATGCCTTTATGGAAGACTACACCTACAATCTGGTTTCCGGAAAAGAAGCCAACATGGGAAGCCACATGCTCGAAGTAGACCCTGAAATTGCAGTTTCAAAACCAAAAATCGAAGTTCATCACCTTGGAATCGGTGACAAAGAGCCGCCTGCACGAATGGTATTCAACACGCTCGAAGGAGAAGGCCTTGTTGCAGCGGTCGTTGACATGGGAAATCGTTTCCGCTGCGTAGTAAACGAGATCAACGTTATTCCACCTGAAGCACCTCTTCCAAAACTTCCTGTAGCACGAATGCTCTGGAAGCCGTATCCAAGCCTTTCAACATCGGCTGAAAGCTGGATTTTGGCAGGCGGCGGACACCACACTGCATTCAGCAACATCGTTACACGAGAAATGCTTCAGGACTGGGCTGAAATGGTCGGAATCGAATGTGTTGCAATCGGAAAAGAAACCACAATTGCTCAGATTCGAAACGAACTCAGATGGAACGCAGCTTACTGGAACTCAAAACGTTAGTCACGGAGAAGACAAATGAGCATCTATCAGACGATAAAAGAACAGGCTTACGAGGCAAACATGCAGATTCCTGCCCAGCACCTTGCAATTTACACCTGGGGAAATGTTTCAGCCTTTGATCCGGCGGCAGGCGTGTTTGCAATAAAGCCTTCAGGAGTTGCTTATCCGGAACTTACAGCAGACAGCATGGTTGTAGTTGATCTGGACGGAAAAGTCGTTGAGGGAGATTTAAATCCTTCAAGCGACACGAACACGCACCTTGTTCTTTACAAAGAATGGGCTGTAAAACTCGGGGCAAAAATCGGCGGAATCGTACACACCCACTCGACCTATGCAGTCGGCTGGGCTCAGGCTCAGCGTCCGATTCCACTTTTTGGAACAACGCACGCAGACCATATTCAGACCGCAGTTCCCTGTACGCCTTACATTACAAAGGACGCCCTTACAAGAAACTACGAGCTTGAAACCGGAAACTTAATCGTAAAGCATTTTGCAGATGAAAAACTTAATCCTGCAGAAACAACGATGGTTTTGGTCGCAGGTCACGGCCCCTTTACCTGGGGAGCAACTCCAGACAAAGCCGTATACAATGCGGCAGTTCTTGAAGAAGTTTCAAAAATGGCAGCGATTACCCTTCAGGTAAATCCTGATGCAACCCAGCTTCCGTCATACATAATCGACAAGCACTATCAGAGGAAGCACGGACCGAACGCATATTACGGTCAGAAAAAGTAAGTAAAAACAAAGAAGCCCGCTTGATAAGGAGGAATTTCAAGCGGGCAGTTTTTTTGACAAGTTCTATTTTAACTAATTTTTATTTCCCCAGAAGTATTCTCCGGCCTGTGAATCACCTGTATTACTGCAGATTGTACTGAATGTAATTGTACGGCGTGAAACAGATGAACCGCCTTTTTTAGCCCAGTCAACTGCATGCATAAAGATTCCTTTGAATGTTCCGAGAGAACTTCCAGTTTCATCTTTCAGTTCGATTGTGGCACTGTAGCCGTCGGATGCAAGTGCGACAGTTCCAGTGTAATTGCTTCCGGTTATATTGCCGCTGGAATCAATCGCCATTGTTTTGCTTTCTGTTGGAACAGCATCAGCTTTGTTTACAGTACTTGTTACAGATTCAGCTCCATAAATACCAAGATTGCTTACAGAATCTGTTTCTGTTCCTCGCACAGTAAGAATTGTTTTATATTCACCTGCAATATCTGCAAGCGTAAGTGCAGAAAGACTTTCCTTTCCGTCGGAAGTAAGTCCCTCATAATCAGGATAGAACTCGTTCTGATTCAAAACAGGCCAGCCGTCCTCGTTGAAGAACATCTGATGAATCTGCAGGTAGAAATAATATCCAGCCTGAAAATTAGTTCGCGTATGGTTTGCAAAAAGAATCTGGCCGTCTTTATTCCGCCAGATTGAAAGACCGCCCTGACATCTAAAGCTGTACTCGCCGTCCAAAACATGGCTTCCGATGATTTTGCTTCCGATTGCGTGGTAATTAGCTGAATAGTTTGTATCTGCTTCTGTATTTGTCAGAACCATGTTCTGTCCGCCTGCATCAAGATAAGGGCCTTCGATTGAACTGCTTCTTCCAAGCGTGCAGCGGTATTCATAATCAAGGCCGCCGCATGAAGCAATCAGATAGTAGTAGTTCGTGCTGCTGTTATAAAAAAGCTGCGCACCTTCATAACCTGCGCCATAACCGCCTGCAATGCGGGTACCGAGCAGGCCATAGCTGCCTGAACTCTGCGAAACATTTGCCTGATCAAGGCTCATATCAAGTTCATCGCCAGCTGCATAAGAAACCGCATTCAAGGTAAAAGAAGAAGCTGCGACTGGCTTGAGCGAAACAGAGTCGACATAACAAAGTCCAATTCCATAAAGCCATGAACCGTAAATAAGCGCATAACATTCATTAGTGCCGATTGTGTACGTCTTGATATCGCCAGTAACCACGTCATAAACAAATTCCGGGTCAATACAGCCAAAACGAGCATTATTGGAATCAGTGTAATCAGGATTATCGATTTCATTTCCGTCAAGAGAAGATTTTGAAGTGCGTTCATTAGAACCCACAGCACTGTACCGGACAAGGAAATTCTGGCTGTAAGTTACGCCAAGCTCTTCAAGTTTTGATTTTATCTTTTTTACATCAGAATTGTTTCCTGCATAACCTGAAATATAACTTGCCGGATAAAAAGGCCCTTTTGCATTTGAAGCAATTGCAAGAACAATTGAAGAAGCCCATTTTGTTCCGCTGGAAACAGCAACATCTGCATTCACACCATGGTACATATAGTAGAGACCATTCTGTTTCATGACAGTCGGAGCCCATGTATAGGCAGTGTTTGAAGAATCACTCTGCAAAGTTTCACTTGAAGAGGCCTTAAAACCTTCCCAGGCAAGAAAATCTTCATCCCAGTTTCCGGCCAGCGCAGAAGTTTCAACCCCCGTCCAGTTCACCAGATCTTTAGAGTAGCGGATATGTATTCCGACTTTTCCGATATTCCCGCAGCTTGCGTCTGTCGCGTAGACATAGTAAGTGCCGTCATCGTCCTGAAAAAGCTTCGGATCATGGCAGTTAGTCATTTTCCATTTTGTCTGGTCTGCCTTTGTAGAATGTGTAGTTCCTTTTGCATATTTTTGATTTACATATTTTAAAATACCATTTGCACCATATTCACTGGTCTGCGCAGTACCGCTTCCTTCAGGTGTACAGGATACAAAAAGTGCAAGCAGAGCAAAAAAAGCGGAACCTTTCAGCATATTTTTTTTAATTTTATTCATAAACACTCCTGTATTTTTTACATAAAGAGAGGATTTCCATCTTTATCGTAACGGATTCTCTTTACCCATGTATGACGGTTCGGGTCATACAACGCAAAAGCAAGGTCTACTTCAGAATAAGGCCTTGCATGATAAACAAGATAATCTTCTTTACCGTCGCGGCTGGTTGTAAAACTGTTGTGCCCGGGTCCAAAGATTCCTTTTTTATCGTCAGTTACTAGAACCGGTTTTTCGTTCTTTTTCCAGCTTTCAGACTTCAGCAAATCTGCACCGTCTTCTGCCGTTAAAAGCCCCATGCAGTAAGTTGAATCAGTAGCACTCGCACTGTAAGTCAGGAAAATTTTTCCGTTACGCTGCAAAACAGCCGGTCCCTCATTAACACGAAAACCTTTACATTCCCAGTCATATTCCGGGATTGTAAGCAGAGTCTGTGGAAGCGAAAGCTTTGTGGGACTTTCCATTTTCGCAATAAAGAGAGCTGAATTTTCTTCCTTCTCCTTTCTTTTCTGCGCCCAGACTGCATACCACTGTCCTTTATTTTCAAAGACCGTGCAGTCAAGCATAAAACTGTCCCACTCTGCTTCCAGCATTCCCTTTTCTTCCCAAGTTCCTGAAAAGGGGTCAGGACTTGAGTTTTCCAGGACCCAGGTGCGGATCCACCATGGATCTTCTGCCCTCCCCGCAGCAAAATAGATGTACCATTTGCCGTTTATAAAATGTATCTCCGGTGCCCAGATGTGCCAGCTCATCGGCCCTGACGAATGTTTCCGCCAGATGACGAATGGCGCAGCCTCTCTTAAACCTTTTACGCTCCACGCACGCCTGAGTTCAATTCTGTCATACTCAGGTGTACTTGCCGTAAAATAGTAATATCCGTCTGTATGAAGATAAACAAAGGGATCTGCCCGCTGATTAATCAAAGGTGTTTTTTCATCTTCTTCAGTAATATCTGTAATATTCATAGGCTACTCTGCTTCATCAAACGGAACAACGCCCCGGTAAACGGCAGCAATTTCAGAACCGCTCAAGGCCCGGTTTGCAACAAGAATATTGTCCATAACGCCGTTGAAAAGAGGATCCGGCCAGTTTGAAGCTCCGACGTAGATTCCCTGAACATTTGCAGCAATATTTGAAGGCTTTACCCGGCATGGAATGCGCTGAGTAAGTTTTCCGTTGATGTAAAGCTTTGCCACCCCGCCGTCAATCGTTGCAGAAAGATGAGTCCATTCATCAACAGGAGGAAGCGGTGCTAAAACCGAAACACTTCCTGCTGCCCCCAGAACGTCCATTCTAAGCATTTTTGTGCTCCAGTCCATTCCAATCCACAAATCTTCTTTTTGATTTCCTATATCCAGAACCCGCGCCCATACTTTCCATGACTGAGGATTAAGCCACGCACAGAAAGTAAATCCGTCTCCGTCGAGAACCGAAGGATCCAGTGTTATGTATTCATCGTTACCGTTAAAATACAGTCCGTCGCCTTCATGACCTTCATCCATTTCTGAACCATCAAGAGCCGCAGTAAATACTGAAATGTCATTTCCTGAATGGTCTAAAACTTCCATACTTTCTGTAATTTCTTCTTCGAAAGTGTAATATCCGACAACTCCGCAGCCTTCAGTAATAACAAATTTTCCGTCAGCCGATGCAACATTTGAAGTCGAACCACAGCCGATAAAAGCAAGAAAAGCCGCTCCAATAATTGAACTAAATAATACCTTTTTCATTGTAAATTCTCCTATACTCGCCGCTCCAATCCGCGCTCGATGCACAGCTCACTTCCGCCGCTCGCTTCCGCGGTTTGAGCACAGCTCAAACCGAGACTCGCTAAAAACGCTTCTCAAGCGTTTTTGCGGCTTCACCGCCGCTCGCTACCACCAAAAAGTAACACCCATAGGAACACGCCATGCGAAAGCTTCGAGGACATTGCTTGTTTTTAAGTGTTTGTACTGAAGCTCAAGACCGATTCTGACATTTCCGTTTGCAAAATTTTTCTGGAAATACGGATAACCGTAGACAGAGTAATAACGTCCAGGTGTTCCTGTTGCAGGAGCTGTTTCTCCGTCAATTCCCATAAAGTTTGCGTCATAGCTTATTAAGTCTGAACAGTATGCATCGAAGTTATCAGGCTTATCGTAACCGTTGGCACTTCCATTTGCATCCTGACCATACATAAACTGCGCTTCAAAACCAATCTGATACTGAGTTCCTGGAATTTTATGACTTCCGTTTACTGCAAGCACATTGTAAACTGCAGTTTCGTTAATGGAAATGTAATGCGGTGTGTAGTACCCGAATCTGTCTTCAACTCCAAACTCCCAGCCTTCAACAAGACTTGTAAATTTTGCAGATGCCTGAATTATGTGAGCAAACACGGTTGCAGACCAGTCCTCACCGCTTACAAGGTTAACGCCCCTCTCTTCAGCTTTGCGCCATCTTAAGTCATAACTTGCATTAATAAGGATTCCATAGAACAGGCTCGGCATATCAACCTGAATAAAGGCCTCACTGAAATAACTTTTTGTATAATTGTCATCAAGGCCTGCACCGTTTGTGTAGTAAGTATTTGGTCTGAATCCCCCGTTAAATGTTACGTTATACAAAAGCCATTTGTACTGAGCCATAAGTTTTATGCTCTTAGCAAGATGATTCCAATTGTTGAATTTTGAATAACTGTCTGTAAAAGGTGCAATCGGAAGACCTGCAATAAATTTAAATCCTGTAAATGCTGAAGGAAGAACTTCAATTCCGCTGAATGCAGAATCAGAAGCAGTACCACGCATTGCAAGATTTTCGATTTTCTGACCGCCAAGAACAAATCCGGAATAAATATAACCTGCATTCCAGCCGTTACCTGCAAAGTTACCTGTATAAAAGCGAAGCTGGTCATCGAAGAAATGAGTGCAGGCCCACATCTGCATAACAGGCGAAGAAACATCATCATCTGTCGTGCTGTAATAATCGCCGCCTGAATATTTTGTACGGTCTACATATTCAGGAACATCCGCATACCATGGGCCTAAACCTGAACCAAGCCAGGTACCGGTATGAAATTCAATATTTGCCGCAGTTGCATCCAGATTGATAAAATGAATACCATTCTGAACAGGTCCAAATTCAGCTGCAACCTCTGTCTTTTCCCAGTCTTCATCAGGATTGCTGTAAATTCCCTGTACTGCAAGGGTACTGGTATAATCAACATAACCACCGATATGAATCTGCTGGGCAAATAAAGCCGTACTTGAAGCGAGAACGGCCGCACCAATTAAAATATTTCGTAATTTCATTAGTCGTCCTCCTCAACATCAGAATTATCTGCAATAATTTCGTAAGTAATTGCATTTCCGCTTTTAGTTGCAGTAAAAGTTACAACTGTTCCCACATAAAATGTACAGGCACTGTAGTTCTTGTTTGAATATGTTGTTCCAGTTCCCCATGTATTACCGTCACTCGGATTCAAGGAAACATAACAGCCGTTTCCATAGACTTCAAAGAAAATCTGAGCCCCGTCATCCTGTGCAGAAGCAACAATTTTTAATGTCTGACCGTCTGAGATACTCTGCTCTGTATTCTTTCCATCTGTCCAGGAAGCTGACCACCAGGTTGTGCCAGTACGAAGGGCATCGCTTTCTTTCTGAACGTCATCAACATACGAAGAAATATTCCATGTTCCAATCATTGCACAGCCATAACCTGTCATTGAATCTGAAAAATCTCCTGAAGCAGTTCCACTCATAACACTGACACTTTTGCCATAGTATACTTTTGATTTTTCCGGAATCTCTAAGTCACAGCCTGCCAGAGCAAGCAAGGTAAAGGCTGCAATGGCAGAGCAAATAAGTTTAAATTTTTTCATTACTCATGCCTCCTGTGCTCTTAGAACTCAAACTTAATTCCGACTGGAACTCTGTAGCAAAGACAAGAGTTTGAAACATCATCTGTAAATATTTTTGTATAAGCAAGTTCACAGGCAATCATAAGATAGCCGTTCGAAAAATTGTATTTAAAGTAAGGCTTTGCATAAGTTCCAAGATAATTTGTAGAACCTGTGCCTGAAATTAAATTTGCTGTTGCCATATCATTCAGCATAAGTGCAATATCATCATATGAACTGTAGTACTGATTATTGACTTTTGCTGTATCATCATAAACTGCAAAACTCTTACCGTTTGCATCTGCCGCAAAAATCTGGGCAAGTTCAAGACCGATATTGAACTGAGTTCCTGAAAGAGCATAATCACCGTTTACAGCAAAAATATTGTACAAAAGCTTTTCGTCTGTCTCGATAAAATCATCATCTGCATAGAAAAATCTGTCTTCAACAGCAAGCGTAAACTGGTCAGAAAGCGGAACTGAACCAGAAAGGGCAATCATGTGGGCAAGAGCTGTATGTTCAACTGTCTCTCCGCTGATATTTGTATATGATGCATCATCACGGTATCGCAAATCGTAACTGAATGTAACGTTAAACAAATCAGCAAGATTCGGCATACAGGCCTGAATGTAAGCTTCACCAAAAGCGCTCTTTGTAAAAGTTTCTGTAAAGGTTGACATTGTACCGCCGTTGTCAACACCATCGTAATAAGTTCCAGGACGCCATCCTGCATTTAATGTACAGTCAAAACCTGAAAAAGGAAGAACATACTGAGCAGCAAGTTTTACCTTTTTACCAAGATATTTCCACTGATTGTATTCTTCATTTGCCTGAATTCCATTTCCGCGGATTGGAAGAATCGGAAAACCGGCAAAGAATTTTAACCCACTGACATAAACCGGAGAAATTTCCAGTCCTGTAAGATAAGGACCATAATCAGAATCAGCAAGATTTGTAATATACTGTTCGCCTAAGACAGCTCCTTCTGCAATGTATCCGCCGTTAAAATCTTCAAATTTTCCGGTATAAAGACTCAGCTGGTCATTAAAAAGACCGACTTTCATGTTTCCCTGATAAAACGGAGTTCCTTTTCCACCGTCAGAAAAATCAATATATTCTTCGTCTCCGCCGTCAGCATTAAAATAAAGGCCAAGATTAAATTCAAAACTTGCAGCCTTTACGGATACATCGATTGTCATGTTGCCGTCAGGATCGTATCCGGCAGAAGGATCTGTTTTAACAGATTTTCCGTCATCATTATACATCGCCTGAGAAACACCCCATGCCGTATAATCGATTCCAGCATGAAAAGTCACACTCTGAGCAAATGCAAAACCGCTCAAAGCAAAAAATGCCATGCCAAAAACAAACCTGTTCATTTTTGCCATATAAATCCCCCTTTTTTTAATGCAGTAATTTTTATAATATCTACATTTTTTGATATATACCGACTTTTATTGGTATAATTAAATCGTAAATCCAGAATACTGATATGTCAACTTATTTTTTCAACTTTTTCTGATATATATCAAATTTTATGGATAGATAATTAAAACAGTCTGAAAAAAATCCCCTGCACCATCTGCTTTGAGGTCGGAAGCAGGGCACAGGGGATTAGAAATTGCCTGAGTAAGAATTTTATTCGATTGCCGCTACCTGTTCAGCAGTAAGGGCTGTGCTATATACTTTAATATCAGACAAATATGTATCAGCATCAACATAGCCTGCAAGCCACCATGACGGACAGAAACCTACGCCGATTGCAACTTTATCGCAAGTGCCGGTAAGGTATGCAATTGTATCAACATTCGTTGTCGTGTCATCAACAGTATTTGCCAATGTAGCAGTGCCTTTTGAAACGCCGTCAACATACGCAGTTACTGTTCCCCCGGCAGCTCCAATAACATAGGTTACGCGTGTCCATGTTGAAGCAGAAACGATATTTGAATCATTATCTGTCAGGTACACATCCCAGTAGCCGTGTCCCTGGGCATGTGCGGTGCCATTTTCAGTAAACGCAACTCCACCCCAGCCTGTTCCGCCGTTCGGGAAGAATGTCAGGATTGAATCATAGCTTGCTCCGGTCGCATTGTTCAAAAGGAACGAAATTGTAACTCCCTCTACATTTTCAAGTCCATACAACGGATTATCCCAGCAATAGGTCGCAGTTGAATCCCATGTCGTCGTTGACTGATAAGTGGCACAATCAAGTGCAGCTTTTTCTGAAACTGTCGTTGTCAGTGTCGAGGCAAGCACATACGGGCTTTCCACCGTTCCGCTTCCGGTAACGGTATTCTCATAATTTGATGTAACAGTAAGAGCAATTTCTGTGCTCACAGTTCCGTAAGCAGCTGTAACTGTATATGTTCCGACAGAAACTGCACTTTCTTCAACATTATCGTCTCCATTTTTATATGCAAGAGAAATTCCATCACTTGAAAGGGTTACTGCATCTGCACTTCCGTCTGAATAAACAACACAGCCGCTCACTGACTTGAGTGCAGCTGCCCAGTTATCAAGTGTATCAGATACACTTGAAGAAGAAAGTACTATTTCACTTGCAGAACCCCCTGAAGCCCTGCCTTTTGTAATTACAAGATCAGAATATGCCAGCGAGTTTGCATTAAATGTAAGCGTACCTGCTGTAAGTGCATCTGCAAACGCATTGATAAACTCCTCGATTCCGCCGTCCCAAACACTTGCCGTGTAAACTACCCAAGCCTTACCACCAAGTGTATATACGATTGATTTGTCTGTCTTGTTGAAAGAAATTGTGACGGCAACTTTTTCACCGGTAAATGCGCTGTTATATGCAAGGGCATTTGCAAGATAGGCTCCGCTCATTGTCGGATAGCCGTTTTTACCAGAAATTGCACTTGCGCTTGCAGTGTTGTTCCACGGGTCAAGATTCGGTACAGTAAGAATGTAGTTGTCACCAGTTTTGACAACTTGTGTAGACCAATCATAAAGGTCAGGCAAAGCATCTGCACTCGCAAAAGTTGCATTGAAAGAAACCGTGAAAATATCAGAAGAACTTACATCAAACGGATAAAGCGTAATATTTGTAAGCGTTGCACCATCATTATAAGTGACTGTGTTGTCAGTAACAGAGCAGTCATGTACTACAATTGTGTATTCAGCTGTCTTTGTAACCCCATCTTCCGTATAGCTTACGGTTACCGTCTGGCTTCCGGCAGCTGACATATCATAGCCGGAGAATGTTCCTGTAACAGTTTTAGAATTGCCGTCACTGTAACTTGCCGTAACAGCCACATTTTCAGAACTGAAGGATGCACCCTTTACATAAACTGTAGCAGCATTTGAAACATCTACACTAATCGAATTAAGAACTACGGCATCACTTACTGAAATTTCATACGTTGCAGTTTTTGTCACACCGCCTTCTGTGTAAGTTACAGTTACGGTGTAATTGCCAGTTGTAGAAAGAGTCGTTTCACCGCTTGTTAAAGAAACTGTTTCTCCGTTAAGAACATAAGAATAGCTGAGATTTTCTGTAACAGAGGCTGTTGCACCCGAATCATAGGTTGCAGTTACAACAAGATTGTCTGCTGAGAAAGCTGCGTTTGTAGTGTAAGTCGTTTGAGCAGAATCTGAATTTACTGATATAGAAGAGAGTGTTTTATTTATACTGCCTTTTTCAGTGATTACATAGAATGTGCCGTATTGAGCCACAATATGTGCTTCTACAGGAGCAGTAACAGTTCCAGTAGTGGCAGTAGTAAACAACTGAGTTGAAGAAGATGAATCTTCTCCCCAGTCCAGATATATAACCGTTACTTTTGAGCCGTCATAATAAACTGTAGCCGTATAAATATTCCCGGCTTTAAGCACACCAGTTTCCTGTGCTCCTATATTTGTAAGTGCATCAGTCTGTCCTGTTGTCCATGCAGTTTTCTGAGATGTTGTAGAAAGGTAATATACGGTAGATGCTGAATCATAAGCTTCAACCATACAGTCTTCCCCGTCTGCTGATACCTTAAAGGTATAAGTTACATATTCTCCGGCTATAAGCTCTGTAAGTCCAGAATCACCTGTTCCACTCCACCAGGCAGTGCTGGTCAAACTAACAGCTTCAGTGTCGCTCCATGCAGCAGGCGTTATAGCATCGATAAAAGTATTATTTTCCTGAGTCTGCTCCACATACGCTTTTCGATTTCCCTCATCATCAACGGCCAGGTCACAACTTAAAAAAGAAAAAACAGCCAGGGTAAATACAGTCGTAACAACCGCACTAAACTTTTTCATATTCTGCCCCCTTCTATGCGGAAAATTCCACATATCTACTTTTTTTGATACATACCGACATTTTCGGTATAATAAAATCCTAAATCGAGAACAATGATATGTCAACAATTATTTTCAATTATTTTTGATATATATCAATTTTTCAAGTTTTAAATCAATGCTATTTTAAAATTTCCTTTTATTTTCTATATTTATGGAGTAAAATTAATCCAAGAGGTGCTTAATGATTCAATTTTTCAAATGCAAAAAATGTTCTAAAATTCTTGAAGTCGTAAATAAAGGCTGTCCTGTCGTTGTCTGCTGCGGTGAAGAAATGACAGAACTCAAAGCAAATACAACAGACGGTGCTTCAGAAAAACATGTTCCTGTTATCGAATCTGAAGGCAATAAAATCTTAGTTAAAGTTGGTTCTGCCGTTCACCCGATGGAAGATGATCACTATATTCAATGGATTGCCATTGAAACTGATAAAGGCGTTCAGAAGAAATTCCTTAAACCACATCAGGATCCGGAAGCAGCTTTTACCCTTACGGATGAAAAATTACTTGCAGCTTACGAATACTGCAACAAGCACAGCCTTTGGAAAGCCGACTTTCAGATATAAAATGGAATCCCAGTTTTCCCGCACGGCGCTGCTTTTTGGTCCGGATTCAACAGAACGCCTGAAAAATTTTCATATTGCTCTCTTTGGTGTCGGTGGTGTCGGCGGTTTTGCAGCAGAAGCACTCGCAAGAATCGGAATCGGAGCCATCGATTTAATTGACAGTGACACAGTTTCTCTTTCAAATATCAACCGCCAGATTATCGCCCTGCACAGTACAATCGGACAGGCAAAAGTTGATGTCATGAAAGAGCGTATTTTAGACATTAACCCCGACTGTTCTGTCAGGGCTATAAAATGCTTTTTTTTACCCGAAACAAAAGACCAGTTTGATTTTTCACAGTATGATTATGTCATTGATGCAGTAGACACCGTAAAGGCAAAACTGCAGATTATCGTTCAGGCCAAAGAAAACAATGTTCCTGTAATTTCCTGTATGGGTGCAGGAAATAAAATCAATCCGACCATGTTTGAAGTCTCTGATATAAGCCGGACAAGTGTCTGTCCTTTAGCACGGATTATGCGTCAGGAATGTAAAAAACGCGGAATAGAAAAGGTGAAAGTAGTCTATTCAAAAGAAAAACCAATTAAATCTGCAGAAGATTTTCCGGGCAGCTGTTCTTTCGTTCCCTCCGTTGCCGGTCTGATTATAGCAGGCGAAGTTATCAAAGATTTACTCAACCAGAATCAGGTTTAATCAAGATTCTGAAGTTCGAGTGCAATTTCTTCCATTTCGCGGTCAGTCATTGCAATTGTTTCTGCAACACGGAATAGTTCCCGCCTCACGCTTTCAGGAACTTTTGCAGTTGTTTTATAACGCAGCTCATGTTCAAGACTTGCCCAGAAATCCATGGCAATTGTGCGGAGCTGTATTTCAACCTTCACATTATGAGTGCTTTCAGAAAGATATACCGGTATTTCAATCACTAAATGCAAACTTCTGTATCCGGATTCTTTAGGCGATTTTATATAATCTTTTTCTTCCAGAAGAGTTATATCAGGCTGTTTAAGAAGAATATCTCTTACCGAATAAATATCAGAAATATAAGGGCATATTACCCGAACTCCTGCAATGTCATGCAGATTTTCAACCATTGAATCAAAATTTATCGGTAATTTTTTGCTTTCAAGTTTACTTGCAATACTCTGCGGAGACTTTACCCGCGATTTTACTGTTTCAATCGGATTTCTCCGTCCTGAAACTTTGTTTTCTTTGTTTAAAATATCCAGCTTTGTTTCAATCTGTTTAATAGCACTTTCATAAACCATCATAATCTGCTGGAATTCAAACGCCATTTTATAAAAATTATCAGGATTTCCAATCAGTTCATTTGTAATTACTTTTGGCAGTTCAGCATCATTCACACTTTCAGCAGCAAGTTCTTCAATATTCAAAATAGACTCCGTGAATTTCATACATCGATATAAACAAAAGATAATGAAAAAAGTTGCTTACCGGCAAGAAATTTCCACTTCTTCTGCAAACCGAAGATAATAAAGCACACAGCGGATTTCACTTTCTTTGCAGCCGGTCATTGCACTTACAGCCCGGCGGTAACAGTCAAGCTGAGAACGGTAAATTTCCGGTTCAATTTTCTGATTTGTCTTATAATCCACAACTGTGTATTTATATGGAGAGCCTGCTTTATTTTTATAAACAAGGTCAATCTGACCGTTTACAATAAGTTCTTCTGCATATTCCGTGCCTTCCTGTGCTAAAACTTTTGAAAGCGAAGAATCTGCCAGTCTGAATGAATACTCTGTTTTTTTCCATTCTGATTCCAGAGCTTCTTTGTAAAGCGAAGTTTTTTCAAACCTTACTGCCATGTCTTCACACAGCTCACGGATTTTCAGGATTTTCTTTTCGCGGTTAGTTTCTCCTGACCATTTTTCCATATTTACGCCCGGAATAAATTTTTCGTTTATGCCGAGTAATTCACTTGTAAAATTACGCACATCTCTTTCAAGGACTTTTGCTTCCATGTAAGCATGTGCAACCGTTCCAAAATCTGTAAAGCTGAAGGCAGGAATCATTTCCTCACTTTCATCTGCACTTTCCAGAGAATATTCTCCGTCATCTGAAAGTGAAGGAATTTTTAAACCCGGAACCGAACTTTCAACAATTTTGTTAATAAGTTCATAGCCCGGATTCTGGGGCGTTGCGCTTACTCCCGCAGAGGGGGTAGCGGAAGACGGCGCATCATCTGAAGCGAGGGGAAGAATTCCCCCTTCTGATTTTAAAAGGCTAGGCGAAACATATACTTTTGGAGAAAGTTTTTCTTCAATAACAGGAGATATCTGATCATGAACTTTAATATAATCTGCCTTTGTTCCCAGCTCTTCTTCATCAATTTTAATATTTTTGAAAGATTCAAGGTCGTTTACAAATTCTATTGCCGGATTTTTAAGCCCTTCTTCACAGACACTTTCAAAAATCAGCGGAAGCATAAGCTGATAAAATGAAGAAGGAGCTTTGTAAGCAAGTTCACACTGTTTCAGTTCCTGCTTTTTTCCGGAAATTTTTTCATAAACCAGAAATTTTTCTTCAGGTGAGTGAATGTCAAACTGCCGGCATTTATCAAAAGCCGCTTTTTCATCTGTAAATTCGCCGTTATCCGTTCCGACAATGTAAAGTTTTTCTTCGGCACGGGTAAAAGCAACATAGGCAAGCCGGCGCAGTTCAGCACATTCTTCAGTTTTGTTCTGTTCATCGCAGACAGAGAAAAAATAGCCTGCATTTTTCTCTGCGTTTTTACAGACTTCTGATGAGCCAGACATTTTTGAACAGGCTTTTTCATAATCGGGCCAGGAAGGAGTTTTCAGTAAAAATCCGTATTCTTCTGAAAAAGCAGTTGAAGTTTTGTGACCTTTAGCAGGAGAAGAAGCAGCACAGACAAAAACAACTTTAAATTCAAGACCTTTACTTTTGTGAACCGTAAGAATCTGAACGGCATCTTCGCCTTCAAGCACAACATCAAGCCCGTCAAGTTTACCGTCTGTGTCTTCATAAGTTTTTACCATATCGATAAACGAAGCAAGACTCTGTGTCTTTCCTTCGGCAAGTCGTGCCATTTCAAAAAGAATGTCATAAAGCGAAGAATACATTTCGACTGATTTATTCCATTTTGTTTCAAAACGGTAGCCCAGTTCATACCAGATATAGGAAATCGTTTTTGTAAGTTTTTCCCGGGAAAGACGGAATCTTATGTCTTCATAAATTTCTTTAAGATTAAGAATTTTTGCACTCAATTCAGAATCAGAAGAAACTGCTTCAAGCATTTCAGGTGAAAACGGTGCTTTGTAAGGATTTTCCGTGTTTACAAGCACTTTTTCCAGTTCTGCAAAAGTAAGGCCGCAGAAAGGTGAGCGCAGAAGTTTTGCCCAGGCATTTTTGTCCTGAGGATAAACACAGAGTTTTAAAAGCGAAAGAATGTCGTTAACCGGCCCGTCAGAAAAAAAGCCTTTGTAAACTTCAGTTGAATAAGGAATTCCTGCTTCAAGAAGAATATTTTCGTAAGCAGCAGTCGGAGTAGATGAACGGAAAAGAAGTGCAAAATCACTGTAACGGTATTTTTTACAGCCTTTTTCATCGGTTTCATCCATAAGCCGTTTAATTTCGCGGGCCACAAAACTTGCTTCACATTCAACTTCTTTGCGGTCTTCTTCACTTTCTCCGTCACTTTCAGCAGGCTCTCCTTGTGCAGCAGTTTCTCCTTTTTTGGGATAAAGGGCTACCGTTACGCCTTTTTTAGAAAAGTCACAGCCTTCAAGCCTGAAATCAGGCACTTCTACCCTTTTGTAATCAGCTTCAAAATCCGGAATACGCTCAGAACCGTCTGTTTTTGGCGGAAATTTTTCTTTTGTCATAAAAAGTGCAGAAAGGTTTTCATTTACTTTTTTGCCTTCAGGATAATCATAGCCTCCGAAAATCGTATTGAATGAGCGGATTAACTGTGCAGATGAGCGGTAATTTGTTTTGAGTTCGATTGAATTTTTAATTGATGAAGAAAGATTTCTGAAAACCGAAACATCTGCCTTCCGGAAGCGGTAAATGCTCTGTTTATCATCACCGACAAAGAAAAGTTTGTGTGTATCAAGCCGTTCTGTTAAATCAATATCCGAAAGCTTTGGGATTTGATATTTTCCGTTTCCATCAATTTTTTCTTTCTGGTCACAGAGAATCAAAAGTACATCACACTGAAGCTGGTTATCGTCCTGAAATTCGTCAATCATGATTGAATCAAATTTCTGCTTTTCAATTGCACGAATTTCTGCATGGTCAGTCAGAGTGGCAAGGGCAAGACGGCTTACATCATCAAAGGTTAAAAGCCCTGAAACCCGCTTAATTCTGTTTATTTCCGACTGAAATTTTTCAAGATGTAAAAATATTTTTTTCTGAACCGGGAATCCTGAAACAGAATTTGCGATAAGGTAGAGCTTTTCAAGAAGAGGAAGTGCAGTATTTTTAAATTTTTTATAGCAGTCATCCCGGAGATACTGCGTTAAATACGAATCAAAATACTGTGAAGCAGCAGAAAGACCTTTAAAAAGAACAGAAGCCTCCCCGTTTTCGATAATCTCTGCCGTTAATGCCGGAAATTCAGGACATCCGTTTTCTGAAATGCACTCGTCCATTTTATCGCGGGTTTTTCCGCTGCTTTTTGAAAAAGCAAACTCTTCGATAAAAGAAGAAAGTTCTCCTGAAAACTGCTCCACAATAATATCATAATCTTTTAGAAGGACATTTTTCTGCTTTTCAAGTGAAAAAGCAAAATCTACTGGAGTTAAAACCGTTGAATATTTAAGGACTGCTGCCGCAAAAAGTTCTTTTGCAACATTCTGGATTTTAAAAATCTGCGCAGTCTGCCTGATTTCTTCTTTCTCAAGATTTTCAAGCACATATTTTATAGCTTCACTCTGGATTTTCGAATTAACTTTATCGTCATCAAGAGTAAAATTCGGGTTGATTCCGTAAAAATGAGCGCCTTTTTTTGCAATCTCTGAAAAATAGCTGTCCAGTGTCTGAATGTGGGTTTTGTCGAAATTTTCAACTGCTTTTCTGGCCCGTTCTTTGATTATTCCAAGATTTAAAAAATTTTCACCGAGATCTTTTTTACCCTTAATGTCTTTGGCCTGCTGATGAAATTTCAGTCCGTTAAAAATACGCTCCTTCATTTCATTGGCAGCTTTTTTAGTAAAAGTGAGGGTCAGGATTTTTTCGCACGGAACATTTTTTGCTTCAACAAGATAGGCATAGCGCGAGGCTAAAACCGTGGTTTTTCCGCTTCCGGCTCCTGCCGAAACTACGACATTTTTTGTTTCTTTAACGGCTTTTAACTGCTCATCATTTAATCCGCTTGAAAGCAGGGCGAGAGTTTTATCATCAATTTCAAAGGATGCGCATTTATTTTCAATCATTTTATTTTCTCCCCGCTTACAGTGAAATATCTTCTGCAAAGTGCATGATAATCTATGCAGTTGTTATACTCGCCTTTTGCCGTGCACACTGCCCTGCCCTGATTTTCTCTGGTAACTGCAAATTTTTCGTCCGTTATTTCTTCATAAAAACGCTTTGCATAGCTTTTGAATTCTTCAATAACAAGCTCAGCATTTTCACGGGTCGTTTTTTCATCCGGCTTTAAAGCATTCGGTGCGTTTCCCAGAAGACAGCTTTCTTTGCACTCCCTGATTGAATAAAAAGCAGCCGTTTCGACATTAAGCCGTTCTTTTTCTTCGATGTTATTTTCAAGAAGATAAATGTACATTGGAAGCTGAAAATCAATAATTTTTTTCGGCTTACCTTCTTCCGCCTCTTTAACAAAAATATTTGTGGGAACGGCAGTTGTTTTAAAATCAATTATGATAAATGCCCTTTCATTCGGAAGAGAAAGAATACAGTCAACTGTACCGCTGAAATAATAGCCTTCTTCAGAATTTTCCGGCAGTGCCTGAACTTCTTTTTCTACTGCATGCACCTTACAGCCCCTGAAAAGTGCGCACAGATGCGCAAGGCTTTTTTCAAGCAGCCGGAAATTCGGGTTTGTTTCTGCAGGATTTTTCTTATCAATTTTATACTGAGAAGAAATTACTCTGACTGTTGTGCGGCTTGCTTTATTTTTTGAAAAATTTTCGCCGTACACTTCTTTAAAAGCCGATTCCAGATTTTCGTCCGAAACAGCAGTATTTATTGACTTAACCAGAATTTCTTTGAATTTTTCGCCGAGTTTTTCTGAATCAGTATCAGACGGAGCAAGCATTTCTTTTTCTTCACTCAAAGTTTTAAAGAAAAGTTCAAAAATCCTGTGATTCAGTGTTCCGGAAATATATTCATCAATCAGCTGTGCTTCATTATCCAGGCTTTCCAGTTTAAAAACATTTTTAAAAAGCCAGCGGCGCGGACACTGAAAATAATTTTTGAGGGCAGTCTGACTGATTTCGATTTTATTTAAAAGAAGCGGATTTTTTTTGATTTTACCTTCCGGGTTTTCTTTTAAAAGATGCAGTCTGTTTTGAATCATCTTAGTAAATTCTTCTGATTTTTCAAAAAAACCGGAATCTTCTTTTTCGTTTTCAAGACGGCATTTCCAGAGAGTAAAGCCTTTTTCCTGACGGTTAAACCTTAATTTGGGAAGCTCAATTTTTGAATCAAACTGAACTGTTTTTTCCATTTTTCCATAAGCAAAACCGTATTCGCCGTTGTAGGCATGCCTTGAAGCAGAAAAATATGCATGTTTTGCAGCAGAATGCTGATACATTTTGACAAAATCAAAAGTCGGGTCAGTATCTGCAAAACCTGAAGATTTATCAATTTCGCCGATTTTTATGAAAAGCCGGCGTTTATTTTCGTTCATAAAATCAAGCATTTTAAAAGATTCTGCCACAGAAAGGGAATCCTGTGTTGAATCAAGCACAATCTGAACTTTGTAAGGAGCTGCGGCGGCCGTTCTGTATGGATAAACCTGCACTGCCCTTACCTCCCCCTGCGAAAGATACTGAACACGCGAAAGATGATTTACAAAAAAAGAAAAAGGAGAAGAAACTTTATATGAAGGATAAGCTTTTTCAAGTTCTACAATTTCGTTGAGCGAAGAAATACAGCGGCTTAAAACATTGTTTGAAAGTTCCATTTTCTGAAATTCCGCCATATCAAAAAATGTTTCCCTGAATTCTTCATATTTTTTACGGACTTCTTCAAATGTTTGTGCATTTACAAGCGGAACTAGATATTTTACAAGATTTTTGTAAAGATTTTTAATCAGTTCATCCTGATTTATTCCGTTTCCCCGGTCATCTTTTGGCTCTTTAAAAGCTTCATCCCAGACAGTTACGATTTTTCCGTGCTCACTTTCCTGATCTCCGGCCGTACAGATACAGTTATTCATCCTTCCAAAAAGCAGAAGATTTTCAATTACAGCTTTGTTAAGCCACGGTAAATCCTCGTTTAAAAGCAGATTTTTGAGGCTTTCGTAAGAAAAACGGCTTTCAACACATTCCTGAATTTGAGCAAAAAGAGAGGCAGCACCATAAGAAGAAAGAGGCCGGCTGTACCGGAGTGTGTGAGGAATTTCAAAAAGCGAAAATTCGCGGTCAATGTAAGAACCAAAGTTATCAAGATTTGGAACACTTACCGCCATGTCACTCCATTCGATTTTTTCTTCGTCATGAAACCTTCGAAGAACCAGTGCTGTATTTTTAAGTTCCAGTGAAGAATTTTCAAAAAAGTAAGATACATATTCGCCTTCATTTTCTGGAACACTAACAAAATGAATTTTTTCTTCCTGAGAAAGCTTAAAGCGGTACTGCTCCCAGTCTTCAAGGGTCTCCGGATAAATTAAAAAATATTCACGTCCGTCGCCGGAAAAATCCGGTTCAACCCAGGCCGGATCAAAAAGTTTATTTTCTGCAAGAAATTTTTCGTATTCAGAATAAAGAATTTCAAAATCTTCGTCTTCGTCGTCAGTAAAACCGCTATTTTTGTATTCTTCGTAAAATTTCACAAACTGGCTGTCATCTTCATCTGAACTTAAAGAAATTTTCTGAATTTTTTCCTGCTTTTCACGGATATTTTTCCACATTTTAAGTGAAGGAAGAATTGAAGAAATCCAGTCGGCAAAGGAAGATGCTTCTGAAGCATATTCTTTTATAATCAGACTTTTAAAAAAAGGATTTTCTGCATTTTTCTGAATAAGACAGTGCGCAAAAATTTTACGCATGATTGAAGGAACAGTTTTAAGTTCAGTAATTTCACTACGGATGCACTCACCCTTAAATTTGTCCCACGCCAGAAATCTTTCCATTGCAACGGCTTTAACTTCAGTATTTCTGATTACCCAGTCTGCCCATTTCTGACAGGCAATGTCAGTCGGAAAAACAAAAACGCAGTTCTGATTAGAAATCTGTTCTGTCAAAAGAGACTGTATAGAACTCATAAATCCCACCTGATTTTAATCTTTTTTACATCCGCAGCAATCGCCGCTGCATCCACAGCATCCCCCGCCTTTTTTATGCTTCAGAATAATACGGACAAGAGCTGCCACAAAAGCAACTGCAACAATAAGGGCGGTTATAATATTTGCAGCCATTAAACAGCCCCCAGACAAAGGCCTGAAAGCCTGACAATCAAAGAACAAAACCATGCAAGAACACACTGCCAGATAACAACACCAACAGCCCATTTTGAACCAAGTTCTCTCTTTATGGAAGCAATTGCCGCAACACATGGAGTATAAATCAGACTGAATACTAAAAGACTTACTGCAGTAAGGCTGGTCATCATTGTATCAACGCCATTTGCAAACAGAATTTCAAGAGTAGAAACAACACTTTCCTTTGCCATAAAGCCGCTTACAAGTGCCACAGAAATCTGCCAGTCGCCAAGTCCAACAGGTTCCATAACAGGAGAAATCAAACGGGCTATAACAGCAAGCATACTCTGTTCGGCATCTTCAACGAAATGCAGTTTCCAGTTAAAACTCTGCAAAAACCAGATTATAATTGTTGCCACAAAAATCACGGTAAAAGCCCGCTGTAAAAAGTCCTTTGCTTTTTCCCAAAGAAGCTGAGCTGTGTTTCTTGCACCTGGAAGACGATAATTCGGAAGTTCCATTACAAAAGGCACAGCCTCGCCTTTAAAAAGTGTACCCTTATAAATAAAAGACGCACCGATTCCAGTCAGAATTCCAAGCAGATAAAGACCTGTCATAATTAAGCCGCCATGCTTTGGAAAAAAAGCACTCACAAAAAAAGCATAAATCGGTAATTTTGCGGTACAGCTCATAAAAGGAGTAAGCAGAATTGTCATTTTTCTGTCACGCTCACTCGGAAGCGTTCTTGTTGCCATGACAGCCGGAACAGAACATCCAAAACCAATCAAAAGAGGTACAATACTTCGTCCTGAAAGCCCGATTTTTCGTAACAGTTTATCCATAAAGAATGCAACACGCGCAATATAACCTGAATCTTCGAGCAGAGAAAGAAAGAAAAAGAGCGTCACAATAACAGGAAGAAATGAAAGAACGCTTCCCACACCGGCAAAAATTCCGTCAATAATTAAGCCGTGAAGTACTTCATTCACACCAGCCTGACTCAAAGCTGAATCTGTAAATTCAGTAAGACTGTCTATTCCGTTTTCCAGAATTTCCTGAAAAAATGCACCGATTAAATTAAACGTAAGATAAAAAACAGATGCCATGATTAAAATAAAACATGGAATAGCCGTAAACTTTCCTGTAAGCAGTCTGTCAATTTTCTGGCTTCGTACCCGCTCCCTGCTTTCCTCCGGCTTTTTTACACAGGCATCACAAAGTTTATGTATGAAAGAAAAACGCATGTCGGCAATTGCTGCACTCCTGTCCAGAGCACGCTCTTTTTCCATCTGAAGAATAATATGCTCAAGCATTTCTTTTTCATTTACATCCAGTTCAAGCCTGTGAAGAATCCGCTTATCATCTTCAAGCAGTTTTGTTGCTGCAAAGCGCACAGGTATTCCTGCCTTTTCTGCATGATCCTCTATTAAATGGATTGTTCCGTGAAGTGCCCTGTGAACAGCTCCTCCATGTTCTTCCTTGCCGCAAAAATCCTGCCTTAATGGAGGTTCCTGAAAGCGGGCAACATGAAGTGCATGAGAAACAAGTTCTTCAATCCCCTGCCCCTTTTTAGCAGAAACCGGAACGACCGGCACACCAAGAATTTTTTCCATTTTGTTTACATCAACAGCACCACCGTTTGAAGAAACTTCATCCATCATATTAAGAGCAACAACGAGCGGAATATTAAGTTCCAGAAGCTGCATGGTCAAATAAAGATTTCTTTCAATATTTGTAGCATCAACAATATTAATAATTGCATGAGGCTTTTCGTTCAAAACAAAATCGCGCGAAATCAACTCTTCTGCAGAATAAGGCGACATTGAATAAATTCCGGGTAAATCCGTAATCTGTGTGTTGCTGTGCCTTTTAATAGCACCGGACTTTCTGTCGACTGTAACCCCAGGGAAATTTCCGACATGCTGATTAGAGCCGGTAAGTTTATTAAAAAGAGTTGTTTTTCCTGAGTTCTGATTTCCTACAAGGGCAAATCTTAAAACTGTGCCTTCAGGAAGCGGATTTTCATCCTTTTTGCTGTGAAACTTTCCGCTTTCCCCTAATCCAGGATGGTCAGATTCTGAGCTCTTTTTCTGCTCTTCCTCAGAAGACTCATCTGCCACAGCTGAAACATTTTCAATTGCAGTAACTTCGATTTTCTCTGCATCTGCTACCCGAAGCGTAAGCTCATAGCCGTGAAGACGGAATTCCATTGGATCTCCGAGCGGAGCATATTTTACAAGGGTAATTTCTGCTCCTGGAATTATTCCCATATCCAGAAAATGCTGGCGAAGTTCTCCATTACCGCCAAGTTTTTCAATACAAACACTCTGCCCGATTTCAATATCCCGTAAAGTCATACAGCCACTCCGTATCTCTTATCACTAAATATTTTACCTTGAATAGCAGTTGATTGCAAATCTCAAAATGGTAACAAATTTTCAACGTATGATTTTTCATACAGTATAGTAACAATTTCTCAACGAATATTAACAATAACGAGCGTTAGTAAGAATCCTGAATTTTCTTAGATTTTTTAGTTCTACCCTGCACTACTCTTT
>NZ_JAZOUG010000273.1:0-15987 GCF_045657965.1 Treponema sp. | reverse complement strand
CTTGACAGGAAAGCAATCGATTGTAGAAGCCGCAATCCGGAGTGAACACGACCGAATTGCCCCAGAATTGAACGAATTACGTGAATTTTTCAAGGGCAAAAAAGCCTATGTCTTTGCCGGAGATGCTTTTGCACACAATCTTACAAGCGTCGCTCATGATTTGGGACTTGAGATTGTTGGTGTAACGACATATCACCACGACAAAAAATATGACAATCCTGAAGTCAATACTGCGAAATATCTTGTTCAAAACGTCGGTAATATTCCAAATGTCTCGGTTTGTAACAAGCAGCCATATCAGGTCGTCAAACTATTGAAAAAATTAAAGCCTGACGTTCTGCTTGTCCGTCATCCGGGTCTTGCAGTGCTTGGATTTAAGCTTGGAATTCCTGCAATCATGGAAAATGACTCAGATAAAGCTGTCGGTTATAACGGAATACTTGATTTGGGCAGACGGATCAAGCGTTCCATGTTGACAGCAAAACTATATAAAAACTTTGCAAAACATACAATTTTCCCATACTCAGACTGGTGGTTTGATGAATCAACAGACCCATTCTATTTCGTGGAAAACAACTAGGAGAAAATATATGAAAGGCTCTATTTCACAACCAAGATTTACATGTGCACTAGGCGCACAGAATACAGTTCTTGCAATTCCACATGCTATTCCAGTCGTTCATGCAGGTCCAGGATGTGCGGCAACAGTAAATACCTTTACACAATCTGGCTATCAGGGAGAATGTTACGCAGGCGGAAACCAGATTCCTTCTACAAACACAAATGAAAGCCATGTCGTTTTTGGAGGCGAAAAGGATTTGAGAAGCGAGGTTGAAGGCGCATTTAAGGTTATGAAAGGCGACCTTTTTGTCCTGCTTTCCGGCTGTACAGCCGGTATTATCGGTGATAATACACAGAGCGTAGCAGAAGAATTTGCCGAGAGGGGATATCCTGTTGTTGGTGCGGAAACTTCGGGCTTCAAGGGAAATTCCTATATCGGACATGAAATTGTCGTCAAGGCGATAATCGACCAGTTTGTTGGAGATGTCGAGCCGAATGTTGAAAAAGGACTTGTGAACGTTTTTGCTGACGTTCCTGCACAGAATCCATTCTGGCGCGGAGACTTGCAGCAGCTGAAACTTCTTCTTGAAAAACTCGGTCTTAAAGTAAACATTCTTTTCGGCGTTTCAAGCGAAGGCGTTTCTGAATGGAAAAATATTCCTGACGCACAATTCAACCTTCTTGTTTCTCCATGGGTTGGTCTGGAAACCGTTGAATATCTTCAGAAAAAATACGGAACTCCTTTCCTTCATTATCCAATTTTGCCTGTTGGAGGTTCCGAAACTTCAAAATTCCTTCGTGAAGTCGGAAAATTTGCAGGTCTGGAAGAAAGTTTTGTCGAAAAAGTCATAACAAGGGAAGAAAAAATCTTCTACGACTACTTTGTCGGCACGGCGGACTTTTTTGCCACTCTTTTAATCAATCTTCCATACGAACTTTACATAAGCGGCGACAGCCTTTCTTCTTTTGGAATCACAAAATTCCTTGAGGAAGAACTTGGCTATATTCCACAGGGCGTTTTCGTTACCGACAATCCTAGTCAGAAAAATGAAGATAAAGTCAAGAAAATCTTTGAGTCTGAATTCCCGGAATATAAGGACATTCTGGCATTCGAGCCTGATTCCGAAAAAATAAAATTTGCAACAGAAGAAAAACTCCAGAAAACCGGCCGTGCAGTAGTTTTTGGAAGCGACTGGGAACGGAACTACACGAAAGCAAGCGGAAATATCTTTTTGTATTCCAGCGCACCTGTAAACCAGCAGCTGATTCTTTCAAAAAGTTATGTTGGCTATCAGGGGGGCTTGAAACTTATGGAAGACATTTACAACACAATGTTTGAAGGTAAGACAATTACAGGTCAGACATTCCAGGAAAAACTGGGAAAACAATAACGGGAGGCACTAAAATGGCACACGGAATATTTTCAAAAATCGAACCGGAAGAATATCTGGAACTGGCAGAAGCAAACGTCAGGTTCATCAATACAAAAATCAAAAAAGCACAGGCCGGAATCACATACACGATTGATGATGTTCCTCCGCTTGGTGCTAACAAGGCTGTCAAAGACAATTATTATGACGACATCACTTTTTATGCGGGAACGGCAGGTCAGGTTTATCTGAACCTTCATCTGTACAAAATTACGCACAAAAAAGAATATCTGGATACTGCGCTAGAGGGCGGAAAATATCTTATCTGGAGATGGAAAAACAAAAGGGAACTGAAGCGGAATTTCTCTGATTTCGCTTTTACAACCGGATGGGCTGGAATCAGCTATGTTCTGATTGCCCTTTACAAGGTAACCGGGGAAGAAAATTACAAACAAATCGTCACGGAAATTCTGGACACAAAAATCAGCGAGGCAAAAAAATCTCCTGATGGAATCGGCTGGTACTGGTCGAGCTTCAACGGAATCGTCGGAAATGCAGGTTCTATACTCACTCTGTTTTACGCAGCTAAAGAACTTGATAATCCAAAATGGAAGGAATTCGCTATTGAAGCCGGAAGATTTTTCCTGAACAAGGGAAAGAAACAGAAGGTCGGAATCGCTTATGACGGAGTTGATTTGTCATTCTTCAGCGGCTCGGATGATTATGTTGATCCGAATTTTCCGATGGGAACTGCAGGCGTTGGCTATACTCTGCTTCGTCTTTATGAAGAAAGCGGCGACAAGGTATTTTTTGAGGCCGTAAAAGGAATCCCAGAGTATCTTGAAAGCGTCGCGGTCAAAAGCGAAAACGGAGCGAAGGCGCTTGCCCACGGACTTCAAAAAAACAGCGATTTGTTCTTCCTTGGATATTGTCACGGACCTGCGGGAACGACACGTTTCTGGTACAAACTTTACAAAGTCACCGGCGAGCACAAATGGCTTGAAGAGGCTTTCAACTATGCGGAAGGAATTATTGCGGCCGGTGCTCCTGAAATTAAGTCTCCGGGCTACTGGGCACACAATTTCTGCTGCGGTACGGCCGGAATCCTCAATACTTTTCTGGGGCTCTGGGCTGAGACAAAAGATGAAAAATGGCTCAACTATGCACGGCGCTGCGGAAGGGTAATTGCAGGAGATGCAATCCGTTCAGATGAATACGATCCGCACAATGAACGGGTCCCGGTCGATAAGGACAAGCTTCAGGTGAAATGGATTTTTGTTCACCGAAGGAATCCTGATGTTGCATCCACAAGAATCGGTTTGTATGACGGAGCTGGCGGTGTTTCTCTGGCGCTCGCTACACTTTATCAGGCGGAAAAAGGCATTTTCGAAGCTCCCCGTGCCGTTGATGATCCCTTTCCTGCCAGACTTGCTTAAAAATGGAGAAAATGCCAATGAGTGAATATGTTGCAACTTATGATTTTGAAAAATCTGCTGAAACTGCAATTGAAATCAAAAATCTCGGCCTTGTTTATGAATCGGAAAAAACAACTTACGAGGCCTTGAAGAATATAAATCTGGACATCAAAAAAGGAGAGTTTATCTGCATCGTAGGTCAGAGCGGCTGCGGAAAGAGTACTTTGCTTTCAGTTCTCGAAGGACTGAACAGGGCAACAAGCGGTGAAGTCAAGATTAACGGCAAGGTCGTGACCTCCCCGGGCGTGGAGAGGGCCGTCGTTTTCCAGAATTACTCGCTTTTTCCCTGGATGACCGCAAAGGAAAATGTTTCTTTCGCCGTTTACGAAACCAATAAAAAACGCGGAAAAAAACTTTCAAAGAAAGAAGCGGATTCAATCGCCGAAGATTTTTTGCACAAGGTTGAGCTCAACCGTTTTGAGGACAAACTGCCGGGCGAACTTTCGGGCGGAATGCAGCAGCGTGTTGCAATCGCGCGTGCAATGGCCTGCAACCCAGAAATCTTGCTGATGGACGAGCCTTTCGGTGCTCTGGATGCAAAAATTCGTGAAAATCTTCAGGCGCTTCTTCTTAAACTCTGGCGGGAAGATGAACATAAAAAAACCGTAGTTTTCGTAACTCACGATTTGAACGAAGCTATTCTTCTTGCTGACAGAATTGTATTCATGATGCCGCTTCGAATTCATTCGGTAATCGACGTGAACATTCCGCGTCCGCGGGTAAGGGAAGCCGTTTATGAAACTGAAGAGTATAAAAAACTCAATCAGAAACTGAATCATCTTTTTTATAATGATGTAACAAGCTATGTAAATGAAAATGAGGTAGGCTTATGATAAAACGAATCCTAAATATTCCGAATCTGCTTTTTGTGCTGATTTTTGCATCTTTTCTGCTTCCGAGCAAATATGCTGTAGAAATGCGGAGCGGATTAAAATCCCCCTTGATTTTCGCAATTGTTCTGATTCTGATTGAAGTACTTTTCCATTTCAATTATTCAAAAGCCAAAAAAAGAAGAGCCGCACTGGACATAACAAGTTTTGTATATGCTTTTCTTTTAATCTGGGAATTTTTCGTATCAAGATTAAATCTGCTGCCATATATATTTATTCCTGCACCAGAGAATGTCTTCTACGTTTTTCTTTCTGATTGGGATACAATTTTAATTGGATTTGTTAATTCAATGATTCTGATTCTCATTGGCATGGTTTCAGCTCTTTTTGTAGCTACCCTGCTGGGAACCTTTGTAGGCTGGAATGAAAGACTTACTAAAGCTGTTTATCCTGTTTCAAAGGCGATTTCAACGGTTCCGGCACTCATTTACACGCCTTACATAGTCTTAATCATGCCGACTTTCAGGGTGGCATCCTTCTGTGTAATTTTTCTGAGTATCTTCTGGGGAGCTTTCATGGGCTCAATCAACAATACGGCATTTGTCGAAAAGAAAATCATCAATTCGGCACGTATTCTGAATCTTTCGACACCGACAATTCTTTTCAAGGTGATTATTCCTTTCAACATGCCGCGATTGATTAATGCACTTCCGATTCAGCTTGCAACGGCCCTGATGACTCTTACGGTGGCGGAAATGCTCGGTGCTGACAGCGGAATGGGCTATTACGTAAGATTTTCGCTTAACTTTGCGAACTACACAAAGGCAATCGCGGGAATCATCTTTATCGGTCTTGTCGTTACCCTGCTGAACACGGGAATTGACATCGCGAAAAAACACTTAATTAAGTGGAATTACTAAAAAACTCGTAAAACATATTTTAGAGGTACAAATATGAAAAATGGAAAAAAAATCATACTGGTTCTTTCGGCACTTTCTTCGCTGGCAGTGATTTCCTGCAACGGGAAAAAAACTGCGAAACAGGAAGAACGGTACACAATCACGGCGGGAAACTACGGTGCAGGCGGAAGCGTCGGAAGCCCCTTGTATGCAATCGCACAGCATGACGGAATCTTTGACGAACATGGACTTGACGTAAAGCTGTTCCAGACTGACAGGAATGCTTATGTCGAGGCGCTGACTGTCGGAAAATTCGACATGACGTTCACGAGTTTTATCGCTCAGGTTGCAAGTGCAGCTCAGGGAGCGGATCTTGTGCTTTTTGGCGGAAGTCAGTCAGGCGGAGAGGCATACTATGCAAACAAAGATGCCGCCGAAAAATACAGGAATCCTGACAACTGGGGCGACATCAAACTGGGGCTTCTTTTGAACTCAACTTCGGAACTTCATTTGCGTACGGTTTTCCAGCGTGACAAAGGAATTGATATCAAGGGAAACATAAAATACATGGACGGTGAAGAAGCAAAGCTTCAGTCAACAGTCAAAGGAATAGTTGATGCTACACATGTTTCCCGCACTTATTTTGACACTGCTGAAAACATGGGACTAGTAAAACTGTTTTATCTAAATGACCTTCAGCCTGATTATGTGTGCTGCCGCCTCACAGCAAACGGAAAAAGAATCCGCGAAGACCGGGAAGCATTCATAAGATTTCTGAAAGCTGAAATCAAAGCTTTTAAAATTTACAAAGAAAATCCTGATGCCGTAATCAGTGCACTTAAAAAAGAGCGTTTTGAAGAGGATTTCGTTAGAAAATATGTGCTTGATCCGACAACCAACGGCGGAATCACTTTCAATCCTGATCCGAATTTTAACGGTGTAAGCGACATTTATGACACAATGAAGAGAATCAAATTTGTAGAAAATGGCCGCGACATTCAGGAATTCTTTGATATTTCAGTTTATGCTGATGCACTCAAACAGGTGATTGCTGAAAATCCGAATGAACAAATATACAAAAATATGTGGACTTACTTTGTTGAGCATAACAATCATTATCCTGATTTTGATAAAAACTATTTATAGGACACATCAAAAATCATATAAACCTAAAGCAGCCCCTGCAGTTCAAGAAAACCTTTGCTGCGGGGGTATAGTTTTTTTTCCTATATCCTTTATAATTTTTTTATATCAGACCTTTTTTCTCAATTCAGATATACCTACTATGTAGATTTGACTTTAAGAACATCCTTCTTGCCCTTTCAGCAGGAAAAGTTGACATCGGAGCTCATGCTTATGAATCAAATCCTGAAAGAAGGAAAAACTACTGCTACGGGAGCAATTCTGCAGCACTGGAATGAAGACCACCCGAACGAACAGATTAATGCAGTTTTGACTTCGGCTCTCACAAACGAACAGGTAGTTGCGGCAATGAAAAACGGCACTTACGATGCTTTCTTCACAAACATTCCGAGCTTTAATCAGATTCAGAAGGAATACGGCGAAATTTTCCGCCTTGTCGAGGAACCGATATCAACTTCACCGGCATATTTCATCTTCAATCTGGACAATCCTGAGCTTAAAAAGGATGTTGACGGTGCTTTAAAACAACTTATTGATTCTGGCGAACTTGCAAAACTTGCTGTTAAAGATTTGGGCTCTGACACCACAAAAAATATCACGGTTTTGATTGCAAAGCTGCCGGTAACTTTTGAGATTGTTGCGGTTTCTTTCACGCTGGGCTTTATCCTTGCCCTTCTGATTGCGACCGCAAGAATCAGAAAAAATAATCTTCGTTGACCTTGCATTGATTTTGAATCAGGGCGTTTTTCTGGGTGAAATTTTTCGAGGTGCAATTCTTTCAATTCCAAAAGGTCAGAAAGAGGCGGCACTTGCCTGCGGATTAAGCAATTTTCAGGCTTTCGTAAAGATTGTGCTTCCGCAAGGCTTCCGTGTGGCTCTTCCTGCAACGGGTCTTACTTTAATCGGGCTTTTTCAGGAAACTTCACTTGTTTTTATGATTGGAGTAATTGACATAATCGGCCGCGCTTCAGCACTTGGAGCTACAACGGGGCATAGTCTTGAAAGTTATGTGATTATTGCGGTGATTTTTGTTTTGATTAACTTTGTGCTTACAGGAATTACAACAAAAATAGATAAAAATCTGACTTACGGCGCAAAATCCGTCAAAACGGGGGCAGCATGAAATTCAGTTTTGAATATTTGTGGAAATGTCTTCTTTCAGGCGCAGTCTTTGTTCCTGTAACGCTTAAACTTGCTCTCATTCCGCTTGCGATTGCCCTCGTGCTTGGAACTCTTATTGCCCTTGCGCGGATTTTACTTCCTCAAAGGAAGGCTCGTGCTCTAGCCATAGCGGATTTTGCTAGTACACGCTGTCGCTTTTTTGGCGGATGCAGAAAGTGCAGGCGCAGGGGCAGCGGTTCGTGAGGTTGATGTACAGCCCCGAATGCACGGGGTACACGATGGTCATTCCTTTTTGCATTGCTGCTCCTATTCGAGAACGGCGACTGCTTCGATTTCAACGAGCGCGTTTTTGGGGAGCGCGGCGACTTCAAAGCAGCTGCGGGCGGGTTTGCTCACAAAATACTTTTCGTAAATGGCGTTGAATGCGGCAAAGTCGGCGATGTTTTTGAGGAAGCAGGTTGTTTTTACGACTTTTGAAAGGTTTGTTCCCGCGGCATTGAGGATTTCACCCAAGTTTTTGATTGCTTGCTCGGCTTGCTGTTCGATTCCCTCGGCTTCGATTGCGCCGCTTTGCGGATTTATGGGAATTTGCCCCGAAGTGTAGACAAAGCCGTTTGCGACGATTGCCTGTGAATACGGACCGATTGCGGCGGGGGCGGATTTTGTTTCGATTGTTTCCATTGTGTTCTCCTGCAAAAGCCGAGTCATTTTCGACTCGGCTTTCGTCTTGGGCTACAATTTTACACGGAAAATCACAGGAATTGCAACGGATGTTTTTGTTGCAGCTTTGTAATCATCGCTCGTGTTAAGAGCCTGCGTGAATTCAACGGCTGCCGTGATTGCAGCTGCCGAACCCGCACTAATTTTTGCCCGTGGAGAAACTGTGACGGTATTTTCACCCAAATTTAACTTGTCGTTGTTGTCGAGGTCAACATAATCAAGTCTACCGTCAAGTGCAAAGGTAAGTGTTTCATTTGCAACATAAGAAAATTCGGCACCCACTTCTAATCCTGTTTCTGGGTCGCGAGCACCGTCAAGTTTCAAAGAAGAATATTTTGCAACCAGCGTTGTTTTAAAGGCTTCCGTGAAAGCATATTGGAAACGAGCGTCAACGGCAAAGGCAAGGTCAACTACATCTTTTTGAACGCCACCGGTAAAACCGAGAACTGCGGCGAGCCCTTCGACTGGCTTAAGTGTGAGATATGCACCGCCACCAAATGCTTTGTGTTCGGGGTTTTTGAAAATCAAATCGAGGCTTACGACTTCTCCTTGCCAAGTTGCTTCAAAAATATAGCCGGCAAGCTGGCTGAATTTTTTTGTCGTATCATAGGCATATTCGATAAGCCCGCCTTTTATGAGCAATTTGCCGTTCGCAATATCACTAAGCGTGTAATCTGCGAGCAAAGAAAGATTTTCACCGCCTGCACTCTGCGCAACATTTCCAAAATCATAAAGCCATGTTTTTCCGACGGTTTCAACGGAAGAAGTACCCGCTGCGGTTGTCGTTTTAACCCAAACGCCAGAGCCCGTACTTGTTTCTGAATACTCACTATCCGGAGCTGCGGTCGCCTGTATAATTGATGTTGTTGTAGCTCCGGCGGTTGTTTTAAGTCCGAGCGTAAGTTTATTTGAAAGACCGAATTTTGCAAAATCAGAATCGAGCAAACCGGCTTCTGTTGCAGTCACATTGTAGCGGTTTGTAAAGCGGCTGTCGAAATCACCGAATGTGAATTTCAAATCGCCATAATTCAAGTAACCGTAATATGTATCAAATGTGATTGCACCTGTCTGCGCCTGATTTCCCGCATTGATAACAGATTCAATCGCGACTCCGGCATATTCATTATTTGCATAGAAATTAAGGTAATCGGCTGCGCTTGCATTTTTAAGATTCCACAATTTCGATGATTCATCACCATCTTTTGGCTTTGAATATGAATACACGCTCGTTCGGATTCGAGCCTGTTCTTTGATTGTAATTTCCGCTGAAAGCGAAGAGAGGGCGACAGCGAAGGTTGCTGACACAGCAGTTAGTGTTTTTAGGACTTTTTTCATAAGAGACCTCGTTAATAAATGAAATAAATTCTTCATACAAAGAATTTTGAAAAAGCACTGGAAACTAAGGAGGATAACCAGTGCTTTTATTCAACAGATTTTTTCAAAATCTACCGACTTGCTGTGCTTTATACAAAAAATAAAAAATCTTGCCTAATATTTTTTTCTGATTTGATGTATAGATTTTTTTTATAACTCTCGCTGACAGTTGGCATGAGCGTTCTTAATTATAAAAAAATCCTATAACTCTCATAAAAAAATTGTATTAGGAAGGATTTGCGAAATTTTGTATACCTACTATATCGCTAGGTTTTAAGCCTACGAGGAGGTATCTATGAAAAAAAATCTTTTGAAAATCGCTTCTGTCGCCACCCTTTCTCTTGCCTTGGCTTTTAGTATGCTTTCCTGCAAAAAAGAAAAATCTGATGTAAAGACTGTCATCGTCGGCACAGGCTCGGACAGCAAGCTTTATTGCTATCTTGATGAAAAAGGCGAGCTTGCAGGATACGAGATTGACGTCATGAAGGCGATTGACGAGCTTTTGCCCCAGTACAAATTTGAATTCCAGACTTTTGACTTTAAGAACATCCTTCTTGCCCTTTCAGCAGGAAAAGTTGACATCGGTGCGCATGCTTATGAATCAAATCCTGAGCGAAGAAAGAATTATCTTTTCACCGAGTATGGCTACAATGACTTCTCAAAATATATCGTCGTTTTGAAGGAAAACACACAGGTTCATTCCCTTAAAGACCTGGTTGGAAAAACTGCTCAGGCTTCGACTGGTTCTGCTACAGGTGCAATTTTGCAGCACTGGAACGAAGATCACCCGAACGAGCAGATTAATGCAGTTCTGACTTCGGCACTCACAAACGAGCAGGTTGTCGCGGCAATGAAAAACGGCACTTATGATGCTTTCTTCACAAACATTCCTAGCTTCAACCAGCTTCAGAAAGAATACGGTGAGATTTTCCGTCTTGTCGAGGAACCGATTTCAACTTCTCCTGCATATTTCATCTTCAATCTGGACAATCCTCAGCTCAAAAAAGATGTTGACGGCGCGCTCAAGACTTTGATTGATTCAGGCGAGCTTTCAAAACTTGCGATTAAAGATTTGGGTTCTGACACGACTAAGAATATCAACAAATAGCTGATTCCCGCCACGCGCGGGAAAAATGGTGTGCTTATGAGTGAATTGTTTTCCTGGCAGCGAGTTGTTGCAAACTTTCCTGTTCTGATTGTGAAGCTGCCGGTGACTTTTGAGATTGTGGCAGTTTCCTTTTCGCTGGGATTTATCCTTGCCCTTCTGATTGCGACTGCCAGGATAAAAAAGATTCCCGTACTGAATCAGATTCTGACTGTTTTCATTTCCTTTGAAAGGGGAACACCGCTTCTGGTTCAGATGCTTGTCGTTTATTACGCGCTGCCGATTCTTCTGTATTCGCTTTTTGGAATCGACACGCGCCGCTGGGAAAAAATCATTTTCGTGGACCTTGCCTTGATTTTGAATCAGGGCGTGTTCTTGGGAGAAATTTTCCGCGGGGCAATCCTTTCGATTCCGCGTGGTCAGAGGGAAGCGGCTCTTGCCTGCGGGTTCAGTGATTTCAACGCCTTTGTGAAGGTTGTTCTTCCACAGGCGGCTCGGGTTGCTCTTCCTGCAACGGGACTTACGCTCATCGGGCTTTTTCAGGAAACTTCGCTCGTTTTTATGATTGGCGTTATCGACATCATCGGGCGTGCGGCGGCTCTTGGAGCTACGACGGGACACAATCTTGAGAGCTATCTGATTATTGCATTCCTTTTTGTGATGATAAACTTTGCACTTACGGCAATCACCACGAAAATCGATAAAAATCTGACTTACGGCGCAAAATCCGTAAGAACGGGGGCAGCATGAAATTCAGTTTTGAATATTTGTGGAAATGTCTGCTTTCGGGCGTGGTCTTTATTCCTGTCACGCTCAAACTGGCTCTCATTCCGCTTGCGATTGCCCTCGTGCTTGGAACTCTGATTGCCCTTGCGCGGATTTTCAAGATTCCTGTGGTCGAAAAAGTCTTCAAGGTTTTTGTCGCAATCTATTCGGGAATCCCTGTCATGGTAACGCTGCTTATCTTCCATCTGATTTACCTGAGCTGTTTTAAGCCGGGAAAGAACGGAACGATGTTGCTCGCGTATTTTACTTTTACGCTCGGACGAACGATTATCGTGAGCGAGTCTGTGCGCGGTGCATTCCTTTCGATTCCAAAAGGTCAGTATGAGGCGGCTTATGCGTGCGGACTTTCGACTTTCCAGACTTTGAGGAAAATCGTCATTCCGCAGATGATTCCTGTTGCGCTTCCGACACTTACGAACAATACGCTCGGTTCTATAAAAAATACTTCAATTGTTCTGGTGCTTGGAATTGTGGATGTTCTGAACGGATCGACCATTCCGTGTGCGGACACTTACAGTTATGTCGAAGGCTATGTGGCGGCGGCAATCATCTATTGGGCTGTGAACGCGGTTGTGGAATTCCTGCTCGTGCGGCTTGAAAAACATTTAGCGAAAAAAAGGTGATTTCTATGATTAAAGTTGAGCATGTGAAAAAGAATTTCGGTCATCTCGAAGTTTTGCATGATGTGTCGCTCACGGTCGATGACGGAAATGTAATCGTCATTCTCGGGCCGAGCGGCAGCGGAAAAACAACGCTCCTGCGCACGATAAATTTCCTGGAACGTGCGGACAAAGGCACTCTTACAATCGGCGACACGACAATTGATTTGCACGGCGCAAAGAAAAAGGATGTGCTTGCAGTCCGGAGAAAAACGGCGATGGTTTTCCAGAATTACAATCTTTTTGCAAACAAGACTGCGCTTGAAAATATCGTCGAGGCACTGGTTACGGGGCATGGAGTTCCGAGGGCTCTGGCAGTTGAGCGTGCAAAGCTGGAACTTGAAAAGGTCGGACTTAGTGACAAAGAAAATTATTATCCGAGCCAGCTTTCAGGCGGTCAGCAGCAGCGTGTCGGAATTGCGCGTGCGGTTGCCTTGGATGCCGAAGTGATTCTTTTTGATGAGCCGACCAGTGCCCTTGACCCGGAACTTGTCGGTGAGACGCTTGCGCTCATCAAGCAGGTTGCAAAAGAAGGACACACGATGATTGTCGTGACTCATGAAATGAGCTTTGCCGAAGAAGTGGCGGATAAAGTTGTATTCATGGACGGCGGTTATGTCGTTGAAGAAGGAAATCCGAAGGATATTTTTTATTATCCGAAAGAAGAGCGGACGAAACAATTCCTGCGAAGGATTCTTCCGCCGACTGATTTATCATCAAATCTATAGTAAGCATAAAAAAAGAAGAGGATTTTATGGCGAAACAGATTCAGGACACAATCCGGGACAGCCATCCGAGTTTTGCGGATGTGCAGGTCGGAGAATCGCAGTCTTTGCGTGAAAAAGCGCAGAAGCACTGTCTGAAAAATGCGCACAGGACTTTTGAACAGGGCATCCAGTGCGTACAGGTAAACAGCATGAATGCGCTCGTGAGTTTGCAGGACACGGTGATGGTGATTCATTCGCCGCTCGGCTGCTCAGGCTGTGCCGCGTTCGGTGCGATTGACCGTTTGAATGTTTACAAGCATCACCGCGGGCGTGATGATGCTCCAGACAGCCATGTCATTTCTACGGCTCTCGGCGAAAAAGAAGTCATTTTGGGCGGAGAAAAACGCCTCGAAGAAACAATCAAAAAGGCAGTTGAACGCTACAATCCGAAAATCGTGTTCATTTTGTCGTCGTGCGCGGCGGCAATCATTGGAGACGACATTGATGCGGTTGCAGAGCGTATGGAAAAAAGATACCGCCGCATCGAAGGAAAGGACATTCTTTTTGCTCCGGTTCACTGCGAAGGCTTTAAAAGCCGTAACCATGCCACGGGCTATGACCTTGCGCTCGCCACACTCCAGAATTATGTGATTCGCGATGCGCGCCCGCCAAAACAGAAAGGCCTCATCAATCTTTTTGCGACACATTCTTTGAGCTGGGCCGACCAACAGGAAATGAAGCGAATGCTCGGTGCAATCGGGCTTGAAGCGAACATTCTGCCCTACAACGCTTCGTATGAAGACATCATGAAAATCCCTGCGGCTGAATACAATATCTCTGTCTGCCAGATTTTCGGCGACGAATACATTAAATTTCTGAACGAAAAATACGGCATTCCTTATGCGGTTACATGTATGCCGATTGGAACACGCAGCACAAACCGCTGGCTTCGGGCAATCGCAAAGCTCGCAGGAAAAGAAAAGGAAGCCGAAGAATTCATTGCAAGCGAAAGTGCTGCCGTTGCGGATGAAGTTGCGGCAATCAAAAAAAAGACCGACGGACTCCGCGCATGCCTTACTGCGGGAACAGGACGCGGTTTTGCCGCTGCGACACTCATCGGCGACTACGGCATGAAACTTTTGTGCATGCATACGCCTTATTATGACGAAGCCTACATCGACGACTTCAAGCGGCTCGAAGAGATTCACGGTTCTGAATTCCTGGTAAACATCGCTGACATGCAGCCTTACGAACAGGTCAATCTCCTGAAAAAATATAAGCCTGATGTCTTTATCGGAATGTCGAACTGGGTAAGCCGGCTTGGAATTCCTTCCCTCCATATCCTCGATTCAAAGCGACCTACATTCGGTTACAGGGGTGTTCTCTATCTCGGACGAAAAATCGAAGACGCGCTCGACAACAACAATTTCAACAGGAACATTTCTCAGTTCTCGAAAAATGCCTACCGTGAAGAATGGTATGAAAAAGACGCGTTCAGTTATCTGCAGATGCCAGAAGAATAAACTACAGATTTAAGGAATTGAAATTATGGAAAAATGTATAGAAAGACCGAGAAATTTATGCTCGCTGCATGGCGCGCTTGATGTGATTGGAAATATTTACCGTGCGATTCCGATTTTACACGCAAGCCCGGGATGCTCAATGCAGGCTTCAAACCGAACGAATCTTTACTATCTCGGTGGCTATCACGGTCTTCCAAGCTCCAACGCTTACGAAAAGGAAGTCGTGTTCGGCGGAACAAAACGCCTCGAAGAGACAATCCGCGGAAGCCTTGAAATAATGGACGGAGATTATTACGCGGTTTTAACAGGCTGTTCAATGGGAATCAACGGAGACGATGTTGGAAGCGTTGTAGAAAAATTCTCGGACTCAAAATATCCGATTGCAAGCATCGATACAGCAGGATTCCGTGGCGACACTTACACAGGATACAACATGGCCCTGCTTGCTACAGTAAAGGCACTGGCAAAAAAGACGAAGACCGATCCGCTTCTGGTAAACATCTACGGACAGCCGCCGAGTTCAGACATCACGCTTCGTGGGGATTTTGAGGAAATCACAAGAATCCTTTCCATAATCGGCGTAAAGGCAAACACCTTCTTTATCCGGCGCGACGGAATCGAACAGTTCAAAAATTCCGGGAACGCCGCGCTCAACATAAATCTTTCTCCCTGGCTTGCAAAAAACGTTGACGCTTACTACAAGCATGCATTCGGAATCGAGACACTGACATTTAACGGCTGGCCTGTCGGACCGAAAGATACTGCTTCATTCCTCAAAATTGTGGCAGAAAAACTTGGAATCAAAAAAGAACTCGTAGAAAAAGTCAGTTATGAAGAAGAACTTTACGTCTACGAGTACCTGGATTCACTTTTTGGAAATTTTGAACGGCACCGCTTTATTCTTGTCGGAGAAAGTGCAAAGGCTCTTGGAATTGCACGCTTTTTGGTGAATGTTCACGGTCATATTCCGCTTGCCCTGATTCTCACTGATTCAGTTTACGAAAAAGACCGTCAGGGCATCCGTGAGGAAATACAGAAGCTCGACTGCCCCAGAAAGGCCGATGTCTATTTTGAAAATGATGTCTATGAAATCGAACAGATTGCGAAGAAATACGATGGCCGGGCGACTCTTTTTATGGGAAGCTCTTATGAGAAAAAAATCGCGCAAAAGCTGAATGCTTTTTTCGCAATCACATCAAATCCCTGTCTCGACAAGGAGATTCTGAACCGCTCGCACGTCGGCACGCACGGCTGCATCTCCCTTGTGGAAGATTTGTACAATCATTTTTAGTGGCAGGCTTCGACTCGGATGCAAAAGTCAAGAATCCTCGACATGACTGAAGGAGCCATTCTCCCCCAGATTGCCGCTTTTGCCCTTCCTCTCTTCGCCGGAAACATGTTCCAGCAGCTCTACAACACGATGGACTGTTTCGTGGTGGGGAAATTCCTTGGGAAGGACGCACTTGCGGCCATCGGAGCTTCCTCCCAGTTCGTCTTCACCGTAATAGGCTTTTTCGCGGGATTTTCCACTGGGGCTCAGATTGTGATTTCCCAGGCTTTCGGCGCGAAAAACATCGGCCGTATGCAGGATGTGATTCACACGGCGATTCTCAGCTCTTTTTTCATCAGCCTGATTATGACGGTGGCGGGAATTGCCTTTTCTCCGCTGGTGCTGCGTTTGATTTCTGTCCCGGAAAGCGTTTTTGAGCCAGC
>NZ_JAZOUG010000272.1:0-4963 GCF_045657965.1 Treponema sp. | reverse complement strand
TGGCTACGATCCGACTTTGCTTACGGTAACAGTAGATGTTCCTCCTGAAACTGGAGTTGCGACAGCTTCTTCAGCTTCCATAAAGTTCATATCGATATTGTCTGCCGTTTTTAAAAGTCTTGAGCGCTGATATGAGTAATCAGCGTGCTCTGTTATAGAAAGAACTTTTCCTAATTTTGCACCGCTTGCTCCTGCAAGAAGATTTGCTGATTCCTGTGCCTGTGCTATTGCAAGACTTTGTGCCTGTTTTTTTGCGAGTTCTGTATCAGTTACACCATATGTTAAAGATGAAAGCTGATTTGCACCGTTTTTTAGGGCAAGATCAATTACATCGCTTGCCGTACTTATTTTTTTAACAAGAATTTTGATCTGATTTGTTACACGAAAATCATCAGGAATCTGTCTGCCTGTTTTATTGTCATAGTGACTTTCCTGATAAACTGAATAATTCTGTGTTGAAATGCATTCTTTTGAAATCCCTGCTTTGATAACTGCATCCTGAACTGCAGACATCTTTTTTGCATTTTCAGCAGAAGTTTCGGCAACATCTCTTCCTCGTGTGATAACAGAAAGAATAATAGTGGCTGTGTCAGCTTCAAGACTTACTGAACCAGTGCCGGAAACACTTACAGTGCGTTTTGAATAAATATCCTGATGAATTGTGCAGGATGAAAAATAAAGTGCTCCTGCAATTAGAGAAAAAGTTGTGATAATTCTGATTAATTTTTTCATTATAAACCTCGATTTTGATTGACTGTTTTTTATTATCAGTTTATCTGATGTCAATATAGAACCGTTTTAAATAGATTGAGCGGTTTTTTGCCTGTTTCCATAATTTACTTGCCGGGAAAAGTTTTGTAAGAGATTCGTAAGAATCAATGCTTGAACGGATGTTTTTGATTTCGCTTTCACTTTCCCATATCTGTCCAAGCAGGTAAAGTGCTTCATCAAGTCTTGTATTTGCATTGTTATAATACTGCTGTGCTTCTGTAAGTGCCTGAGAATACTGTTTAGATTCAAAATCTTTTTTTGCCTTTTCAAGCAGTGATTCATCAATTATGTTATCTTCATTTGCTGTAATTACAGAGGGTTCTGTCTGAATTGATTCAGTTTCCAGATTCTGCGATGTTGTAGAAGAAACAGGAGTATAATTAAGTGATTTTGCTTCGCTGTTATCTGTATTTCCGTCTGATGTTTGAATAACTGTTTTTATATCATCAGAATCCTTTTTATTTGAAACATTATTCTGAGTTTCTTCATTTTTGTTATTTTTCTTATTTTCAGATTCTGTTTTTAGTGCTGAATTTTCTTCATTTGTTTTTACAGGATTTATATCTTCTTTTAATGACTGTTTCTGCTGTTCTTCTGATAAAGGCTGTGCCTGTTCAAGAGCCTGATTTTCTCTATCGATTCTGCGCTGAGGCTGTGCAGGAACGATTTCTGCATAAACAGGTGCTTTTACACGACCCTGTGCTTTTAAATTTTCAACATTAACTTCAAGATAATCATCTATATATTCGCCTGTTAAAAGATCGTTTTTATAAAAATGAAGCAGTGTTTTTCCTGATTTTTTTGCACGGAGAGCGAATGTTGTGTTGCCAGTGCCAATTTTACGGCCAAAATAGTTAAAAAGAGATGTTTGTTCTGATTCACCTATATAAACCCAGCCGGTTCCTGGATAAGTTACATCCAGATATTGATTGAGTTTGACAGAAACTGACCGTGAAGGAGAAATTACTTCAGATTCCGGCTCTGGTGTAAGTTCTTCCGATATTTCTTCTTCGGTTATTGTGTTTTCTTCTGTTGTAATATCTTCTGCTGCAGTGTTTTCTGCTGTAAATTCTTCTGTACCTGTATCCTGTTTTTTCGCAGCAGAATTTAACTCGTTTTCTGTATTGTTTATCTGCTGTATTAAAGAATCGTTTTCTTTAGACCCGGAAGTTTCTGAAATTTCATGTTTTTCTGAATCTCCTTCGTTTTCCGGCTGCGGCTGTGTAATCTGTGCAGCAGGGGATTCTGTTTCCGGTAAATCATATACTGGTATCAGAGTTTCATCAAAAATCTGATATTCAGAAACCTTTTCTTTTTCATCAGGTGTTGGAGGATTTTCTGTTTCTTTGTTTAGATTTGAATCTTCTTCGCTGACTTTTTCAGAAGTTTCGGTTTCATTATCTTTATTTTCTTCGCTTACAGAAATTGGAAAGTCTTCCGGCTTATTTATTTCTGCTGTTGAAATCTGTTTTTCATTTTGCTTTGAAGGTGAATTCATTTCGTCTGCGATTGAAGAGGCTACAGTTTCAGTTGTTCCACATGACATTGAAATGAGAAAAGTTGAAATCATAAGGGCAAAAAATAAATGTTTTTTCATAACTTTCGCTTTATGGTGCTGCTTCTGTTATATCTTTTATAATTCTGTCATTTGCTTTTTCAAGTTCTGACATTGAATCTTCGTCCGGATAGGTGAACCAGCGGTTAACTTCTTCTTTAGACCATTGATTTTCAGTGATTCTTGAAGAATAGTATTCTTTTTCGATATCAGGAGAATCTGGAATAAGTACCGGTGAATCCTGTACAAATGGTTCCGGCTGCTGATAATCAAGTTTTTTTGCAGGCGTTGTTTGAATCATCAGAATTATAAGACCTGAAAAAAACAATAACACAATAATCGCTATTACCGTAAGTAAAAACGGTTTTTCATGAGCAAAATCTGAAACTGCTTCTTTCAAATCCTCAAAGTCCGGCATTATTGATTCCCCTGATTTTCCTGTGAATCTGTATTTTCTGAAATTTCAGATTCTCCTGATTCCTGTTTAGCTTCTTCTGCAGCAAGTTTTGCAGCCTTTGCTTCAGCTTTAGCACGTTTTGCTGCTTCTTTCTGCTCTTCATTATAGCGCTCTACGACAGGATCGGTTATTGTGCCGTCCGGATTATGAATACGTTTTTCCGGGCGGGGTGGAATTACAACACCTTCTTCATCAGGAACATCTTCTTCGATAAATTCTTCAGTCGTATCGTAGCTCGTATCGGTTGTAATGTCCTTTTCAAGGCTGATTGTAATGATTTTACTTACGCCGGATTCCTGCATTGTAACACCGAGCATCGTGCTTGCACCCATAACTGTTTTTTTGTTGTGGGTAATGACGATGTACTGAGAAAGTTTTGCAAATGAGCGGAGGGCTGTGACAAAGCTAGTAACGTTTTTATCATCCAGAGCTGCATCAATCTCGTCAAGAAGACAGAATGGAGAAGGGCGTACCTGATATGTTGCAAAGAGAAGTGCAACAGCCGTCATTGTTTTTTCACCACCGGAAAGAAGGGCTATATTCTGAAGTTTTTTTCCAGGCGGCTCTGCGTAAATATCGATACCTGATGTAAGAACGTTCTGAGGATCTGTTAAGCGCAGCTCTCCGCGGCCACCGTTAAAGAGACGGCGGAACATATTGTGGAAATTCTTTTTGATTTTGTTGTAAGTCGCAATAAACATTTCTGTTGATTTTGACCTGATTTCTTCTGCTACACGGAGCATGTTTTCGAGGGATTTGTTTGTATCATCCCAGCTTGCCTGAAGTTTTTCGTAGCGTTCTTTCTGCTCGCCGAATTCTTCCGGAGCCATAAGGTTTACAGAACCTAAATCTGAAAGAGCTTTTCTTGAATCAGAAAGTTTTTCACGCAGGACTGCTGAAGGCGTATTGATTTTGTACATGCGCTCTTCAAATTCCATTAAGTCGCGTGAATGAGTTTCGATAAAGTTCTGCTTGATATTGCGGATATCGTTTTCGCTTGTAACAAGTTTTAATGTTAAGTCTTCATATTGAGACTGATATTTCTGCTGTTCTTCGCGTTTTTTATCGAGGGCGTTCTTTTTGCCGCTTACACTTGTATTACAGCGTTTAATTTCTTCGTCGAGATTTCCCATTGTTTCGGCACATTCACGGCCGCGTTTTTCGATTTCGCCAAGAGACTCCGAAAGGTCAGAAAGGCGTTCGTCCATGTCTTCCTGATTTTTCTGTTCAAGGTACAAATCCTGCTCATTCTGGCGCAGTGCATTCTGCTCGCTTACAAGATTGCGTTTTAAAAGATCGGCTGTCTGTTTAGCATTGAAAATCTGCTGCTGCATCTGTGCTTCAGAAATACGAAGCTGTGAGAGTGTATCTTTATATTCGTTGATTTTACCTATGAGAAGAACATTTTCTGCCTTGTAGCCGTCGATTCTTTCCCGGATTGAAGAAACATGCTGTACATTTTCCTGAATATTCTGATCGATTGTACGTTTTTTGGTAATGATACCTTCCGGTGAAAGGAATTCGTCGATAAAGTTCGGTACCGTCTGTGCATAATTCTGAACTGCACCTTCAATTTCCTTTACAAGATTTGAAACTTCATCTAAGGCAGTGATTGCATCTTTTGCAAATTTTTCGTTTTCGGAATCAGAATGACCTTTTAAAGAAGCGTAATCTGAGAAAATGTTACGCCTTCCTTCTGCAAAAATCTTGAGCTTTCCAACCAGAGAATCTAAATCTTCCTTTGCTTTTTTGCTTGCTGCAGAAGAAAAACCGGAATCTTTAAGCTTTGCGTCCAGTTCTGTAACGATATCTTCTGTAATTGCTTCAAGCTCTTTCTGGAAATCTTCACGCTGTGCAAGCAGATTTTTTATTTCTTCTTCGCTTTCCGAAACTTTCTGTTCGTTTGAATTAATCTGATTTTGAGATGATTCGATGTTATTTACGAATGATTCGATATTCTGTTTAACATCTTCAATCTGCTTTGTTTTTGCGTGTAAATCAGAATCCTGATCGGCAATTTCTTCTTCAAGTTCGTCGATTTTTTCCTGAATTGAGCGGTTTTTGAGCTCTAATGTACCGATTTTTTCGCGGATAGTGCGTGCCTGGTCATTTAAAAGCTTCTGCTGGTCAAGTTTATTTGTTTTTTCAGTCTGTATACGGACAAGTTCCATCTGGAGTTC
>NZ_JAZOUG010000271.1:0-4428 GCF_045657965.1 Treponema sp. | reverse complement strand
TCTGAAATAATTTTTACGACTTTACGGGTCATCAAAATCACTAATTCAACAATCTGCTGTTCGGTTTCACTTAAAATTTCTTCACGGCGGGCCATTACCCCTTCTAAGATTTTATGGGTTCGTTCTATAAGTCTTTCAGCTTCACCTTTGCCTTCATTAAAGCCTTCTTCACGTCCCTGACTAAATCCTTCTGCATGGCCGTTTGATTTTAATGTTTCCTGTTCTGCTTTAGCTTCTTCAATAATTTTCGAAGCTTCTTCCTGAGCATTTTTAATGATTTCTGCTGCATTCTGTTCTGCTTCATTTTTTACGATTTGAGCCTGATTGGTCTGACGCTTTACTTCAGCAAATGCAGCATCTTCTGCTTTTTTAAGAATTTCATCTGCTTTAGCCTGTGCTTCTTCAAGCATTTTCTGTTTTTCAGTTTCCCACTGAGCTTTGAAAGCTTCGGCTTCACGACGAAGGTCGTCGGCAGTAGGACCGGTATATTCCGGAACAACTTCTTCTACGACTTCTTCTACCGGAGGAGCAAATTCATGGACAAGCTGGAGCTTGAATTCGCCCTCTTTCGGCTTTAACTGACCGGGTTGAAATAATGTCTGCTGAAATAAATTTCTTGCCATGATATGCCCCTATTATAATTTTATACAACCAGTTCGTCTTCACCACTGCGGGCAATAACGATTTCACCCGCATCTTCGAGTCGGCGGATAGTTGAAACGATTTTCTGCTGAGCTTCTTCTACGTCCTTTAAGCGTACAGGTCCCATGAATTCCATATCTTCTTTGAGCATTGAAGCCGCACGTTTTGACATATTTCGGAAAATTTTGTCCTGAACTTCGGTATCGACAGATTTGAGTGCCTTTGAAAGTTCCTGTGTATCGACTTCGCGCAGAACTTTCTGAATTGCACGGTCGTCGAGCATAACGATATCTTCGAATACGAACATTCGCTTTTTGATTTCTTCTGCCAGATCCGGATCTTCTTCTTCGAGAGATTCGATGATGGCTTTTTCAGAAGAACGGTCAACAAGGTTAAGAATTTCAACGATAGATTCAACACCACCAGCTGCAGTGTAGTCTTCGCTGGACAGCGTAGAAAGCTTTTTCTCAAGAACGCGCTCAACTTCACGTAAAACATCCGGTGAAGTACGGTCCATTGTTGCCAAACGTTTTGAAACTTCAGGCTGGATTTCTGGCGGTAAGTTCTGCAGAATAACCGCAGCCTTTCCAGGTTCGAGGTAAGCAAGAATCAAAGCGATTGTCTGAGGATATTCCTGCTGAATAAAGTTGAGCAGGTGAGCCGGGTCTGTACGGCGGATAAAGTCGAACGGACGAACCTGAAGGCTTGAAGTAAGACGGTTGATAATATCGATTGCCTTCTGGCTTCCCAAAGATTTTTCAAGAAGTTCGCGGGCATAATCAATACCACCGGTAGTGATAAAGTTCTGTGCCGCCATGAGTTCCTGAAATTCTTCAAGAACCTGGTCTTTAAAATCTGCATCAACAGTTTCCAGTCGTGCAATTTCAAATGTTAAAGTTTCAACTTCATCTTCGCGAAGATGCTTCATGATTTCTGAAGAAACATCTGAACCGAGTGAAACAAGGAAGATTGCGGCTTTCTGGCGTCCGGTAAGATTTTTATAATCTTTTGCACCGCCTTTTTTACTGTGGCCGCCGGCTGCCGGTTTTGCTTCTGCCATTTTCTACTCCTCCATCATCCAGGTTCTGATAAGCATTGCGACATCTTCAGGATGTTCTTTTGCCATAGCAATTGCATTTTCCTGAAGTTCAGCACGCTTTCGCTCTTCGACAGACATAGTAACTTCCATGCCTTCCTGTTTTGCATCCCACAAAGCCTTTTCACGTTCTGCCTGCTGACGGCGAAGAAGTTCTTCTTCACGAAGACGTCGGCGTCGCTCAAGCTCACGGCTAATCATACGGAATACAATGAATGCAATAAGAATAATTACAACACCGATTAAAACAAGCATGATTGTTTTACGTGTCTGCTGAGCACGGATAATTGCTTCATCTTCAATATCCCAGTCATCTTCACGCGGAATCGGCCATGAAGTAATTGTAACAGAGTCGCCTCTGTTTCTGTTGTATCCGATAGCATCCTGTACGATACTTGCAGCTCTGATACGTGTATCTTCCGGAACAGGTCTGTAAACACGCACAATATGACCTAAACGAAAACGGATATTATCGTTATCTTCTACATTCGGATATTTTTCTTCGTATTTAGTTTTAAGAGTTTCAAAGTTCTTTTCAGTAACAAAAACCGGATTATTATCGCCGTCAAGTTCTTTTTCCCAGCGCCCGTCAATATTTGCAGAAGCAGTAATACGGTCAATTGAAGGAGATTTTTCGATATGTTTTTGCTCTGTATTATAAACATAATTTGTTGTATTACCTTCTTCTTTTGATTGTCCGATTACATTAGACATATCTGAATAAACCGGTGGATTCTGGCCTTCAACTCCCGCAGGGCCTTCAGGATTATAACCGGTTCCAGTCCATGTTTTCTTAACTTCCTGTGAAGAAATTGGAACGCCGTCAACTGTTTCAAGTTCTGAATAAGGAGTATCAGGATTATCAGGAGTACGTACGAACGGAGAATATTCTGTTTTATCGCTCGTCACTTTTGACATATCCATTTCAATGGCAACAGCAACTGCACGGACACGGTCAGCAGTGAAATTCTGCTGGAGCATATCCTGAACTTTTGCAGCAAGCTGAGCTTCTTTCTGTGCAATAAAATCCTGCTGTTTTTTTACGACATCAACAGCATCGAATTCTGCCATGCCTTCAAAATTGTTAAGTATATTTCCCTGTTTGTCTGAAATTTTTACATTTTCTTCAAGAAGACCTGGAACTGCACTCATAATCAGTTCCTGAACACCACGGATTCTTCTGCGTTCAGGGGTATCTCCACGCAAAGAAAGAATTACGCTTGCCTGTGCAGGACGTGAGTTTCTGGCAAAAAGGCCTTCACTTGCCTGATTGATTACGACATTTGCTTCGGCAATCCAGTCCAGAGATTCAAGCTGCTGCTTAATCTGATTGTTAACGCGCTGAAGTTTGCGCTCATTCCGTTCAAAATCAGTTGTAGTCCAGTCACGAACATTAAGTTCTTCATCCCATACATTGTATGCAGAAGAAAGAATTCCTTCTGTAGTTAAATCTGTACGAACACGTTTTGCAGTGCGTTCATCTGGAACTGTAAAAATACCTGTTGTTTCATTGTAAGTAAAATCAACATTTTTCTGTTCAAGATGAGTGATAATTTCATCACGCTTTGCTTCATCTGTAATAGGTGTGCGGAAAAGCTGAACCGTTGTAGGCTTAGAAGAGCCCCGGAATACTACGACTAAAACAACAATAACCGCGATGACAATACCCGCGGCGATTGCTTTTTGAACAGGCTTCCATGAAGCCCACGAAGATTTTAACTTAGCAGTAGTGTTTTTAAACCACTCGTTCATTTACCCCTCCCATGAACGATTATCTGTTAGTTGAAAGTTCGTTCCAACCAGTAATTAAGCGATCAATTACAGTCTGTGCAAGGTTCAAAGACATCTGAGCCTTTGCCATTGCAGTAGTTACATCATGAATATCGACAGAATCAGGGTCAGTTATTAACTGTTCCTGAACACGGTTAACATCGAGCTGCTGAGAATTCATTTCTGAAACAGCATTTACGAGATAACTCTCAAATGTACCGAAAGATTTTTGATTCTGAACTGAAGCTGATTCCTGACCGGGAACAAGCGAAGTAAGCTTAGCTGTTCCAACATGCGCCTGATTTGTACGGGTCATCGTAATTGATGACAAACTTGGCATATTAATATTCATAATTCTCCACCCAATTAAAGTTTATAGTAAAAAGTCAATCATGACAAGATATTTTTAAACCATTAACCTCGTCCAATTTCAAGAGCACTTGAGAACATATCTTTCGCCCCCTGAACTACAGTTGAGTTTGCTTCGTAAGCACGGCTTGCAGAAATCAAATCAACCATTTCATTTACGATGTTTACATTCGGATATTCAACATAGCCTTTATTAGGGCCACTCTGAATTGCATCCGGGTTTGTAGGATCATAAACAAGCCGTCCCTGTTCAGTGCTTTTTACGATTTCACGTACACGAACACCCTTTCCAGGTCCGTTATCCTGGTCAGCCGAAACAAAAGGGCTTCTCCATGTCGGATGACTTGAAGCAATAGGTTCAATAACAACAGAAGATTTTTTGAAAGCCCCGCCTTCCGGAGTGCGTGTTGTACTTGCATTGGCGATGTTGTTTGAAATAACATCAGTACGGAGCCGCTCAACGCTCATTCCCGTAGCAGCTATATTAATTGAAGTAAACATTCCCATATATACATATCCTCATTTTTTATCAATAAAATGCGCCACATGGA
>NZ_JAZOUG010000270.1:0-1636 GCF_045657965.1 Treponema sp. | reverse complement strand
AACAGCTTTGACATTTTCTTGAAATAGTCTTTAAATTCTGTGAGCTTACGGCTCATAAACTTTAAGCAGTCAGCATTTGCAAGGAAATCTGCTGCGGTGGTAACAGGACTTGAAGGCTTCATCTCTGCATTGTAAGCTTTTCTAAGGTCAATCACTGAGATTGAATGAGCTGTTACCTTTGCATCATTCTTGATACATTCAGCGATCAAAGCGTTTCTGAGTAAGTCGTCAAGCTCTTCGTCATGTGCTTCGAGTGCGTTTGCGATTGCAAGCCTGATCGCACCGACAAAGCCTTCAACTTCTGCTTCAGAAGTAAATGCATCATCCCACTGGTTGCCTGTCAGATCATACTGAAGCTCCCAACTTGAAGTTTTGCCGTACAGTGTAGCATCAACTGTCGGAAGCTTAATGTTATAAGTTCCGATACTGTCACCATCTGCAAATACTTTCCAATTGTGGGCTTCCTGTACTTCGGGCGCTGTGATGGTGATTGCCTGAATGATTGCTTTAAACTGCATGTCTTCTGTTCTGAAGCCGTAAGCCTTTGATCTGCGGTACAGGCTGTCAAGAAATACAGATTTAACACTGCCAAGTATTAAAGCTTTTGTAAACTGCTCACGATATTTTCCAAGGTCATCATGTGCAATTCCGCCGTCGATAAAGTCTGCAAGGTTTTCTGTTGCAACGGCCTTTTCACCGACTGACTGCTTGTAAGCTTCACTTACAAGTGAGTAAACGGCATTGTTGTTTAAATACTCAACTGACATATTATGTCTCCTTTCATAATAAAAAATAATGGGTGTAGCGTTTCTTACTACACCCATAGTACACTATAATATTTAATTTGTCAAATACTTATTTCAGAAGGGTAAATCTTCACCAAAAGCGCTTTCGAAGTCGTCACCGGCAAACATTGTGCCGATATCCATGACATGAAGTTCTTTGATCAGAAGCGCTGCCGGATAAATTGCGCCGGGTTTTATTGAAACAAGTACAACAGCCTTGCTGCCGTTTATATTTCCGCCATGGTCTGCAAGATAGTCTGTAAGGTTTCCGGCATCAGCAATACTGCCGTTTACATACTCACCGACTCTGATATCAAAACCGCTTGACAAATTGATGTATCCGCCGTCTTCCGGTGTATCATTTGTCAGCCATTCGGGCAGCCACTTTTCCTCAGTGTCTACATAAAAGGGCTCAGCTGTTTCTTTCAGCTTGTCGATTGCTTCTGCTGTGCACTTCAGCGAAATTCTGTACTTGTCGTCTTTGTCCTTCTTTCCATTTGAAAAAGTGCGCTTGCCGTACATTGCTGTCGTGATCGTGCCTGCAAGATAAAACTTTCCGTTCTCCTGCTCCTTCTGTGCCTGTGTGTTCTTTTTTGCGTTAGCCATGTTGGCTCCTTTCCGCCCTATGGGGCAATTATAATTTATTTGCTTTGTTGACATATGTGTCAACAGTAAAGCCTATATCATTGTTGTAGTAATACCACTTATTGGCATTATATAAACGCCAAAGTATTTTGTCAATCTTTGTATCACCGAATTTGTACGCCTGCCGCCTGTCGTCAATCTCACCGATTGTATAAATACGCCTGGCTTTTTCATTGATCTTGATCGCATCATGTACAAAAACATGC
>NZ_JAZOUG010000269.1:0-2622 GCF_045657965.1 Treponema sp. | reverse complement strand
AGATTTTCGTAAGAAATTTTGTTAGTTTTTTTATTCTGCCATTGAAGCACTTCTTCAAAAAGCTTAAAAGGAAACCTGCCGCCAAACCCGGCTTTATTTAAGGCTGAAAAAAACACACGCCTTTTTAAGGAATCATGAAGCGAATAAAAAAAGTCACGGTTAACTGTTGAATCATAACGGTTTACAGGACAACAGTTTTTTATAAAATCTTCATCATCTTTTGTTTTTTTTGCTGCCATTAATACCGGTTTATGCCATCCGGTAAAGTTTTCATTTAAAAAAGGAACTAGAACATTCCGGATTTTATTCCGAAAATATTTTATATCAAAATTGGTTGCATCAGTCCGCCATTTTTGATTTTTTTCGGTTAAATAAACTTCAATTTCATCCCGAGAAATATCCAGCAGAGGACGGATAAATTTTCCCCGCACCCGTTCAATTCCGCCCATTCCTTCGGTTGAACTTCCCTGTAAAAAACGCATCAGAAGAGTTTCTGTCTGATCATTTTGATTGTGAGCCAGAGCAAGATTACAGAGATTTTTTTGTCTGATAAAAGATTCAAAAAAATTGTAGCGGAAAACGCGGGCTGTTTCTTCGATACTTTTTTTAGTTTCTGCTGACTTTTTTGAAATTTCACCGTAAGGAATTTTTAAAATTTCACATGAAATTTTATAATTTTTGCACAACTGCTCTACAAAAGCAGCATCTCCGCCGCTTTCTTCTTCACTTCTTATTCCATGGTCTATTGTAATAACACAGATATTTTCATTTCCGAAAATCGCATTCAGTGAAAGCAAAAGAGACACAGAATCAGCCCCGCCGGAAACTGCAATTCCCAAAGGCGTTGATTTTGAAACTGTTTTTTCCGAAATGCCGCAAAACACAAGCCCTTCAAGAACTTTTCTTTCAAAAGAATTGAGATTTTTTAATTTTGCAAGCGGAAAATAATTATCTGTATTTTTCTGCATTCAGCTGCCTCAAAATAAAAAAATCCCCCGCCATACGAGGGATTTTTATCAGCAATTTATGATTAGCGGGCTGGTGCTACGCTGATAAGTGAATCTTCACCATTTGTAAGAACAGTAACTTTGTCACCAAGGTTCATATCTTTTACGCGGAAAATGTCACCAATATTGATTGGAGAAACATCGATTACGATGCGTACAGGCAAATCCTTTGGTAAAGCCTTAATTTTAACTTCAGGAACATGCTTAACCATAAAGCCGCCTTTAAGAACACCAGCTGCTGTACCAGAGTACTGGATTTTGTATGAGCGGACAACCGGCTTTTTGTTAGAAACAGCCAGGAAATCAGCATGAAGAACCTGATCTTTCATGATGTTGTATTCTGTGTCACGGATGAAAGCATCGTATTTTTTACCTTCAACATCGAGAGTAACTAAAGTTGTGCTTGTGATTGAGCGCCATACTTTGTTGAACTGAACTGAATCAACTGTAATTGATGTTGCTTTTCCTGCTTCATCATAAACAACTGCAGGAATACGACCTTCTGCACGGATTGCGCGTGCTGCTTTTTTGCCAGTTTCTGAGCGTTTTTTTGCTTCGATAACCAACTGTTCCATTTGTATAACTCCTAAAATTCTGGAAACAATGCATGAAGCAAAATGATGCTTTGATTAAAAAAATCTAACCCCATCGTTCATCACGCCAGAGTTTCCATAAAATTAACTGGGCCGACAGGATTCGAACCTGTGGAATGATGGCACCAAAAGCCATTGTCTTACCGCTTGACGACGGCCCAAAATATATTAATCTGCAGGTAAAATTTCCTGCAGAAAAAATATTTCAGTCTGACTAAAAATTAGTCTTCCCCAGCACTTTCATCGAAGTGCCCGGCATTATACTCTGAAAGTATCTTGTCTTGCAAGGCATTTCTAAAATCAGCACTGATAGGATGAGCTACATCCTTATATTCGCCATTAGCAGTTTTTCTGCTTGGCATTGCAATAAAAAGCCCGGACTGGCCTTCGATAACTTTCACATTGTGAACAACAAAGCAGTTGTCAAAAGTGACAGTTACATAAGCCTTAAGCTTTCCCTCAGCCGTTACTTTTCGGATTCTTAATTCAGTGACTTCCATTTGCTAGTCTCCTTTAGCAGCTATAACTTCAATGTGTAAGAACACATTTCCATTTTTTATGACATTCCTCGAAAGCCTTTTTTGCAGCAAGATCTGATTCGAAAACGCCAAAAACTGTAGCTCCTGAACCGGACATTTCTGCCCAGTCAGCACCATATTTTTTAATATCCCGCAACGCTTCACCAACGGCAGGATATTGACTCACAATAGCAGGAGTGAAGGAATTAGCAAAATTCCATTCTTTTACTGAACCGTAATATAAACTCTTCAACTCCGAAAAATCAGGACAAATAACACTCCGGCCTGATTCATGCGCTTTATCAACCAGAGAATAAGCTTCCTTTGTGGAAGAATGTACTTCTGGAAAAATCAGCAGAAAACTTAGATTTGTTCGCGGAGTAACAGGTTCAACAATTTCTCCACGGCCAGAAACTAAGGCACAGCCACGACCATTCTGAAAAAAGCCGCTTTTTAGAAAGAAAAACACATCACTGCCAACTTCACCGGCAACATAATCTGACA
>NZ_JAZOUG010000268.1:0-23890 GCF_045657965.1 Treponema sp. | reverse complement strand
CACCACCGGCTCATGGGAATACATGACAGTGCCTGCAATCACTCCACCACAGGGCGGCGATCCTAAATTCCAGAATGTCTGTCTTGACTTCGACAGCGCCGGTCTTCCTGTAGTAGGCTACCTCGGCACAAACCTTGAGTTCGGTAAGTGGCTTACAGAGTAGAAGCATTTAACTGTGCTGTGTCACAGTGGAATTTTTCTGCGTTTTATGCGATACTAAAATCATGCATAAATACAGAATTGAAGGCGGCATTCCAATCCGGGGAACAATTGCCGCCAGTGGAAATAAAAATGCGGCTTTACCATGTATCGCCGCAACCCTTTTAAGCGAAGAACCTGTCATTTTGCGGAATATTCCTCAAATCGAAGATACGGGCGTTATGCTTTTGATTTTGCAGGCACTTGGTGCGAGTGTTGAAAAAATCGGTGAGCATGAATGGAAAATCGATGCATCTTTAATCCGCTCTTCTGACATTCCTGCAGAATTAAGCAAAAAAATCCGTGCTTCAATTTTGTTCGCAGGTCCTTTAGTTGCCCGGACAGGAAAAGCTGTTATGCCGCCTCCTGGCGGAGATGTAATCGGCCGCCGTCGTGTAGATACGCACTTTCTTGCTTTACAGGAACTTGGAGCACGCATTTCTGTAGAAGGTCCTTTTACTTTTACTGCAAATAAACTCGTAGGAGCAGACATCTTTCTTGACGAAACTTCAGTTACTGCAACCGAAAACGCAGTCATGGCGGCTGTTCTTGCAGAAGGTAAAACAATCATTAATAATGCAGCAAGTGAACCTCATGTGCAGGATTTGTGTAATATGCTCGTAGAAATGGGCGCAAAAATTTCCGGAATAGGAAGCAATATTCTTCATATTGACGGCGTTAAAAAGCTTCACGGTACAGATTTTACAATAGGGCCTGACTTTATGGAAATAGGCTCATATATAGGACTTGCCGCTGCTACAAAAGGCTCAATCAAAATCACCGGCGTGAATCCAAAAGACATGCGTCCTCTCAGGGTTGCATTCGGAAAACTTGGAATCCGCTGGACAATCGAAGGGGATTCCCTCACTGTTTCGCTTGGTCAGGAAATGAAAGTAAATACAGATTTAGGCGGCATGATTCCAAAAATTGACGATTCTCCGTGGCCGGGATTCCCGCCTGATTTAACTTCAATCATGACTGTTGTTGCAACTCAGGTTGAAGGCACTGTCCTGATTTTTGAAAAAATGTTTGAAAGCCGTATGTTCTTTGTTGATAAACTTATTTCAATGGGTGCACGCATTACGCTTTGTGATCCTCACCGCGCTGTTGTAAGTGGACCGTGTACCCTTCACGGCGACAAGCTGGTTTCTCCGGATGTCCGTGCCGGCATGGCAATGGTAATTGCTGCTTTAATTGCTCATGGTGAAAGTGAAATCAGCAATGTTTATCAGGTTGAACGCGGATATGAAAATCTGGTTGAAAAACTCCGTTCACTTGGAGCAAGAATCGAACAGGTCGAAATCGAGGATTAACAAAAAAAGCCCTGGTCTGAAGTGCACCCCTAAAGTTGGACAAATAAAATTCAATTTTAGGAGGGGCTTTTTTTACTGGTGGCACAGATATCATTTATTCTGCAGTTCTTGAAACAAAAATCATGCACACAATAAATAAAATTAAAATCAGCAGTGCAAGCGTTACAAAAACTGCAGCACCTCCGAGCATAATTACAAGTGCGTAACTGAACATTCTGAATACATACAGGCTGCATTCAAGAATAAAATATAAAAGAATTGTAAGAACAGGCATAACAACAATCCACTTAAACTTAAAAAGCTGTGAATTCTTCAGACGGTAATTCCATGCCATGCATGCCATAAAAATGCAGCAGATAAGTGCTAAAAGCGGATATGAAATCCTGAAAACAAAATCAGAATTGTAGACTTCATAAGAATAGCCGTATTCTTTTGCTTTTGGTAAAAATTTGATTAAAGCAAGTAAACTCATTCTGACAGAACCCGCACCTGTATCGCAGATTAAGTTAAAATCTGAATAAGGCAGTCCAAGAACAAAATAATTGTTTAAATAAGGTGTATGTTCTTTAGCATAATCAGCATCATATTCATAAACGGGAAAGACTCTGCCGGTTCTGCCTGTTTTAGATACACTTTCCATCATAAGAAACGGAACATTTTTGAAAGAATCTTTTATACCGAACTGTTCTTTTGATTCTTCATCAAATGTGCTGCAGGATTCTGAAAGCATTTTTACATAAGGAACAAAAATAGAGCGCTGAAATCTTCCTTCAGCAGAGTAGGTAAACATAGTGAAACCGCGGAGATACTGAATCATTCTGCCGGAGTTTTTTACAGGTGTAATTCCCCGGATGTAAACTATGTCTCTTGAACCGTCTTCATGTGAGATTGCAAAATAAATATTATTATAAGCTTCAAAACGCCTTAAATTTTCAACTTCTTCGACAAAAAAACACTGCTCTTCAACTCTCTGCTGCGCGATTTCCAGAAATTTTGCTACATCCGGATCGCGAGCTGCTACATCAGAAAAGGCTGCTATATCAACAAACTGATAATAACCTTCGACATTATCGCCTCTGATAAGGGTTTTGTATGCTTCTCTTTTTCTTTTAAAAAGTTCCTGTTCAGTGGTAGATTTTAACGCAGTAGGGCTGAACAGGTGGTTCCAGGCTTCACTTGCCAGACGGTTTGCCTCATCAAGATTTATATCTTTTTTGTTTCCAACTTCAACTGCAAGATAGGCATAATAATGGGCATCGAACCAGTTTTCATTTTCCATGGCAGCTTTAGCTTTATTGATAAGGGAAGTAATTGTTTCACCTTTAGTTTCTTTTGCCGGTGTAAAAACAAATTTTGGTTCTTCTGGTCTGTCCAGAATCATTTTTAAGGATTTTAATCCTGCTTCTGATTTTTCTTTTATTTCAAGGGCATCTCTATCTTTTGGATTTAACAGAAGTGCATTGTAGGAATATTCAAAAGCCAGATTCATGTTGCCTTTTTCATAATATTCCCTGCTTAAATTCATAAATTCTGAAAAAAGCATCGGCTTTATTTTTGCTTTAGTCTGCTGCTGTTCAAAAATCGGTACAAAAACTTCTGATATTACAGAAATGCCAAGAACAATCATAATGGAAGCAATCATTGTCTTTTTAAAGTGAGACATGATTAGCGGAGAATATTTTATTTTTGCCTTTTCTGCGTCTTTTCCGTATGCAATGGCACAGCCGATTACAAAAGCACTGAATATAAGTGACGGCAGAAATTTGCAGAAAAACAGAAAACCGCGTATAAAAATGTAGGTGTTTTCTTCGCCGGGAATTAAAACAGGCAGTGCTTTTATAAAATTTGATATAAGCAGACTGACTGCAAATGCTAAGACCGCGTATATTAAAACGATAAGACCTGTTTTTCTCATTCTTTATTCTCCGATTCAGAACTTTTAAGCCTGTAAATTCCCATAAATATTCCAAAGCCTGTAAACATAATCGTTATTAAGAGGTTTATTATGGTAATAAGAGGATCTTTTACAGTAGTAAGGGTTGATAGCTTTGAAGAAATTTCTTTGAGAACTAGAGGCATAATTCCCATATAGTACAGATAATTTACAAAAAGAATTGTCATAGTTACGGCAAGTACAAGGGAAACATTTGCTAATTTCCAGGAACTTGCAAACTGGCAGCCGTAAACAGAAAGAAGAGCCAGCCCGAGTGTTGCAAAGCACAGCCATGATAAAAATCCTAATGAAGAACTGTATTCAGCTGCAGTAAGTAAAGCGTTATAGACTGCAAGCGGATATTTTACAAGAGCCGGCGGCTGCAGCGAATTTTTTATAAGAACATCTGAATAAGGGTAGGCTGAATTGTTATTTACAGGAACATCAAAAAAAGGAAGAACTGTAGAATCTGAATCAAGAAAGCCTGTTGTATCAATAAAAAGACCGTCTGCATTGTATGATTCATCAATTCTGGAATAATAAAAGACACCGTTTTCTTCTTCGCGGAATACTCCGGAACTTACTGCAGTGGTTCTTGCAGATAAAATATCGTGACCGTCATAATATTTTGTAAGCAGCTGCATGTCGGTTGGTATAAAGACAAGCCATGAAAGGAGCCCGAATACGAAATATAAAGCTAGTGAAAGGAGATGTTTTTCCGGATGACGGATAGAATACAAAATTAGAAGAACCTGAACTAAAATGCACACAATAGGAAAACTGATTAAAAGACCAATTGTAAAAAAGTGCAGGGAAAAGAAAGGTGATGATAAATCGGTTACGAACATAGAAAGATTGCAACTAAGCAGAAATAAAGTTGCAAAAACAAGAGTTCCGGTAAATATTGACGCTAAATAAATTACAGTTAAATAAAGAACGCGTTTCATTATAGTATAAGAATATCATGAAAAAATAAAAAAAGCCACTTCTTTAATGAAGTGACTTAAAATATTCTGTTGAATTTTTAGCCCAGAAAAACCTGTCCGTGCTGATCGATTGCAAGAATTGATTTACATTCAGAACAACGGAAACGGCCTGCGCGGGTTGCTTTAAGACGCTTTGAACAAACCGGGCAGCTGAAGATTTTAGGGAAAACACTTTCTGCAACAGGAGCACCGCGTTTGAAGAAAGTGATTGCATCGTTCATAGTATCTTTGATGTTGAAAAACTGTGAAAATCCCAGCAGCTGGAAAACTTCGTATACCTTCGGCTGGATTTCCAGAAGAACAATGTCACCGCCCTGTGGTTTAATCATTTTAAGGAAGGCAGTAAATGAACCGATTCCAGTTGATGATACATAGTTTAATGCAGAACAATTAAAAACAAGATTAATAAAACCAGCTTCTACGGCTTTTGAAATTCTTTTCTGGAAAAAGCTTGAGTTATATGTATCGATGTAACCGTTTAAATAAATAATGAGACCATTTTCGATGTCAGCGATTTTTTCGATTGTAATTTTTAAGCTGTCGTCTTTTTCATCGTTAAAACCTGGAACGATGTCATTGTTGTTATTGCCCATATTCCGTTACCTCAAAAAAACTTTGATTCTTCTATTATGTTACACTAAAAATCTCCATTTTGTCTAGCTTTTTTTTTATTTAAGCATTGAACAAAATGTGTTAATAAGACTGTCGATTTTGCTGTAATCAGATTCTGATGTATTTTCAAAAAGCGAACCTTCTCCGCCTTTTGGATTTGCCCGAATTTCAATTTTCCTGTTTGTGATGTATTCATCAAGATTTGAAACAGTAATTGAAGTCATAATTTGTGCGAGTGAATCTAAATCATTTTCTTCTAAATCGATGATTTTTTTAGCTGTACCAAGACTTCTTAAAGCCTGTTTTGTCTGATTTACAAGTTTTTCGCGTGTTTCCTGTGCGATTTTTGCTGCAGCTGTAGAAATATATTTCTCGCTTTCGATGAAAGAATAAATCAGAATTAACGGATCTTTTTCGTTCATCTTGAACCAGCGGTTTACAATTGCCTTCATGACATTTTCTGCAGGATAGCGCTGCGAAATTGAATCAATATCCGTTGGAATAAAATAAGTTTTCCGGTAATAATCACCGCACCATCGTATGCAGTCTTCAATCATTGCATCGCGGCTTTCATAATGATTATAGAGCGATGCTTTTTTGATTCCAAGCCGTTCTGCAACATCTGAAAGTGAAGTTCCGCCTGCATTTTTTTCAAAGCATGCGTCCAGGAATGCAAGAATAATTTTCTCGCGTGTTACTTTTTCTGATTTAGCCATTTTCCCACCCATTTTAGATGATTTAAAATCATCCCAGCTAACTATCATTAGTTTATTATCAGAATAAAAAATTGTCAATCTTTTCTTTTTTATATTTTTCTCCTATAATGAAATAATATTATTTTTTGGAGATTTTAATGGAAACAACACTCCCGCGTCTTTTCAGGAAGAGAGCCTCAGAATATCCCGAAATTGCTTTTCAGATGAGCCGCTTTAAGGACGGACATTTTGAACCTACTACATACAAAGAAGCCTACGAAATTGCGGTTGATTTTGCAGGCGGGCTTTTAGCTCATGGTGTTGTGCGTGAAGAACATATCGGTCTTATTTCAGATAACCGCAAAGAATGGGAACATGCCGACATGGGCTTGATGATGCTCGGTGCTATCGATGTTCCGCGCGGATGTGATGCTACAATCGGTGACCTTGAATATATCCTTTCTTTTGCTGAGTGTAAGCGCGTAATTGTTGAAAATTCTGCACAGATAACAAAACTTCTTTCTATCCGCGACAAAATTCCTCTTGTAAACGAAATGATTGTTTTTGAAGCTCCAGGTGAAAAAGATTATGAAGCAACAAAAGCGGTCGGAATTTCTCTTTTTTCTTTTGAACAGATTGTCGAGGACGGTAAAAAATTCAATTCAGAAAATTCCGGCAAAGTAAACGAAGAAATCGAAAAAGGTAAATGGGATGATTTGGCTACAATTATCTTTACTTCTGGCACAACAGGTAAGCCAAAAGGAGTGATGCTTTCTCACGGAAACTTTATTACTCAACTTGATGAAGTCTGTGAGCGGATTTATCTTCACCCGGGCGACAGAGGATTAATGGTTCTTCCTGTCTGGCATGCTTATCAGCGGGCTGTCGAATATGTTGTTATCAATCAGGCAGCTACAATCTGTTATTCAAAACCTGTCGGACCGATTCTTCTTTCTGACCTTAAAACCTTAAATCCACAGGTTCTTCCGGCTGTTCCGCGTGTGTTCGAAGCTGTTTACGACGGAATCTGGCGCAATATGCGGAAAACCGGCGGTACTGTTTACCGCCTGTTTAAATTCTTTGTAAATATTGCCCTTTTCCATTCTAAGCTTGACCGTGTTCTTTTTGACAGAACTACCCGCTACGGTATGGATAAACGCTGGCTTCAATGGCCTGCATTTGTGCTTCCATGGCTTTTCTGTTATCCAATCAAGCTTCTTGGTCATGCCCTTATTTTCCGCAAAATCAAAAAAATGCTCGGTACAGGCTTCCGTTCGGGCGTTCCTGGCGGCGGAGCGCTTCCACCTGCTGTAGATAAATTCTTCTGGGCAATCGGTATCAAACTTTCTGAAGGTTACGGTCTTACCGAAACTTCACCAATTATTTCTGTACGCCCGATTTCACGTCCTGTGCTTGGCAATGTAGGCTCTCCTGTACGCGGAGTTTCTGCCCGTGTAGTAGATCCTCTTACCAGAAAACCTGTTAAACGCGGTAAAAAAGGTGTTCTTGAAGTAAAAGGCGGCACTGTAATGAAAGGCTACTACAAACAGCCGGCACTTACAGCAAAAGCAATCGACGAAAACGGCTGGTTCGACACAGGAGATTTAGCACGCCTTACAGCAAATAACGAAATTGTTCTCTGCGGACGAATGAAAGACACAATCGTTCAGACAGGCGGCGAAAATATCGAGCCACTTCCAATCGAAATGAAGATGCAGGAATCCCGCTTTATTCAGACAGCTGTAGTTTTAGGCCAGGATCAGCGGTATCTTGCAGCCCTTGTTGTGCCGGAACAGGCAGAAGTTGAAGCATTCTGTAAAGATTCAGGTCTTCCATACAAAAAATATTCTGACATGGTTAAGAGTGCTGAAGTTCTTCACCTTATCGAAACAGAGGTTGCTACCCGTGTAAATTCTAAAAACGGATTCAAAATGTACGAGAGAATCAATAAAATTGCTCTGCTAGAAAAGCCTTTTGAAGTCGGCGTAGAACTGTCTGCAAAGCAGGAAATCATGCGTTTCCGTATTAACGAAATTTATTCAGGCGAAATTAAAAAGCTGTTTAAGTAAAATGCAAAAAAATAACCGCTGGTATCATACCGACGGTCGTTTTTTATAAAGATTATTCTGCCTGCTTTTTTTTATTTAGAATCCAGCCTGTAACTGCAACGGCAATTCCACCCAAAATCATTAAAAAACACAGAATCTGGCCTGTAGAAATGTTTAAAAGGCTTGTGTTCATGTAAATCGGTGCAGAAGAATCTGCTGCAATGCGGTAGCCGATATCAGCGTCCGGTTCACGGAAATATTCGATAAAAAAGCGGAAAAATCCGTAACCGCCTGTGTAAAGTGCACCTGAAAATCCATCGAACGGCTTTTTTTTGTGTAAAAGCCAGATAATTGAGAATAAAATTACGCCTTCAAATAATGCTTCGTACAGCTGGCTTGGATGCCGCGGAAGATTTACAAGATTTGTCTGTGCTTCCATGCCGATTTTTGTCATAAATTCCTGAACCCAGGAAAGAGAAGCAGAAAATTTTTCTGCGTGCGGAAAGACCATACCCCAGGAAGCAGTGGTGATTCTTCCGTAAAGTTCACCGTTCATGAAATTTCCGATACGGCCAAAAGTGTAACCTAAAGGAATTGCTGTGACCATTGCGTCTGCCCATTTGAAAAACGGAACTTTATGTTTGAAGCACCAGAAAATCATGCCGAATAAACCGCCGATAAAGCCTCCGTGATAGCTCATTCCTGCTAAGCCGGTAAAATGACCATTCTGAAAAGGCCAGAATATGAGCCACGGCTTTTTCAGGTAAATGCCGGATGTATCGTAAACCAAAGTTGAAAAAATTCTTGCACCAATCAGCAGAAAGACGATTCCTGTTGCGATAAAGCTGAAAATATCGTCTTCTGTGGCTTTATGCAGCGTTCCGTCTTTGTTTATGGAATCTAAAGCCCCTTCACGGAGCAGTTTTTTGAGGACAAAAAAAGCCGTTCCGAAGGCAAAAATGTACATAAGTCCGTACCAGCGTAAAAGACTCAATCCCGGCACATTAGGAAAAATTTCCGGATGAATCCAGGACGGATAATTGATGTAAAGCGGCAGAATCATAATTTAAACCCTTGCTGAGCTGCTTTTACAAGCTTAGACTTGAGCATGATATTTTCATTTTTGAGCTGATTTAATTCATATGCTTGAGTTTTTATCATTTCTGCGAGTTCGCCTACGCTTAAAGCTCCTGAACCGACTAAATCTTCAACATATGAAAGTTTTGCAGAATAGTCGTCATTTGCTTCTTCTGTGGCAACATCAAAAGTTTCATCAAATGAAAGCGACTCACCCTGTATGATTTTTTCTGCAATGCGGTAGATTGCCTGTGCAAGTACGGAATTCGGTTTGTAAACAGTGACCGGAAGACTTGAAGAAAGGGCTTTGTCCTGCATTGAGTCGCGGTACATTACGCCTAAAGACTCAACTTCGAGCCCGAGATACTGCTGGCATGAACGGCGGATTTTCTGAGCTTTATCGGCGTCTTTAGGTTCGTCAATCATGTTCATTATTAAACGCGGCTTAAACTGAGAAAGGCGTTTTTTAAATTTTAAACCGTTTTCCGGATCGATTTCAGTGATTTTTTCAATTAATTTTGGAATGTAGAGCCTCTGCAGGGAAGCCGAATCATTACGGAGTTTTGCGATAAAATCAGCTGCCTTTGAATTTTTTTTGAAAGTTGCTGCCATTAACCGGAATACAGCGTTTTTAAGGAAAAGATATCCGTTGAGTGTTGCTGTAACTGTAGGTGCTGTAACGATAATTCCCTGTGGAGAGATTAAAAAAAGGTCAAGAATGGTAAGATGTGTACCAGCTCCCAAATCAACTATAAGATAATCTGCATCTACAGAATGAAATTTTTTGATTAAAGAATTTTTCTGGGCAACTTTAAGTGCACTTAAGCCCGGTATTTCAGAATCACCGGCGATAAAACTGACATTTTTGTAATCAGTAGGCGAAATAATTTCTTCAAATTTTGATTCGCCTGTTAAAAAAGTACCGATTCCTTTTTTGGGTGAATTCTGCCCGATAACAAGATGAAGGTTTGAAGCACCTAAGTCTAAATCAGCAAGCACGACCTTTTTGCCTGCCTGCCCCAACGCGATTGCTAAATTTGCGGAAAGAAGGCTTTTACCCACTCCACCTTTGCCGCTTGCCACTGGAATAATCTGCATAAAATAAATTATATCACAAGATTCTTTATTTATAAAGATTGATTTTTCTTAAATAGAAACATAAAATAAAATAATATGAAAAATTTTGATTCAATTATGAAACGTGTAAATTCAGTCCTATTGGTCTTTATAATAGCAGTTTTTGCTTCACAGTGTTTTGCCCAGTCTTCTTCAAAAACTGCATCAGAAAAATCAGCTCAATCAAGGCAGTATATTGAGCTGATGTCGAGTATTTATGAATTTGTCCAGCAGAATTATGTTGATGAAGTTGATCCTACTGTTCTATATAAGGGTGCATTAAAGGGAATGTTAGAGGCCCTTAATGATCCTTACACACTGTATCTTGATCAGACAGCTTCAAGAAGCCTTAATGATACAATGAAAGGTCAGTTTGGTGGTGTAGGGCTTTCAATTTCAAAGGCGGTTGAGTCAAATCCTGATAAGCCGGCATACGTTGAGGTTGTTTCTCCTGTTGAAGATACTCCAGGATTCAGGGCAGGAATTCTGGCCGGGGATTTGATAATATCTGTTAATGGTGTTGATACATCAACTCTTACAATGGAAGAAGTTCTGGACATGCTTCGTGGAAAAGTTGGTGAAAGTGTAGATCTTGTCATCCGGCGCGGTAAAACAATGGAATTTCCTGTCACCCTTGTCCGTGCCATTATTGAAGTTCCTACTGTAAAATACGGCATGATTGAAGGAACTAAAATAGGTTATTTAAAACTGATTGAATTTAATCCTCATACAGCAGAGCGCACTCAGGAAGCCCTTGATTCATTTAAAAAAGCAAATGCAGCAGGTCTTGTACTTGATTTACGCTTTAATCCTGGCGGATTGATTACCAGTGCCGGTGATGTTGCTGATAAATTTATTGATAATGGTCCGATTGTTTCAACAAAAAGCCGGCTTTCTTACGAAAATTCTGTAATTGTTGCAAGTGCTAAAAAAACAACTGTCAGAAATTTACCTGTTGTTGTTCTTATCAATAAAGGCAGTGCTTCAGCATCTGAAATTTTGAGCGGTGCATTAAAAGATAATCATCTTGCTTATCTTGTCGGTCAGCGTACTTACGGTAAAGGTTCTGTTCAGCAGGTTCTCCCGCTTTCTTCAACGGACGGCATTAAAATAACTGTTGCACGATATTATACTCCAAGTGATGTCAATATTGATAAAATCGGAATTCCTCCTGACCGTGAAGTTTTGTTCCCTGTTTTAAGCGAAGAAGGCGAAAAGCAGTATCTTGAACTTCAGAAATCTGATGAAATTTCAAAACATGTAGATGGAAAATCAAATTTTACAGAAAAGCAGATTTCTGATTATGCTAAAACACTCAAAAAGAAGTATTCTGAAATTGATGAAGCAAGCCTGCGTAAACTTATAAGAAATGAAGTTAACCGCACAAAAGGTACTATGCTTTATGATCTGGATTATGATGTTCAGCTGAACGAAGCAATTTCTATTCTTCAGAAAGAAAATTTTTCAAATTTGATGAAAAATACAAAAACTCTTAAAGAACTGCAGGATTTAGCTGTTCTTGAAGAAGAAAAGAAATAGTGCGTCAGTTTATTTCACAAGCTCCACTCAGTTCAAACGGTACTCTCAAAATATGCGGAAAAGATTACCGCTATCTGCACAATGTGCTCAGACTTTCTGCAGGTGATATGATACAGGTACGCTTTTCTGAAGGCGGTTTACAGCCGATGACTGTATGCCGGATTAACGAAAAATCAAAGGAAATCCTTCTGCAGATATGTGATACTTTGGCTGAAGGTAAAAACTTTGAAAATCAGCCGGAAGAAACTCAATCTATTGAAGAAACTGAGTTCATTCTTTTTATGGCTGTTCCAAAACCGGCTAAGTTTGAGCAGATTATACGACAGGCAACTGAATGTGGTGTTTCAAAAATTGTTCCGGTAAAGACTGAGTTTTCTCAAACCGGTTCTGAGAAAATGAATTTCCGTTCTGAACGGTTTGAAAAAATTATAAGGGAAGCAAGGCAGCAGAGCGGAAGCCCTGTTAATACTAGAATCGAAAATCTTATAAAATTTAATGAACTGCCGGATTACTGGAAAAGCGGGAGCGGAAATCTTTCTGATAACGAAAAACTTGCTGTAGTCTTATATGAAAGGAACAATTCGACTGTCAGTATTTTTCAGGCATGTGAAAAAATTAAAAATCCTAAAAAAATTGCTTTATTTTGTGGAAGTGAAGGCGGCATTTCTCCGGATGAGATTGAAGTTTTAAAATCTGCAGGATTTACAGCCGTTCATTTAAAGACAAATATTCTGCGCTGTGAGACTGCAGCATTGTATGGAATTGCTGCAATCCAGAGCATTATTAATTAAGGTTATTATTCCTTTTTCATTTTTTTGAGACCTGCTTCCTTTTTGCCGGAAGAAATCATGAACAAAATGGCTGCCATGCTGACAACGGTGAGCACAACACTGAATGCAGATGCGAGCGGTAAATTCCGGGCTTTTTGAATCTGATCCATGATAATGTTTCCAAGCATGTAGCTTTCTGTTGAGCCGATGATTTGTGGTACAGTGTAGTTTCCAAAAATCGGAATGAAAGTGAAAATAAGAGCTGATATAATTCCTGATTTGATTCCTGGAATCATGACTCTAAAAATAGAGCCGGCTTTTGTTGCCCCAAGATCACGTGCAGCTTCCAGAAGTGTAAAATCAAAGCGGTCAACAGAGGTGAAAACCGGAAGAATTGCATATGGAAGGTACATGTAAATACTGACCAGAATAACTGCACCTTTCGTGAACATAAATTTGTGCGGAACAAAAACGCCTTCTTCATTTTGAGTCACAAAAAAGCAGAATTTTGTAATAATTTCGCAGATTCCGTTTAATGCACCGTTTTCACCTAAAATTGTCATCCATGCAAAAATACGTATGAGTGAATTTGTAAGAAAAGGAATTATTACAAGAATCAGAAGTGCTGTCTGATGCCGGCTTCTGGCAATGGCATATCCGCATGGAAGAGCGATAAGAATTGAAACAGCTGTAGCAATGATTGTCATCCAGAGTGTGCGCAGAAAAATTGCACCGTAGGCCGGCGAGAACATCTGTTTATACGCATCAAGAGTAAATTCGTGGATAACCCCGCCGAACATATCTCGTTTCATGAATGAATAAGCCACAATAATTGCCAGCGGAATGACAAAAAAGAGTGAGAACCAAAGCCCCATCGGGTAGCTGTAGAATGGACCGGGATTTTTCTTAGTCATAAATTTCTCCAGTAATCAAACAAATGTGCCACATGGCTGTGGCATAAAGCAAATTGACCGCAGGTTTTCGCAGCCTGCATTATGCATCAGAAAACTTGTCATGACAGGATGTCGACATCCTCAACAATGTAGCCGTCTTCGGCTGACCAGGAAATGTAGACGGTGTCTTTCCATTGAATTTCCGGACCATCATCCAGATAATTCTGGTGCTGTTTGAAAACCTTGACTATTGTTCCGGTTTTTTCGAGCTTTACATAAAATTTTGACTGAAACCCTGTGTAGACCGGCTCTTCAACGATACCTTTAAATACATTGATATCTTTACGGCCGTTTACATTCGGTTCTTCGAGAGTGATACGGATTTTTTCCGGGCGGACAGTAAATGCAACTTTCTGCCCTTCGTCTGTGTGTTCATAATCAGTAACAAGAATATTTTTGTCTTCTTCTTTTGTGGCCTGTGTATCACCTGTAAGCTGAGCCTGAAGACCAAGCGCAGGAACATTGAGAGTGACCATGTGTTCGATGTCGGCTTTTCCTTCAACTTTGTAGCTTTCACAGTTTACGACAGAGGCTTCAAATAAATTTGTTTCACCGATGAACTGGGCAACAAACTGAGTTGCCGGGCTTTCGTAGATTTCGTATGGAGTGCCTACCTGCAGAACATGACCGTGGTTCATTACGGCAATTCTGTCTGAAACGGCAAGGGCTTCGCTCTGATCATGAGTTACGAAAATAAAAGTAATTCCGATTTTGTCATGAAGGTGATCAAGTTCTACCAGAAGATTTGAGCGGAGTTTTGCATCAAGGGCAGAAAGAGGTTCATCAAGAAGAAGAACTTTAGGTTCGTTAATTAAAGCACGTGCGATTGCAACCCGCTGCCTTTGGCCGCCAGAAAGCTGGTTAGGTTTTTTGTAAATATGCTCGTCAAGTTCAACAAGGTGAACATATTTGCGGACTTTTTCATCGATTTCGTTTTTAGGAAGTTTTTTAAGACGAAGCGGAAAGGCGACGTTTTCATAGACTGATAAATGCGGAAACAGTGCATAATTCTGAAAAACCGTATTTGAATGCCGCTTATTTGGCGGTAAGTCGGTTACATCTGAATCATCAAAAAGAATTTCACCTTCGTCCGGAAATTCAAAACCTGCTAAAATACGAAGCAAAGTCGTCTTTCCACAACCAGAAGGACCGAGCAGAGTAAAAAATTCGCCCTGCTTAATAGTAAAATCGATATTGTCGAGAGCGACAAAATCCCCGAACTGTTTGTGAACGTTCTTAATGCTAACCTGACTGCCTTTCAATGCCTTCGTGCCTCTTAAAATGTTTTCTATAGATAAAATCTATTTTATAAGCGAATTTGTCAATAAGTTTTGAATAATAAATCAATTTTTTATGATTTTAATTCTTATTTATTAAAAGTTTTTTTAATAAATCAATTTCTTTTTTATACATTTCAATCCCGCTTTTCCAGAAAGCTTTTGTTGTGATGTCAAATCCAGCTCTGGCGCATAAATCTTCACAAGTCAGATTGCCTGTGTTTGAAAGAAGCTCAGCGTATGTTTTTGCAAAAGATTCTCCTTCTTTCTGATAGAGTGCATATAAACCTGAAGCAAACAGCTGTCCGAATGCATATGGAAAATTGTAGAAATCAAGACCGGTTGAATAATAATGTGATTTTACAGCCCACATATATTCATGGCGTTCTGTATTTAAGCCGTTTCCGTAAGATTTTTCCTGGGCATTTTTCATAAGCCGACAGAAATCTTCGGCGGTAAGTTCTGTTTTTTCGCGTTCGTCAAAAACAGTTTTTTCAAAGTAAAAACGGCACAGAATATCGACTAAAACCTGACTTACATCCTGTAAATCAATATCAAGAATCTGAATTGTTTCGCTTTCGCTGTAATTTTTTGAAATCATATCCTGTTTAACGATTGTTTCTGCGAAAGTTGATGCTGTTTCGGCTAAAGTCATCGGGTAACTGAAAAAGGCCGTCCGCTTTCCTTTCATGCACGAAAAATGATAAGCATGCCCCAGTTCGTGTGCAAGAGTGATTATATCGCTGAATGTGCCGGTAAAATTGGTCATAATTCTGCTCTGGTGACCAAGAGGAAAATCTTCATCATAGGCTCCACCAACTTTTCCTGAACGCACCTGAGCATCAATCCAGTTTTCAGCGAAGGCTTTTTTTGCAAAGCTGCCCATATCTGAAGAAAAAGAGTTGTACCGTTCGATAATATAATCCTGAGCTTCTTTAAAAGTCCAGGTTTTGTCTGTCTGTGCGAGTGGGGCAAATAAGTCGTAGAATGCCAGACCTTTTTTATCTTCTGATACAGTAAGGCCTTTTTTATGAAGATATTCTGCTTTTATCTGAAAATATTCGCGCCAGATAGGAAGACTTTCTTCGATTGCCGAAATAAGTGAATCAAGCGTTTTTTGAGACAGGCGGCTGGAGAAAAGTGAACGGTCAAGAGGTTGCTGCCATTTTCTGCGCCGGTTGAGTGTTATAGTTTCGCCTTTGAGATTATTAAGACAGGCCGCAAAAGCAATTTCATTCTGCTTCAACAGAGCAATTTCTTTTAGATAAGATGATTTTCGTGTATCTGCATCTGAAGAATATGCATCATTACGTAATTCGTTAAAAGTTTTGCCTGATTCAGAGTCAGTAAGATTTGAAATAAGCTGTTCGTGCAGTCTGTCCCAGGCATTGCCGCCAGTCTGTTGTAATTCGCCGGCTAAGTTTTCTTCCTGAGGTGACATCTGATGTTTTGTTTCTTCGATAATTTCGTTTAAGATGTAGCGGTAATCTGTATACTCAGGAAATTTCTTATAAAAATCTTCGAGTTTATCAGGATTTATTGATAAAGCTGAAAGCAGAACAGATTTAAATGATAAATCTATCTGCCTGTAACGAAGAGTAAGATTGTCAATTTTTGTAATGTTGTTCAGGTATTCTGTATTTGTGGTATCGACGGAATAAATAATATACGCATAAGCATTCAGGGTAGTGCAGAGTGAAGTAACTTTTTCATCTGAATCAAGAAAAGTTTTGAGCCAGTCAGAAAAATCGAATTTTTTGTCATTTAAGTTTATAGAATTGCGAGCAGTTTCCAGAAGTTGTTCAAGATATTCCATGCCATTTGAAAAATCTGCAAGGGCATTCTTATATTCTTTTGAAGTAATTGAAGAAAAAATTGAGTTTAAATTCCAGCGTGGTATTGTGTTTTCCATATTAACTTGATTTTATCACAACAAAATTATTTTGAAAATAATTGACAAGAAATAAAAAAGTGTATATAATACTCGAACATTGAACGACGCTGGGTAGAGCAGTTGGCAGCTCGTCGGGCTCATAACCCGGAGGCCGCAGGTTCGAGTCCTGCCCCAGCTAAAAGAAAAATCTCCTGTAAGTGCAGGAGTTTTTTTATTTTAAACATAATGAGTTAAAAGCCTGTATGGACTCGAAGCGAAATGAACGTGCCGAGCAGTGGCGCAGGCAAAACCGCACGGATGCGGTTTTAGTGAATGCAGCCGCCGTGAAAGGAGCACACACGATGTGTGCGACTGTAACGGCGAGTCCTACCCCAGCTATACAAGTAAATTCTTATGTTATAAGGATTTGCACTACTACCAATCCTATTCATGTAAGGCTTGGCGTAGAAATCACACCTAATTTAAACTGAGGTTTAAACCAAAGTTTTTGTTGCAAAGTGAGGTTCTATGGCTAAGCCTTATTTTTTATTTAAAATGCCTTCTGGTATTTGGTATGCCAGAATACAGCTCCCTGATGGCACTTATTCCAACAACAGATCTACCGGCAGCAGAGACCGAAACTCAGCTGAACGCGTTGTAATGGAATGGGTCGTCAATAACAAACTTCCAAGCAGAATTAATTCGGTTGATGACAAGCGAATCGGATTAGACAAAATCTCTGTTCTCAATTCTCTTAGAACTATTGATCTGGAACGTGAAGACATCCAGAACATTATCAAAATTCTAAAAGAAAGAAATTTGATTCATTCTGCAGTTATGATGGCAAGTCCAAAAAGTAAGCCTATTGATGAATATATCAAAGAATTCTGGGCTTTTGAATCTTCTCCATACGTCAAAGAAAAGAAACTCAAAGGCGGCTCTATTCACCGCGACTACTGTGAAGCTATGGTCTTGAGAGCAACAAAATACTGGCTTCCTTCAGTTGCAGGGAAATCTGTGGGTTGTATCACGCATGATGATGTCACTGCCCTTTTTGAAGATGAAGAAGTTCTGAAACTTGCACCAAAGACAATCAACTCTGTTGTAAGCGCAGTAACAATTCCTCTTAAATGGGCGTTCTTCCACAATCTTACAGAAATAAATTGCTTTGACGGAATCATGAAATGCTCCCAGAAATCAAAGAAGCGAGAAATCCTTACACTTGAACAGGCCGCCGCAGTTTTTGCCGCAGACTGGGATAATGATGTAGCAAAACTTGCTAACGCAGTTGCCTTTTATACCGGAATGCGTGCAGGTGAAGTTGCAGCACTTCGTTTTGAAGACATTGGAGTAGACCGCTTGTATGTAAGACATTCCTGGAGACTAAGTGAAGGGCTTAAAGAATGTAAAAACGGTGAAGAGCGTGAAGTTCTTATTCCTCCACAGCTTCGAGACCTATTAATTGCACAGGCTCAGGCTAATCCCTGGAGACAGAAAATGAAAGGTTTTGTTTTTTGGGGACTGACTCCTGACCATCCTACAGATCCAAAGAACTGGCTTAAGTTTCTTAGACGAGTTCTGAAAAACATTGGTTATTCTGAACCGGATAAAATCACTTTCCATGCATGGCGCCACTTATGGTGTAGCCGTATGAGTGATGAGGTTGCTGATAAACGTGTTTTGATGACAAGTTCAGGACATAAAACAGAAGCAATGCTTGATCACTATGCAGCACACATGGAACAAGAAAAAGCTCTTGAAAAACTTCGCTCTGTAGAAGAAAAGCTACTTCTTCCAATCCTTGGATTTGATGAAGAAATAAAAAGGGATTACGAATAAATCGTATCAAATTTAAAGCCTGATGTATGTCAGGCTAATTTCGTTTATGTATAAGCAACGAAAACTTTGGAGAATTGAATTATGAACATCTTTGGAAATAAGAATAAAAAGGCTAACGATAAAGACAATGCAAAGATCAAACTTGTTGAAGTAAGTCTGCTTCATTTTGACAGGGACTTTAAGAATGTGTTCCAGCAGGAGAATGATAAGGTTGCTGAGATTGCAAATGATATGAGGCTAAACGGATTCGATAAGTCACGTCCTATTATCGTAACTGAAGCTTATATCATTGTTGATGGACATTCCAGATTCATGGCAGCTAAAAAGGCCGGACTTGAGAAAGTTCCTGTAATCATAAAAAAGTTCGATAGCCGTGATGAAACAATTGAGTATGAATACAAGATGCAGCTTAATTCCCGCCGGCTGACGGATGGTGAATACTTTGCAGCGTTTTTGAAGCTGGATGAAATCAGACGTTCTAATCCTAATGCACAGGGTTCATCTGATGAAGCAATCGGGCGACAGCTTAATAAGTCGGCTCGTCAGGTATGCAAAATGCGAGAAATTGCCAAGAAAGCGGATGCAGCACTGCTGGAAAAGATTCAGAATGGGAGTGTTTCGATAAACAAGGCTTATGAGATAATTAAGGCTGCTGAAGCTAAGAAAAAGGCATCACCAGAGGAAGCCTCGGTAACACAAAGTGGAAATACCGGGAAAGGAATTAATCAAGATTCATTCAAACTGGGAGTTTTGTTCGTTTTGTCAGAACTAGAAAGAGGCCGAAAGAAAGGACAGATTCTAAAGGATAAGAGAATCGCTAAGCTGGATCTTGGAGAACTAAATCTTTCTGAGGAAGATACAGCTCGTATTTCACAAAGGTTTGGAATTGCGTAGATTATGGTAAACATACACACGATTATATGTTCGTGTGTATGTTTACTTGAATACTTTATAACTTGATTTTAATTCAATTCTAACTCGGTTTAACTCGGTAAATCGAGTTAGAAATTATTTTAATTCGGTTTACCGAGTTAAAATGTTTGAAATACGTAAAAAGGACAAAAACATGAAAACAATTGAAACTATTAAACTTTCAAATAAAGACAGAGATCTTATTATGGCAGAACTGGAGAATACATCTGAACCAAATGAAGCATTAAAGAAATTATTTGATTCTTCAAAGAAGTCAAAACTTGAAGATGATAACAAGGATGCAAATTCAATAGAAGTTTAATCCTTTTCAAGAGGCTTTTAGTTTGTTCAATACAGACTGGAAGCCTTTTTCATTTAACTTCAAACATCTTTCAAAAAGACATCTAAAAACAGGCTTCAGAAAATCTCAAAAACGCAACTTTGCGTACTACCTAATTGCAAAAATTTTCCTAACGTCTTGCAAATTTTTGCTCTCCCCTAGTGAAAAATTCTGCACAAATAATATTACAAGCAGTTAAATTACTATGTTAATTCTAAATATTTCCCACGTAAAATATGACTTTTTCACAGTTTTTCCCAGCATAAAATTACTGAAGCAAATCTCCTCTAAAATTTGGTCAAAAATTCGATTTGGCGTTTTTTCTCAAAATTTGGCGAAAAATCTTTATATTGGGCGAAAAAACTTTATTTTGGTATATCTTTATTTTACGGCCATCTGTATCATTTTGAATGTAATTGAGTTTTACAAGTTTCCATTGCAATGAGAAAAAACACAGGGAGGACGAATATATGAAAAATGAAAAATCTATGATTGTGGAGTTTCCGGAAAAAACTTTATTCACACGTGCAGAGGCTGCGGCTCTTCTTTCAATCGGATTGAGCACTTTAGACAGCCTCATCAGTGATGAAGAATTGCCAAGAATCAGACTTTCAAAACGAGTCTTGTTTGCCCGCGGGGACCTGGAAGCTTACATTCTGTCACACCGCTCAACAGGAAAAAGAAATATTCCTTATCCTGAATCAGCAAAAATTACACTGGAAGTTCCAGGAGGCGCTGCATGAACGAAAACGCTTTTATAGCGGCTTTGCAGGATATAAACAATCATCCTGTAAGATTCGGTGAATGCACAATCACATTCACTTTTCATGATGGCCGTCTGCAATATTACACGCTCACAACATCTGAACGAAAAAATGTTGCAGAACTGAACGCCGGTTTCAAAAAGTTGGAGAACATACCGAATGGAAAAACTGCATGAAGAAACAAAAGCTTCATCGCACTTTTACATTCTGATTCCATCTGAAGTGATAACCAATTCGGAACTGACAGATGGAGCAAAGCTGTTATACGGAGAGATCTTATTTCTCTCTTCCAAAAAAGATTATTGTTTTGCTACCAACGATTATTTTGCAAAACTGAATTCCGTAAGCAAGCGGACAGTAAATAACTGGCTGCTTGAATTACGGAAAGCCGGACTTATCAGCTCGGAAATTATCAGAAATGCATATAATCGTCAGGTAGAAGACCGTAAGCTTTTTATTAAAAGGGATTATTCCATTCAAACGCAGGTTTGCATGGAAAATACTTCGCCATATAAAAATGACGAACCAAGAAAACTGATTTTTGGGAAACATAAAAATGTCTTCCTGACTGAGGCTGAAAAATCAGAACTGCTGCAAAATTGCACTGAGACAATTTTAAATCAAGAGATGGATTCTTATTCAGTCTGGAAAAAAGAAAACAATGCAAAACCAAAATCAGATTTTGAAACATTACGAAAATGGCTTAATCAAAAAAGACAAAAAGGGGCTTACAAAGCAAATATAACGGCAGTAAAAGAAACCGGCATTGATGAAGTAAGCCAGGAAACACTGGACAATTTACCATTTTAGATTTGCACAAAGGGAGGAGCTGCAGAAATGGATAATATAAAAACAATGAAAGATTTTAAGATTCCACAGTTTACATTGATTACAACTCCGGAACAGGAAGAATTTGTTCGCCAGAAAGAAGCGGAAGCTGAACGTGAACGTATGCTTGAATTACTGGCTAAAAAGAAACAGGAGTTTGAAAACAGCGGAGTACCAAAACGCTACTGGAATGAATCGTTCGATACCTGGAAGACAAGAAACAAAGATGATGAAGTTCGTCTTCAAACCGTCATCGATTTTTCACGCCAGGAAAGTAATGATTCTGTTCTTCTGCTTCTTGGTCCAAAAGGTGTTGGAAAAACACACCTTGGAGCTTCGATAATTCGTGAAGTTGGCGGCGCTTTTATTTCTGTTGAAGAAATGATTTTTAAATACGAATGTTCGATGGATTTTCATTCAGAAACAAATCGTGTAAATCTGATGAACTTTTATTCGACAACGCCAATGCTTGTGATTGATGAAATTGGCCGTTCAATGCAGCAGGCAAAGGAAGATGCAATTTTGAATTACGTTCTCCGCCGCCGATACGAAAACATGCTTCCTACCGTTTTGATTTCAAATCTGAAGAAAGAAGATTTGTTAAAGAAGCTTGGAGATGCTGTTGTGGATCGACTGACTGAAACCTGCAAGTCTGTTGAGTTTGTCGGCGAAAGCTACCGCCTTGGAAAAAGAAAGATTGCTTAAAGGAGGAAAATCCGCCGTCTGGCGAAAATCAGAATGAAAATTATAAAGAAAGATTTGATCGATAAAATCTATTCAAAATATATCAGGGATTATCCTTCAACCAATCCAATCAGAAAACAAACTTTCCAGATAATTGTTGATTTGTTTTTGCAGACTGTAACAGAAGAATTGCTTGAAGGAAACAGCGTTGAACTTCGTGGTTTTGGAGTTTTTGAACGAAAACTCCAGAAAGCCCGCTTCTGGGCAAAAGATCCAAGAAACGGAAATTACATAGATTGTTTTGATCATTACAAAGCAACTTTCCGTCAGGGTGAAAAACTAAAAGCCCAGATGAAAGAAATCCCCGTTCAAAAATCCTAAAAACAATAAAAAATACGATTCCGCCAGCCGGCGGATGCAAGAATCCTGACCAAAAATCAGGATTCTTTTTTATTTCTGAACTCGCAAGATAAATACGAATATACATTTTTGACTAAACTTAGTTCGCTCCTGGATTTGATTGTATTCGAGGATATGCGATGTATACATGAGGTTTTTCCAGAAAAAATAGTGCTGTATACACAAATTACTTTTGAATACATTCCGCTTCAGAAGAGAATTGGACTTATGCTTATTTGTCAGCTTTTCTTTATCTTGCGTAGGTATGAAAAGGGGCTTTTTGAGGAAAAAAGGCACTTTCCGCCGTCTGGCGGATGAGGATTCTGACTGCGCCGGCCGGCGGAAAATATCGTTTGACTTATTCAATATCCAGCGTTATCTTATAATTGAAAACAACAATGTATAATTCAAATATAAGCGGAGGTATTTATGTCAGAATCCAAACGAGGCGGCGCAAGGCCAGGAGCTGGAAGACCTGCAACTGGCAAAACTGTTGAATACATCACACTTACCCTACCCAAAGAACTAGCTCAAAAAGTTCGCTCCAAGGCAAAAGAAAAAAATATGACATTAAGCGCCTATTGCATTGAATCTTTGGAGCGTTTTGCAAATATGAATGATGAGGAATAAATATCCATGAAATGTTTTATTCTTCGCTGGAATCCGGAACGTAATACTTTTAAGCAAAAAGATTTTGAAGAATTCCAAACCGACTTTAATAATGGCGAAGAATATTCTCTTCGCTGGGAAATCGAACAATGGGAAGAAGCTGAAAAAGGCAACCTATTCATTTTAGTTCAGTACAATACTGCCAACGAAGGAATCGCCATGATTGGAAAATTCGCATCTGCTCCGTATGAAAGGTTAAAACCCAAAACAGGCAAAATCGTTCATGTTGCTGATTTAGAAGTTCTTTCAGTTTTCGACAGAGACCCTGATTCCAAAATCCTAATTACTTTCCAGCTTGAAAAAGATTTCCCGGAAATAAACTGGTATGAAGGTGTTAATGGTGAGCTGATTGATAATTTCGTTGCCGACCGGCTTACATTGCGGATAAACGATGAACTCCAGACACGAGATATCTGGGATAGATGGACTTTCGGAGAGTTTATGGGTCTGGAGATGTATTATTTGAATAATTGATTTTCTTGAGAAATCGTGAGATTTTCTGCACAGAAACAAAAATGTGTGTTATAATCATATTATATGAATACAGACTATAGAAAATTATGGATTCTGCTGATTGAAAAAGGAATTAAGAACAAATCAGATTTAATTCCTTTGGCCGGAATTTCTACAAATGTCCTGGCAAAGATGAACAAAGGTGAATATGTCTCTATGGAAAGCCTGCATAAAATTTGCAAGGCTCTAAAATGTGACATAGGAGATATTGTTACCTTTGAGGAAAAATAATTTTAGTGTCAGTATTTGACACTAAATCATGATACAATGTATTAGAAGGTGTAAAATGATAAAAATAAGAAGTCTTCATCTGGAAAACTACAGAGGATTTACAGATACAACAATAGAATTTGGAGATCATATAACTTGTATTGCAGGTATTAATGGAGCTGGAAAAAGTTCAGTTCTATGTGCTTTATCTAGAGTCTTGGAATCATTATATACATCTTTTCCAAAAGAACCATTTATAAAATCTACGGATATTAATAAAAATGCAAAACCTAAAACTGCTAAAGCAGTTTTAAGCTTTCTAGTAAATAAAAAAATTACTAC
>NZ_JAZOUG010000267.1:0-2101 GCF_045657965.1 Treponema sp. | reverse complement strand
AACAGAAAACGGAGAATACACGATTCTGGCAAAGGCTGTGATTATTGCAACAGGCGGTTTTGCAGCAAATTCTGAAATGGTTGAATATTATTGTCCGTCTCTAAAAGGATTTGGTACGACCAATCATAAAGGAGCAACAGGGGATGCATTTGCAATGACAGAAAAATTCAATGCAGAACTTGTTCAGATGGAGCAGATTCAGATTCATCCGACTGTTGTAAAAGGTACTGGAATGATGATTACAGAAGCTGTCCGCGGAAACGGAGCTATTCTTGTCAACAAAAAAGGCAGACGCTTTATCAACGAAATGGAAACACGGGATATTGTTTCTTCTGCTATTCTAAAAGGTTCCGGTAAAACAGCATGGCTTATTTTTGATCAGAGTGTCCGCGATTCCCTGAAAGCAATTGATGGCTATGCAAAGGCTGGTTTTCTTACTGAAGCAGACTCTGTTTCGGCACTTGCAGATAAACTTTCTATTCCTTCTGATGAACTTCAGACAACAACTGCTTTATACAATTCATTCGTTAAAAATAAAAATGATGCTGATTTTGGACGGAATCCAGCCAGTATGGAGCGTACATTGGAAAATGGTCCGTTTTATGCAATTGAAATTGAGCCTGCTGTTCATCATACGATGGGCGGTCTGAAAATTAACGAAAAAGCTCAGGTAATCGATAAATCCGGAAAAGCAGTTGATGCGCTTTTTGCAGCAGGTGAAGTTACTGGCGGTATACACGGAGCTGAACGTCTGGGTGGAAATGCCGTAGCCGATTTCTGTGTTTTCGGAAAAATTGCTGCAGACAGTGCATTAGAGCTTATAAAAGATTAAAGTTGCCGGAATCCATTCTGTAGATTTTGTCAGCATAATCAGCAGCACTTGCTTCGTGTGTTACAAGCAGTACAGATTTTCCTGAATGAGCCGTTTTCTGCAATAATTCAAGAACGGCTTTAGTATTTTCATCGTCAAGATCATCGGTCGGCTCGTCCGCAAAAATGATTTGTGGATCCATAATCAGACTTCTGGCAATTGCCATGCGCCTTAATTCTCCGCCGGAAAGTTCAGTCATTTTGCTGTCTGCAAGTTCTGAAATTCCAACAAGTTCGAGAAGTTCCCGTGCTTTTTCTTCATATTTTTTTGTATCTCTGTAAATTGAAGCAGGTGCAAGTACATTCTGCAGAACTGTCAGTGAAAAAAGTCCTGTAACTCCCTGCGGAATGACACCGAATTTTTCGTTTCTTAAGAAGGAAAGTTCATCATCTTTCAGGGTGTATAAGTCTTTTCCGTCTAAAAAAACATTTCCTGAACTTGGCTTTAAAAGACCTGCAAGCATGTAGAGAAGGGTAGATTTTCCGCTTCCACTGCGGCCTGTAATTTCAGTGAGTTTTCCTTCTTCAAGTTCAAAATCAACAGTCTTAACTGCTTCAAAATGTGAAGAGTTTTTTGTCGGCCGGTAATATTTTTTTGATAAATTTGTTGCCGTTAATTTCATGTCATTAGTTTCCTTCGCGTAAAATAATTCCTGTGTCAATTTTTGAGATTTTATGTGCTGAATATGAACTTGTAAGACAGCCAAAAATCACAGAAAGTAAAAGACTTAATATCAAAAGAACGAGAGTTTTAAAAAAATCAGGAAGTAAAAAAGGCAGACCAATCGCTTCCTTAATTAGTGAATGAAACGGTAAAATGCATAAAACTGCAATTATAATACCGCTTAAAGAACCTGCTGCATTTACTAAAACAGATTCTGCTGTAACAAGTCGGGAAAGCTTTTTTTTGCTTGCACCCATTACACGAAGAACAGCAAATTCTTTTTTCCGTTCTCCTGTAATTAATGTTGAAACAACTGCAAGAATTATAAGACATAAAATCCAGACAACAATCATTAAAAGACCTGTGATTTTTGAGAAACTTGAAAGACTTGAAGCAATTCCGCTGGTCATTGCTTTTGTTTTAACAGCCTGTGTTTTTTTTACTTTACGCTGAATCTGACCTGCAATATTGTCAATATCATAGCCGTCTTTAACTTTTACCATAACTGTTGAAATCATTTTTCCGGCTGTTTCTTTGTCAGAAAGAAAACTCCAGCCAATCTGGTCT
>NZ_JAZOUG010000266.1:0-3132 GCF_045657965.1 Treponema sp. | reverse complement strand
ATTTCGTAAACTGTTGCTTCATCAAGATTTGCATTTACAGCTAAAGTTGCTTTGATAGCAAGAGCTTCTGTATCAGTATCTGTACCCTTGTATGTACCTGCAGGAATTACTGTTTTTGTGTAGAAAGAATATTTACTGCAGATTGAATCAGCTTCTGCGCCGTTTACAGGAATAAGAATAAGACCTGCTGTGAAAGCAAGTTCCTGTAAAGCTGAATTTGGAACACCTGCTGTAACAAAACATGCATCAAGAGTTCCGTTCTGAAGACCTTCAGCAGATTCTTTGAAAGAAAGATTGCGTTTCTGAATGTCATCAAATGTAATTCCGTATCCTTCGAGAATCTGTTTTGCATTGAATTCAACACCAGAACCAGCGTCTCCTACAGAAATGCGCTTACCTTTCATATCAGCAATAGTTTTAATTCCACTTGATTTTGATGCAGCAATCTGAACAACTTCCGGATAAAGAGTACCAATTGAAGCAAGATTTGGCAGCTGTTCACCAGCAAACATATCTGAGCCACGGTAAGCATAATCCATTACATCATTCTGAACTGTTGCAAATTCTGCGTCTCCTTTTGAAATAAGGCGAAGATTTTCAGCAGAAGCACCTGTTGCCTGTGCAGTAACATTCATGTTTCCGATTTTTGTGTTCCAGATATTTGCAATTGCACCGCCGAAAGGATAATAAGTGCCGCCAGTACCGCCGGTTGCAAGAATAAAATTCTTTTTTTCGTTACAGCCTGTAACACCAAGAATCAAAGCCAGTGCGGCAGAGATTACAGCTAATTTTTTCATTTTTTATACCTCTCAAAAATATAATATGTCTGATTTTACTATAAAATGGGGTGTTGTTTCAACGCTATCAAAGTGCTAGTATATCAGATTATGAAAACAGAACTTATCAAAGACATTCTTACTTCTAAACCGGACGGACGAACTGTTACCGTCTGTGGATGGGTTCGCACAATCCGCGACTCTAAAAACCTCGTTTTTATTCAGGTAAACGACGGAAGCTGCTTTGCAAACATCCAGCTTACTTTTGACAGAACAAATCCTTCAAATCCAGATAATGCAAATAATATCGAAAATGCTCTTTCAAATCTTTCTACAGGTGCTTCCCTCAAAGCTACAGGAAAGCTCGTAGAATCTCAGGGAGCAGGACAGGCAGTTGAGGTAAATCTTGAGTCTCTCGAAGTGCTCGGAAAATGTCCTTCTGACTACCCGATTCAGAAAAAAGCTGCAACAATGGAATTCTTGCGCGAAAATGCACACCTGCGCGGCCGCACAAACACATTCGGAGCTGTTTTCCGCATGAGAAGCCAGATGGCTTATGCCCTTCACACATTCTTCCAGGAAAAAGGCTTTTATTACATCAATACTCCTGAAATCACCTGCTCTGACTGTGAAGGAGCCGGCGAAATGTTCCAGATTACTACACTGAGTCTTGAGAAACTTGCGGAAGTTGCAGTCGAAAAAGGCGCTGCCGGAATGAAAAAAGAAGATGCAGCAAAACTTGTTAACTACAACAAGGACTTTTTCGGCAAAAAAGCTTCCCTCACAGTTTCAGGTCAGCTTGAAGCAGAAACACTCGCAACTTCACTCGGACGAGTTTACACATTCGGACCTACTTTCCGTGCCGAAAACTCAAACACAACACGACACCTTGCAGAATTCTGGATGTGCGAACCTGAAATGGCATTCTTCGACCTTAACGACGACATGGACATTCAGGAAGAATTCATCAAATATCTTCTTAACTGGGCTCTCACAAAATGCTCTGAAGACATGGAATTCTTCAACAAGCGAATCCAGCCGGGCGTAATCGACACATTGCGACACGTTGTCGAAACACCGTTCAAGCGAGTTTCATACACAGAAGCGGTTGCAGAACTCGAAAAGCATGCTGATAACTTCGAATTCAAGCCTTACTGGGGATGCGACCTTGCAACCGAGCATGAGCGCTACCTTACAGAAAAAATCTACAAATGCCCTGTAATGGTCTACAACTATCCGAAAGAAATCAAAGCCTTCTATATGAAGCTCAACGACGACGGAAAAACCGTAAAAGCAGTTGATGTTCTTGTTCCTGGTCTTGGTGAAATCATCGGTGGAAGTGAACGTGAAGAAAGCTACGACAAGCTTTTAAACCGAATCAACGAACTCGGCTTAAATCCGGAAGATTACAGCTGGTACCTTGATTTGCGTAAGTTCGGTACAGTTCCTCACTCAGGATTCGGTCTTGGATTCGAGCGCCTTCTCCTGTACGTAACAGGCATGCAGAACATACGTGACGTAATTCCATATCCAAGAGCACCGAAGTTAGCTGACTTTTAGTCAGCTAACTTCAACGAGAATGAAACCTTGTTTCATTCTCGCAAAACCAGCCGATTTCTAAAAAATATGAGTAGCCGTACACCTCGTAAAATCACATTCGTTACATTCTCTCAAAGTATTTTTTTAACGACAAAATACTTTCTGCAGAACCGGCTTCTGTCTTTTGCAGGCTCCTGTGCTTTCAGCTTTCTATTTTCGGTAATTCCGCTTTTTATGATGGTTGTAATGGTTTTAGTAAGGATTCTTCATGCTTCCCCAAACACTGTTACTGCCATCATTAATGCAATTCCTGAACTGGAACGGTATTTTAATTCACAAAAAATAATAGAATCTGTTCAGTCAATAAGGGCGGTTACTTCCTTTGAAATTGTAGCCCTTATTTTTATAATCTGGATGGCACGCCGCTTTTTTGCATCGATTTTTGACTCCATGCAGAATATTTTCCATACACAGACACAGAGAAAAGCTGCTTTCAACCAGATTCTTACATTTGTTACAGAACTTTCAATCGTACTCATCGCGTCAGCTGTGATTTTTTCATATATTTCACTTCAAACTATTTCATCTGTTGATTATTTAAAAAAGATTCCTCAATTTTCTTTTATCAGTAAAGGGCTTCTTTCAGGCGAATTATTAAAAATTCTTCCGAACTTTTTGATTTTTCTTGTAATTACAGTGCTTTACAAATCAGCTGCCGGCACAAAACCTAAATTCTGGCTTTGTTTTGCTTCAAGTTTTCTGTGTACCTTTTCTTTCTGGGTATTCCGTTTATTAATGAACATTTTTTTAAATGTAA
>NZ_JAZOUG010000265.1:0-5736 GCF_045657965.1 Treponema sp. | reverse complement strand
GGTCTTTCAAAGGAAGAACTTGAGCAGAATTATTATAAACAGGACGAAGAACTGCGTTCTGTTCTCGGAGAATTTCTGTAATTCAAAAAAATGAAAAAACTTTTTTCTGCTGCTTTTATTCTGTTTTTCTCATTGACGGCTGCTTTTTCACAGAGAATAATTTCGCCTGTAGAGGGGAAATTCTCGAACAGGCAGTGTCTTATTCTTGATTTAAGCGACGGTTCTGAAGCATATTATTCGTATACAAATACAAATCCTCTCAGTTCTGGCTTTGCATATGACGGTCCTGTTTTAATTGATGCTGCAGGTGAGGTTTCTGTAAGAATTGTTGTTGTAAATGGTGAAAAAAAAGAGCAGTATGAAATAAATTATTCTGTTGCAGAAGATGGTAATCCGTTTAAAGAAGGAACTGCGGAAAAAAAATTCATTGATTCTTTGATTTCAGAAAGTGTTCTTATGTGTTCCAGTGATAATGTTATTTATATTCCTGAAACGCTTTTTTTTAAAATCGGTGACGGTGAAAAACCATTTCTAAAAGGTTCTGCTCTTTCAGTTTCTGCTGATAATAAACTTTCCCGTTATATTCCGTGTATTGTATCTGATAAAAATCATAACTGGCGTTTTGTAATTCATCTTTCTGGCGGTGAAGCCGGTCTTTTTGCAAAATTTTCAGTTCCTTTTGAAATTGATGACTGGGAAACTTTCCGTTTTACAGGAAAAAATCTTATATGGTGTATTGATAACGGAATGTGGTCTGCTTCTACTCTGCCTGTAAAGCTTGACCGTTCAAAAACTCATATAATTTACTGGCAGAGTGTTGCCTACGAAAAAGGAAATCCGGTACAGTCGTTTGTGCTTGTACCAAAGCCAGAACTAAAAAAGGAGTATTATAACGGCTCGGTAGTTTTTTCCATTGACGGAGACCTGCGTTACAGAATGGAAGTTTTAAAAAGCGGGGTTTCTGGTGAGGTGTATGAAAATTCCGGAGTTTTTACTACTCTTACCTTTGATACCTTTGAAGGCGACTGTATCAGCGGTAATGCAGTCTTTGCTTTTTATTGTGACGGTGTTTATCAGGGAAATCTTACTTCCGATTATATTGTTGACAGGCAGCCACCTTTACCGCCGGAATTTATTCCAAGTGAACAGGGCTTCTATGCCAGAAATGATATCTCTCTTTCAATAAAGAGCGAAAAAGATGCTGAAGTATATTATTCGGTTTCAGGTCCATATGCAGTAAAAACAAATTCCTATCTTGAACCTGAAACCCTTATAGATGAAATTCCTTTGTCAAAATATCTTTCCTATTCGAACAGACCGCTGTTTTTGAGGGCGGGAACTGATTCTGCCGTTTATTACAAAGTTGTTTCTTATGCGGTAGATCCGTTTCAGAATAAAAGTGAAATCTCAGAGTATAAAGTCATAATTGATGAATTTAACTATTTTCTTGATGCAACAGCTCCATTTTCAGAGATGTGTGATGGCAGCAGAAATAATCCGTATACTTCCTTTGAACAGGTTCTGAAAGTTATAAATGAAGGCCGCTTTGCTCACTTTTTTGTTAAGGGAAATGTTGTGCTGCCTAAAGGAGAGTGTATAATTTCTTCAAACTGCTCGTTCACAGCTGTAGATGAAAATACTCAGTTTGTTTTTAGTCCTTCAACTTTTATTACAGTTAGAAGTGCAAGTTTTGATATTCATAATTGTGTTCTGGAAAAGCAGTTGCCACGTTCAGTTTCTTCGGATTCCCGTTTTTTTATACTCGAAAATTCAGTTGCGAATTTTGAAGGCTGTGAGCTTATGGTTAATTTTGACTATTCCGGCACTGCCTTTACATCTCATGCTTCTGTAATTAATTTTATAAATTCCGGGCTTACTGTTCAGTCTGTAAATTATGCCTGTGGAATTTCCGGCGTTGATTCAAAGCTTCTTTTGAAAAACAGTCATTTTGCTTCTCTTGCAGAAACTGCTGTAAATTTCAGCGTTTCCGGCGGAATGTTTGAAATGAATTCTTCTGAATGTAAGGTTTCTGCACATTTAGGAAGAATTATCGAATCAACTGGTACGAATCTTCGTTTAAATGGTAACTGGTATAGAGGAGATTTTGACAAAAAGAAGAAAGGTGTCAGCCCTGTCTGGAAAGATGAAAATTCACTCGTAGTTGAAGATAAAAATAATATTTCTGAAGGATTTTAGTATGCTTAAATTGATATGCGGATTTGATGAAGCCGGAAGGGGACCTTTAGCAGGACCTGTAACTGCAGGATGTGTAATTTTACCTGAAGATTTTCCTGTAGAAATTTTAAATGATTCTAAAAAACTGTCGGAAAAAAAGCGTGAAGCTGCTGAAAAACTTATTATGGAAAAGGCCTGCTGGGGACTTGGAATAGTTGATCACGAAACAATCGATCAGATGAATATCCTGCGTGCAAGTATGTATGCAATGAAAATTGCTTATGAAATGATGAAAGCAAAACTTCCTGAATGGCTTGCAGCTCAGGGAATAGAACATGAAGAAACTGATTTGGATAAAATTATTTCTGCAATTACCGATGGAACTTCTTGTCCAGATGTGCCATGTCAGTGCCGCTGTGAACCTAAAGCTGACGGAAAATATCCTGAAGTAATGGCCGCAAGTATCATAGCTAAGGTTGAACGCGATAAAATTATGGTTGATTTTGACAGGCTTTATCCGCAGTACGGTTATGCAAAACATAAAGGTTATCCTACAGCTGCCCATATTGCTGTCTGCCGTGAAATTGGAATGAGTCCTGTTCAGAGAAAGACATTTAAGTTTTAGTGGAAAAAAAATCTGTTTTTTTATAGAATAATTCAAATAAAATTCTGATTAAAAACAGAGGCACAATATGTCAAGTTTGATAAAACCACAAGGCTATAAATCTCTTCTCCAGGAAAAAGAGACAGAGCATGCAATCGTAATGATTAAAGATTTCTTCCAGACTCAGCTTTCAACAGCCCTCAATCTTACCCGAGTCACCGCACCACTTTTTGTTCAGAGCGGAAAAGGTTTGAATGACGACTTAAACGGTGTTGAGCGTGCTGTAAAATTTCCTGTAAAAGACATGAATGATGCCCAGATGGAAATCGTTCACTCACTTGCAAAATGGAAGCGCGTAAAGGTATCTGAAATGAAGCTTGCTCCTGGTTTTGGTATCTATACTGACATGAACGCTATTCGTGCCGACGAAGATCTGGACAACATTCACTCACTTTATGTTGACCAGTGGGACTGGTGTGAATGCATTAAAAAAGAGGACCGTACAATCGAATATCTTAAAAGTGCAGTCAAAAAAATCTATGCCTGCCTTAAACGCACAGAATTTTTTATTTACGACCGCTACGAACAGATTAAGCCGTGCCTTCCTGAAGAAATTACTTTCCTTTTTGCAGACGATTTGCAGAAAGAATATCCGAATCTTACTCCAAAAGAGCGCGAAAACAAGGTTTGCGAAAAATACGGTGCTGTTTTCTTAATCGGTATCGGCGGAAAATTGCCTGACGGTTCAATTCACGACGGACGTGCTCCTGACTATGACGACTGGATTAGTGATTCAGAAAACGGTCACAAAGGTTTAAACGGAGACCTTCTTGTCTGGAATCCTGTTTTAAAGCAGTCATTTGAGCTTTCTTCAATGGGTATCCGTGTAAGCCCGGAATCGCTCAAACTTCAGCTGGAAGAACGTGGCTGTCCTGAGCGCGCAAACCTTGAATTTCACAAACGCCTTTTGAACGGTGAGCTTTCCTACACAATGGGCGGCGGTATCGGTCAGAGCCGGCTGTGCATGTTCTTTTTGCGCAAGGCACACATCGGTGAAATTCAGGTTTCAATGTGGCCGGATTCAATGAAAGAGGAATGCCAAAAAGCCGGAATTAATCTTCTGTAAAAATGAGACTGTCACACGGTTTGTTTTGTGTGTAACAGTCTGTGCTAACGCAACGCGACTAACGCCGTTGTGGGTAAAAGCTTTTTCTGTGAGAAGTGAGGGCGTTAGCCCGAACAGCGTAGCGGATTCTCCGTGTGATTTTTTTTATTATGTCCGATTTGATTAAATTTTCTTCAGCAAATCTAGAAGCTTCTCTTTCTTCGTTCGCTTCGCAGAAAATTACTGAATTTACTCTGCAGGACGAAGAAATTCTTTCGCATAAAGGAAAACTGCTTCATTTTCTGCAGGTTTTCGGTGAAAAGGCGGGCAATGTTTTTCTTACGCTTCCTGTCAGGGCTGAACTGCTTGATATGGATGTGTGCAAAGCCTGTTCAAATCTCTACTGCACCCTTGAAATTCCTTTTGAAGGCCTTAGTAAGAGCGGTGCTTATCTTTTTGACAAAAAATTCTTTTCCCGGCGTGCGCAGATGCTCAACACTCTTGGGCTTGTCTTTGGTTTTGATATTAATTTTGCTTCTGTACCGGCTGACAGTGTAAAAGCTTTCCGCGACAGGCTTGATTTTGCACTTTCGCTTTATCCGAACCACATAGATTTTCCTCAGCTTGAGCCTGATTTAAAATCTTCAGTGACTTTACCAAAATCTACGGCAACTTTTTCAACTCAGGATATCAAAATGTGCCGGGAGATGGCTTTTGCCGTTTCTGTTTTTTACACATACGGAAGGGCCGTTACCTGGTTTTTGTCTGTTTTAGAGCCTTTAAAAATGTCTCCCTCAAAATTCTTCCAGGACTTCGCGGAATGGCAGAAAATCAACAACTGCTCGCTTGCTTCCGGTTGGAATCCTGCCGAAGCAAAGCATGCTGAAATCGAAAAAATGCAGCTTGCTTTCTTAAAATTTAAATACGAAGAAAAAAACAAAATGCAGTATTTTGAAGTTGTAAGCAATGTAGTCCGCCTGAACGGAGCCTTTTCAAGATGTTTCGGCGAGGGAGAAGAATCTAAAATCGAACTTTCTTACAATCCTGATGAGCTTCTTTCCGGGGCTGCAATGGATATTCCGTCTTTTTTTGAAAATTCTTTCATGGAAAACAGCACTGTAAAAATTTTTATGGGTGAAGATGGTGCTGACTGGCGGTACTGTTAAATGTTTTTTTTAAAATCACTTTTTTTTATTGACGATTTTTGATAGATTTTACTATCTTTATTTATGACAAAAGAATTTTCCAACAAAATTGCAGGAAGTAATTCATGAAAGAAAACAAAGAGAAACAGAACGAAGAAAAAGAAGCTGTAAACGAATCTGAGCAGAAAGAGGCCGGACAGACTTCTGATTCTCCAGCTGACGAAGCTAAAAATGCCGAATCTGCCGAAAAATCCGGAGATTCTGCTGATTCAAAAGAAGAGGCTTCAAAAGAAAAGACACCTGAAGAACGAATCGCTGAACTTGAAGCCGAAAATGCAGACCTCAAAGATCAGCTTTTGCGCCGTGCTGCCGATTTCGACAACTACAGAAAGCGCATGATGCAGGAAAAACAGGATGCATTCGATTACGGAAACGCAAACCTTCTTAAAGATTTGCTTGACTCCCTCGACAATTTTGACCGCACCCTCGATGCTGCCAAAGATGCAAAAGATGCAAAATCAATTGCTGACGGAATCCGCATGATTAACAAATCGCTCGTCAGCATGCTTGAAAATAAATACAACCTCGTTTCATTCGGTAAAGAAGGCGATGCTTTCGACCCGGATTTGCATGAAGCAATCGGTATGCAGCAGGGCGATGTCAAAAAAGAAGAACTTGCTGCTGTATACCAAGTCGGAGGCCAAGCG
>NZ_JAZOUG010000264.1:0-4205 GCF_045657965.1 Treponema sp. | reverse complement strand
CTCAGGTATTTGAACAAATAATAAGCGCTGTATAAACACTTGCGTTGTGTACTTTCGTTTGTATATTTTAATTTAACATACTCATTAAACTTCAGAAAATCATCCCTGAAGTTCTGGTCTTCAGGTTCGAGAGTCCTCCTTATCGGGAAGGACAAATCAAAATTACCGGTTTTATAAAATGAATCCAGAACTCGAAAAAGCCTTCCCCGATAATGAAATTTGGATATATTGAACTCTCCTGTCTTCAGCCCCAAAACATCTTCTGAAAACTGTTTGCCAATTTCTGTCGTGTACACATCAGTGTTCCTTTCCTTACAGAAACGCCTGAATTGATTCGTTATTCTTTTGTAGTAAATTAAAGTACTTTTCCTGTACCCGTTTTCTTTTAGAAAAGCTAAGAAAGACTCACATATAAAATCAATAGTCATAGTGACCTCCTTTATAGATATTTTCGTAATTTATTTTCGTAAAATTGCAAATTTTCGTAATCTGTGATATTATTTTCGTAAAATGATGTTTTTGGAGGAAAAATCATGCAGGAATCTGAATTAATCGACCTGATTACGAAAATCAAGGAAAGAAAAACCGAGACTTCAAAAATAGAATTTAAAAGTGCAAAAGGTGGAACTCCAGAAAAGCTTTATGACAGTTTTTCAAGCTTTTCAAATACCGAGGGCGGAATCATCATTTTTGGAATTGATGAAAAAGCCGGATACAAAGTCTGCGGCATCCAGAATCCTGATGAACTTGAGAAGAAGATCGTTGAACAGGCAAAAGAAATGGAGCCTGTTGTAAGGCCGTTAATCAGCTTTTGTGAGTATGAGGGAAAAACTGTCGCTGCTGCCGAAATTGCTGAAATGGATTCAATCAGTAAGCCATGCTATTACACCGGAAAAGGAAAGAGCAAAGGTTCTTATATTCGAATCGGCGACGCTGACTTACCGATGACAGAATACGAAATCTATAGCTATGATGCATTTAAATACAAGACTGAAGACGAGCTTAGAACAAACAGAAGAATTGATGCTTCGCTGATTGACCAGATTCTGCTGGACGGATTTATTGCAAAAGCAGTTTCCGTAAAACCGAACCTTGTAAATATGGACAAGAAAACTCTTATTACATTAAACGGACTTTCTGATAAGGAAGGAAATCCTACAGTCTGCGGAATAATGCTGTTTGGAAAATATCCTCAGTACCTTTCTCCAAATCTTGATATTGTAGCTGTTGTATGTGCATCGAATACTTATGCAGAAGAAGCCGCAACCGGAGAACGTTTTCTTGTAAACAAGAGACTTGACGGAACAATCCCGCAGATGCTTGAAAGCGCACTTGCTTTTGTTCAGCAGAACATGAAAATCTCAACTGTAATTGATGAAAGCGGCCATCGGAATGATGTTTACGAATATCCCGTAAAAGCCGTTCGTGAAATTATTTTGAATGCGCTGATTCACCGGGATTACAGCATTCATACGGAAAACGAACCTGTTCGAATAGAAATGTATCCGAATCGAATTGAGGTTTCAAATCCGGGCGGATTATACGGACGGCTAACGCTTGATGAACTTGGAAAAACTAAAGCAGATGTAAGAAATCCTTTTATTGCAGCTGCACTGGAAATCTTGAATACGACAGAAAACAGATATTCCGGCATTCCTACAATCTACGCAGAAATGAAAAAAGCCGGCTTACTTGAGCCAAAATTTGAAAATACGAGAGGAACATTTAAAGTCACTCTCTATAATGAAAAAAAATCTGAAAATCGATTAACAGAAGAGATAATAGATTTTTGCCGGAAACCAAGATCAAAAGAAGTGATTGCTAGACAGTTTGGCTTTGACGAAAAACATCCGGCATATTTTGTGAAGAATTACATTATTCCGCTTATTGAGGAAGGAAAACTGAAATACACAATTCCTGAAAAACCACGTAGCAAAAATCAGCAGATTGTAATTGTTGAGAAAGACATCTTCTGATGAGTCCTTTTTATGTTAGAGGAAAATGCCGGAATAATAAAGCTACTAGTTAGCTTTCTCTTTTAAAAATTCCTCATAAGAATGCTCAATAATTTTTTCAATCTGGAGCATAAGTTTTTCTTTTAATGCTGCTGATTCTTCTTCATAAATTAGAGTGTCTTTTGTTGGTAAAAATAATTTATATATATCAATTCCCAGCACTTCGGCAATTTTGCAAATATTATCTTCACTTGTCCAGACACGGTAACTTTCAATGCTGGCAATTGTCTGCGGACTAATGCCGGTTTTTTCTGCCAGATCTGATTGAGTATAATTTTTGATTTTTCTATATTTCTTAATATTTGCCGAAATTCTTCTCTTTAATTCTTCGCCATTCATAGTATTTAAAATATTACAAATATATGCTAATATTTTTGTAACAAATTTACAATTATGTTGTATAATTAATTATACTAAAAAAGAGAGAAAAAGGGTATTAAAAAAATGTCCGAGGAAAATAAAACTCTAACACCGGTCTGGATAGCATATGTGGACGGAAAACGGCTTAACACCGATTACGAAGGAGCCTTGAAATCCATTACAGTTATGGACTTAATAAACGGTATTGGAACGGCAAGAATGCTGTTTGATATGTCTGCCGTGAACTTTGATGAAGATGAAGTGTTCAGCCTGATGAGTGAAGTCTCAATTCACCTTGGATATAAAGACGATGTTGAAGAAGTTTTTAAGGGCGTAGTAATACATTTTGCACCACGATTTAATGAATACGAAAATCCTAAAATGGAAGTGTTGATTTCTTCTCAGCTATTCCAGTTAAAAAAAGGTTTACATTCCAGAACCTACCTTGATAAATCACCATCTGACATAATTAAAGAAATCCTTTCGCTATATAACCTTGATTGTGACGTTGAAGACTTTGGTCCGACATTTCCAGAAATCGAACAGTTTAATGTAACCGATTATAACTATCTTAAAAGACTTACCGAAACTTATGGAAAATCTTTCTACTGCTATAACAATAAAGTCACTGTAAAAACAGAAATTACTCCTTCAAACGATGACGTAATCCTCGAATGGGGAAAATCGCTGATTTCTGCTGAAACAGAAACAAACCTTAAAGAACAGCTTTCTGAAGTTACATGTTTTGGTCACGACTGGCAGAGCGATAAGGACTTTAAGGCAACAGCTAAAATGAGTGACGTACCTTTAAGAATTGGCGGAAGCTATAACTGGGAAGATAATTCAAAAGGCTATGATCCGAAAAAGCACCATTATATAGAAGGTGGTGTTGACCAGGCAGATGCAAAAGAAATTGCAGCTGCCTTCTTAATGCAAAGTTCATTCAAGTTCCAGACAGTTAGGGTAAAATCTGAAGGAAATTACAAAATTAAGCCCGGTAACAGGCTAACAGTTAAATACCTTGGAGAACTGTTCTCTGGTGAATACCTTATAAAATTTGTAACCCACACCTTCAACATGCTTACCGGTTATGAAACAGAATGCGACTTATGCAGAAATTACTGTGAAACAAGCCTAAGTAAAGGTCATGTAAGTGCCATCGATAATGAAATGGCACAAAGTCGAAATAACAATTCAAAAGATAATGCTGCTGCATCTCAGACTGATGATTCTGAAAGCCGGGAAGATGAAACAGCAGAGGAAGAAAAGAATCCGCAGATTTCAAATCCACGCTGGGAAAAAGACGGACAGAGTATTACTAAAGCTCTTGTTGGTGACGAAGTAATTCTTTGTGCCGATGTTACAGACATCGACGACGGAAAGTCAGCAACCATCAAAATCATAGAAAAAGATGACGACGGCAATGATGACGATGTAACAACTCTTACGGCAAAAGTCCAGAACGGCAAAATTGAATGTAAGTGGAAAGTCATATACACAGAAGACGATGATGACTCTAACAGCCAGCAGGAGAAAGAAGAAAAAGGCTACACGCTTCCGGAATATGCATTTACAGTTGAGTGTGACGGGGTGGAAAGTGATGAGTCTGGACAGTTGGATGTTATGGGATGGATTAAAGTCCAATACATTGATAAATCAGGAAAACCTTTGGCTAACAAAAAGTATATTATTTATTTAACCAATGGTACCTGCATTTCAGGAAAAACAGATGAAAATGGGTTTGTTATAGAAGAAGAATTAAATATTGGTAAATATTTTATTACATTTAAGGATTAAAAAAATGGCAGAAATTAATGAAGTTGATATTTT
>NZ_JAZOUG010000263.1:0-22654 GCF_045657965.1 Treponema sp. | reverse complement strand
ATTGAACAGTCAGCAAAATCAAATGTATCTTTAACAGAATTTATTTTGACTTTAAATAAAGATGAAATCAATTACATATATTCCTTCATAAATACCTTACATACGGCATTGCCTGATTACAAATATGAGTTTGAATTTCTTACAAATAATTCAGAAACACATATCTCAAAAATTTTACATGATTCAATAAGAATGAAAGGAAAAAATCCAGATGAAGAATTTTTACTTTCACAAATATGGAAACATAATCTACAACCAAAAAAAATAAATAACTCTTACGTATATCTAAGTAAAAAAGAAAATCTTAATATTGATAATACGGAACCTGTTAATTATTTACATGAAGAATATTTTACAACCATCATAATCTTACTGATATGGTTAGGTGTCACTTTCTTAACTACTGTCTACCAAACGATAGTTTGTTTTTTTGATAAAATTTATATTTCATCATTTTATAAATCTATTCAAGTATTTGATCTATTATTATTTGTTTTGGCAGGAATTACCGGTTGTGTAATCTTTTTTCTGGATATTTTCTCAACTCAAAGCTTATTAAAAAACAATTATCAGTATTTTATTTTCATGCCTCTGCATTTAATTTTTGCTTTTTCAATTTTTAAGCCTTTTAAAGACAAGCGTCTTTTAATTACCTACTGGTCGTTAGTTTCTTTTTCATCCCTAATCTTCATTTTGATTTATTCATTAATTAATCATAAATTTCCAGTAATAACAGCACTTCTTGCAGGTATTTTAGTCATAAGAACACTTTACTTTGCTTTTTTAGCATTTATATCATTAAAAAAAATCCCCCGTTCAATTAAGAACGAGGGCTAAAAATTATGCCTTAAAATCAGCCTGCATCTTTATACATACCGACAAGTTCCGGGAAGTCGTAGTTCTTTTCTACAAAGTACCTTAAGTCAAAGTCTTCATGAGTTACAACAACCAGAATTGTTGCATGCTCAGCAAGATAATCTGAAATTACCTTCATAACATGCAGACGAGTTGCAAAGTCAATGTGGGCAAAAGGTTCGTCAAGCAGAAGAATGTCCGGTTTAGCAGTAAGTGCACGGGCAATATCAACACGCTTCATTTCTCCTGAAGAAAGAGACTGTGGCAGAATCTCAAGATGACCTTCCGTAAGGCCGACCTTTTTAAGATTTTCAGTAAATTCTTCAAGTGTACCTTCTATGCCGGCCTTTGAAATCTGATTAAATGAATCTTTGATTTTAAGGTCAGGGAAGAATGAAAAACGGGAATCCTGCTGAACAACTGCCATTCTTTTTCTGAACGGTTTAAATTCTTTTGGATCCTTACCGGTTTCTTTAGGCTTTAAAGCAACCAAATCATCTCCTTCCATGAGGATTTGACCGCCGGTTTCATCAAGAAGACGCAAAATTGCTTTGATTGTTGAAGACTTACCGCAACCGGAAGGACCTGTAATTCCGTAAACAGTTGAACGTTCAAAAGTAAGATTCAATCCTTTGAAGGCAGTAAATTTTCTGTCTCCAAAAAGCCCTCGCTTATTGTAAGACTGGGAAACTTCCTTAAGTTCAATTGCTGAACCTGACGCACCTTTTTTTGCTTCAGGTTTTTCATATCCTTCCAGTTCAGGGAGCTGGTCAAGTTTAACCATATCTCCATCTTTTAAGATATAAGCCTGGGTTAAAGTAAGGCGGCGGATAAAATCAACATCGTGACTAACCATTAAGAAAGTTTTTGTTTTGTCGTTTAAGATTTCATTATTCAAAAATTCAACAAAACTCTTTCTCAGGTTACGGTCAAGATTTACTGTAGGCTCGTCAAGAAGAATAAGATTTCCACGCCGAGACAGCAAAATCATTAATGTGATTCGCTGCATTTCACCGCCGGAAACTTCATCCGGATAATTGCGCGCATATTTTTCAAAATCCATAGAAAAATATGTAGAAAGGCGACTTACGATTATTTCGCGTTCACCTGGTGCCAAAAGAGCCAGATTCTGGTCGAGTGTGAGGGACGGATTCATTACCTGAGCTGTTTCTGCCGGAATGAACATGAGCCCGGACTGTTCAATTTTAGTCCACTGGTCAAAGTCCTGTTTTTTTCCATCAATGTAAGAATCAAGGCCGTTAACTTTCTGAGAACCTTCAAAAGTGAAGACATTCATCGGCAAGATTCCTGCGATTGACTTTAACAGAACTGACTTACCAGTTCCTGTAACACCCATAATAACTGTAGATGTTCCTTCATCTATGGAAAAATTACAATGTTTGAGCGTAATACGCTGTCCAAGATGGATGCTAAAATCCAAAAATTCAACTGGTTTCATTTAGTCTGCCTCCTGTTTTTTTCCAAGAATCATAAGGAAAGCAACACTGATTGCAATTACAATTAATGCCGGAATCCAGAAATACAGGGAAGGGTAATCTGAGGAACCAAAAATTGCTGAACGATATGCTGCAATTAATGAACCAGGACTTGTATGCTGTGGTGATCCATTTTCGCCAAAGCCAAGCTGAACAACATAACCAAATGAAGTATCAAGAACCAAAGTTTTAAGAAGAATACCTGCTGCTACACGCTTTAAAGTGTCCTTCATAAGCGAAGTTCTCATCAATACAGAAAGAATTCTGTTCTTTGTAAAGCCATAAGAACGGAATGAAACGCTGTACTTACGGTTATACAAATCAGAAAGTGGAATTGAAATACTTCTTACAGCTTCAGGTAATACAGTAACTGTAGCTGCTGCAACAAAGACAAGCAGTGAAACCCAGGCTGATGTGGTTGCCTTGCCGTTACTCAAAACACCTGAAACAGGTACATAACAGAACAAAGCAATAATAATTGACGGAATTGATTCAAATGCACTCAATATATTTGAAAAAGTACGGCCTGCTCCCATAGAAAGCACACTCAAGTATCCAAGTACAACACTAAAAATCATCGCACAAATTAATGTTGAAACAAGAATAAGAGAAAGTTTTCTGAAAGAGACAAAAACCTGATCAAGAAATTTCAAGAATCCAAAATAATCTTCTTTTACTTCACGTTCAGATTTTTCTTCATTTTCAAAAAGTGACTGAGGTATAAATGAACGGACTGTAACCTCTTTTTTAAGACTTACGACCATCTGAGGTGTTCCATCTTCTTCAAAAACAGGATCGCCGTTTTCATCGGTATTCTGAATCATGACTGGAGTTCCATCAGGATAAGTCTGAACCTTACGCTCTTCACGGAGATCGTAATATAATTTTTCAGGCAGCCACGAAATTACAAGTGGCAGCAAAAGAATTATTATAAGAATTGTTTTTAAAACCTTAGATTGCTTTTTCATACCACCTCGGATAGAACATGAACAGAATCCCTTTTACTATCAATGAAACAAAAGCATTTACACAAAGAAGAACAAATACGGAAGCTACAAGTGTGTCAGTTCCATTAAGAGCTTTCATTGCATCAATTAATGTTTTTCCAAGACCAGGAAAAGAAAATGCAATTTCAGCAATAGTGATTGAACCAATAATTGCAGGAACTTTACCGGCAACATACGGAATAAATCGCGGAAGACTTGCCTGGAAAAGATAGCCTGAATATGTTCCCTGTGAAGGGAAAAGCTTACCCATTGGACGGCCCAAAGTTGAAAAAACAATAGCATGGGTCTGACTAACCTGTGCAAGCATGTCTGTTTTAAGAAAGTTCGTTGCGTCCCATGAAAGGCCTCCGAACAAAACAGTTACAATTGCAACAACCGGCAGCGGACAATATCTTCCTGCTATAGAATAAATAATCATTAAGCCGACAAACAGCGGAATCGCAGCAAGAACGGCAGCAATTCCATTGATTATTTTTTCTGCATAGACAGAGGTCTTTTTTTCAAAATGAAGTGCCATGTATCTTGTTGTAACTGAGTAAGAAGAACAAACTACGCTGATAAGAATTATCACAAGCAGAGCAATCAGAGCGAGTGGCAGAGTAACTGCCGCACCGCTTCGAATAATTGCACCTGAAGAAAATCCAACCTTTGCAGTGTTTACCTGACCAGTAAGGAACAAACCAAAGCCCTTGAGAGCTCTTAAATATCCACTTGCTTCCTCCCCGGTAGCAATAAGATACAGGGAAGAAAGCACAACTGTGCCAATCAGGGCAAATAAAATGCCATGAATGACCAGTTCTTTTAATAAAAAGCGCAGAAAACGCATTAATGCACCTCTAGCTATTTATTTTTTCTGTCGCCGAATACCCATTTTTCTGCTGAAAGGAACGGGTTGTCAGAAGCGATTACAACATTTTTAAGACCACGAGCATAAACATCTTTCTGAAGAGTAATAAGATTTATAGCAGGACAGTCATCAGCAAAGCGTGTTTCAAGTTTGTCGATAATATCAATCATGCCTCGTGTTTCATTCTGTTTATCAAATTCAGTAAACAGACCGTCAAGTTTTTTATCAGAAACGCCGGAAACATTGTCTGCACCATTTCCTCTGTAAAGGCTTCCGATTGATGAATACCAGTTATCAAAACCGTCGTGATACATAAGAGCAAGTTCGTAATTCTTCTTTTCACGGCTTACATCACGCTTGAATGTATCAACGTTAACCTTTTTAACTTCAACGTTAAGACCAATTTCTTCAAGCTGTTTAGCAATTGCATCTGCAAGCTGTTTTCCGAATGCACCCATTGATTCAGGATATTTAAGCATTGCATTCTGACCTGCAATTCCACCCTGAGAAGCAAGCTTCTTTGCTTTTGCAAGGTTGTAAGGAAGCTTAGCAGGCATGTTACCTTCATAATATTCCGGAACGTTTTTAGAAAGAGTATTTGCAGGGAAAATTCCTGAGTTAATTACAACAACATCTTCCTGATCAGTAATTCCTGGAATTAAGTCCTCTTTGCTCAAAGCCATTGCAATAGCCTGACGGCCTTCTGCTTTAGGGAAGAGAGTTGTATTAATCTGGATATCATAGAATGCATATGGCATATATGAACTGATGTAAACACCTTCACCTTCGAAAGAAAGAACTTTCTGGCGGTCAAGAGGGTTTGTTTCAAGAATAAGGTTGATGTTTCCTTTGCGCAATTCATTAAGGCGAACTTCAGGGTCGACAATCTGTTCAATTACGATTGTGTCTGCTTCTACGCGTTTGTTTGTAGAATTTTCATATTTTGCATTTTTGTCAAAAGCAATATATCGTTCGATTTTCCATTCTGTGAATTTGAAAGGACCAGTTCCAATTGGAGAAGTAGCAAATGCACGTTCATTTTCACCTTCGCGCATATTTACATTCATTGGTTCTCCATTGTATTTAGCAGGAATAATCTTGAACGCAGCGAGAACTGAATAAACACGGAAAAGCGGAATAGGCTTTTTGAATGTGATGATTACAGTTGATTCATCCTGTGCTTCGTATTTATCAATAAACGAAAGGAAATATTCGCGGTTTGGAGATTCATTTTCTTTTAAGGCATAAGCATCAAAAGAATAAATAACATCTTCTGAAGAAAGATAGTGGCGCTTATCCTGAGTTGAATCATGCCATTCTGTACTTGTATTAAGAGTAACAAGGAATGTTTTTTTGTCATTTCCATGTTCTTCAATGTCTTCAGCAAGACATGGTTCTGCTACAAGAGCACCATTTCCGTTTTCATCTTCAACTACTTCGTTATTACAAAGACCGTCAAAAATAAGTTCATTTGCATTAAGACCCTGTGTATTCTGAGGAAGAACAGGATTTAATGAATCCGGAAGATTTGATACTGCAACTTTAACACCTTTTGGCATTGCGTTGATAAAAATTACAGAAACAATAGCTGCAATTACCAAAACTCCGACTGCAGCAAAAATTATTGTTTTTTTGTTAAGGCTTTTTTTAGTTTTTTCTTCTGCCATGATTAGCGACTCCTTGTAATAAATGAACTGTAAACAACTACTTCACCAGAATAGCTGTCTGTTTTACCTTTCTGAATTTCAAAGAAATATTTGTCTGAACCTAAAGCTTTTCCAGCATTGAGTACAGGCCATGAATTTCCTACTTTATTTGCCTTGCTTACAAGGTCTTTAATTCCTTTCTTTTCGATATCTTTACCACTGTGAGTATTCTGATTGAATACGCGGACATTGCGGTTATCTTTAAGAGTGATTACAAGGTCGTTCATTTCACCGCTCTTAATAGAAACCATACCCCACCAGTACTCATCACCTTTCTGTTTTGTTGCAGAGAATTTTGCAGGACGAGATTTCTGACTTTCTTTTGTTGAACCAGGAGCAGGGTTGAAAAGACCAATCATAAGAGGCATTACAGTTTTACCACGGCTTTCAACTTCTTTCTTGTAAGCAATTTCTTTGTTAATCTGTGCAATTTTTGCCTGAAGATCATTTTTCTGTGCGTTTATATCGTTAATAATGTCTTTGCTGACTTCTTTCGGATATTTTTCAGAGAAAGCAATAAGTTCATCATATTTTGTATTGATGTTTGCTTCTACTGATTTGTAGTGTGCAAGGATTTCATCGAGAGTAAATTCACCATTTTTACCGCTTCCAGTTCCTTCAGGCTGGCGGGCAAATTCTTCACCGATTGCATCTTTGTAATCGTATGCTTTTTCACGAATTGAAGCTTCTCTCTGAACGGCAACATCCTGGCGGACTTTTTTGAAAGTTTTTGCGTAAGTTGAAACACCATTTGTGTCAGCAACACCAGAATTTTTAACAAGTGTATTTACTTCTGATTCTGCTGCAGTACATTTTGCAAGAAGGTCATTGTATGCTGCAATCTGTGCATCAAAATCTTCGATTGCCGCAGCTTTTTCTGCCTGTGCAAGAAGATTAGCTTTTTTTGAAGCAATTGATTCACATACAGCAACTTCTTTTGCAGTTGTATCAAGTTCAGCTGATGTTCCATAAACTTTTACAGCTGTTTTCTGCATTTTACCTGCTTCGTTAACTTTTCCGGCAGCAAGAAGATTGTCAATTCGAACTGCAGTAAGTTTTGAACCCTTATCTTTTGTGCTTGCCGGCAGACTCAGGAGAGGCTCGTCAATTGCACTGAATTTTGTAAGGGCTGTATTACAAGCAGAAAGCAGCTTGCTTTCGTTTGTAGCCTTGATTGCATCAGTACTTTCAAGTGCATCATTACCTGCATTATATAAAGTGATGTAATTCAGGTATTTTTTCTGTGTTGCAGAATCTTTAATTTCTGTCCAGTAAGCACGTGCTGATTCAGGTTCACGTGAATTCCAGGCTTTAATACCATTTGCAACTTCAGGGTCTTTTCCATCAACATTTGTTGAACCACAGGAAATTAAGAACACAGCAAGAGCTGCAGTCAAGACTGATAAAACTTTTCTCATTTTTTTCATTTAGAAATCTCCTTTACAAGACGGAAACCGACATCAGTATAGCCGTTATTGCCGTCAACATTTTTATAGTTAGAAATTCTTAAATCAACAGGACCGTCCATCCATGAACCGCCTTTTACTGTACGAAGGGTAGAATCTTCTGCTTCATTTCGGGCACTAGAAGTCCATTCCCAGACGTTTCCAGCCATATCAACAAGTCCCCAGGCATTTACATTTTCTTCAAAAGCACCTACAGGAGAAGTAAACTTGAATTTACCGTTCTTTTTGTAATTTGCTTTTTTGCCCTTATTTGGAGCTTCATCACCCCAAGGGTAAATAACTTCAGCACCTGCGCGGGCAGCAACTTCCCATTCATCATCTGTTGGAAGACGATATTTACTGCCTGTCTGCTCTGAAAGCCATGCTGCATATGCTTCTGCTTCAGCAGCAGAAATATTAATAATTGGCTGAGAAGGAGCGTTAAAATCAGTGTTATCCAGATATTCCGGAGTTGAATCAGCACGAGTCAAATAAAGATATGCTGCATACTGGAAATTTGTAACTGGAGAAACATCAACTGCATAGTCAGCAAGTTCAACTTCACGAGAAGCTTCTCTTGCACTTGCTCTTGAGTCTGCTTTCATGGCACCAGTTGTGTATTTTCCGGCAGCAACTTCTACAGTTTTGTATGCAGAATTAATGTCTTCAACACAGTAATATCGGGCATCTGCAGAAGAAGCACCGTCAAGTTTTCGCATTGCAGAAGTTACATAATCTTCACTTGCAAAAGCTGTAGAAACTGTAAGACAGACAATTTTGTTTTTATAATCATCAGAAACAGGATATTCTGCAGTTACATTTCCGATTGCGTCTGTTTTTACGATAGAAACAACTTCAGCAATGTCTGCAGATTCTGAAGCACCTGAAATAACAGGAACTTCCCATACAAGTTTAACTGAAAGACCTGCCAAAGCAGAACCAGAAGAATCTTTTGCAGTAATCACAATTGGATTTGATGAAGTAATAATTTTGTCTGATTCAGAAAAAACAAATTCCAGATTCTGAACAATGTTTGAACATGCACTTTCTACTTTTTTTGAAAAAAGTTCAGTTCCCTTTTCCTGTAAAGTCAGGAGCTCTGTTTCACCATTTTCTGCAAGTGTTGAAAGGATTTTTGCACCAATTGAAAGTTTTTCTGCAGAATTTTTCTGTGAATTGAATTTTTCGTAAGAAGAATTCAAAGTCTGCCGGAGCTTGTCAGAATAAGCCTTTTCGTGTTTTTCCCAGTCTGCATGCTTCATTCTGTATGTAACAGTTTTTCCATCTTTGCTTGCCTGGTAAGGCTTTAAATCCGGAAAGCGTGCATTTACTACGCTGTCACTTACAGTAACTTTCTGGGCTGCAGGATTTGTTAAACGAACAGTTGCAGTCAATGCATTTTCAACAAGTTCGCGTTTTGCAAGAAAAGCTGCATCTTCAGCTGTTGAACCTTTTCCATTTCCGTAATAATAACCAGGTTCTTCTTTTACTAACTCAGACTTAGGTTTTGAGTAAGCGAAGCCAGTGGTCAATACGGTAATGCAGGCTGTAACGATAAAAAATCTTAAACGATTTTTTCCGATTTTTTTAATCATATTTTTTTTCTCCTCCAAATATGAATATATGAAGTCAACTTTTTTTATCTTTTCTAGGATTAAGTAAAATAAGATTGGTGTCAAGTATCAGAGAAGCGAAAAACTTTCCGGTAAAAGCTCACCAAGTGTAAAAATTTTATAATCTGATGCATTTTTAGCAAGAATAATCTGAAAATCTTTTTTACAGAATTCTGCTAAAACCTGCCGGCAAACTCCACAGGGAGGGCAAAAATCTTTAACAATACCATTTTCGCCGCCAACAATTGCAATTGCAGAAAAATCTTTTACACCTTCACTTACTGCTTTAAAAACAGCAGTACGCTCTGCACAGTTACTGGGGCCATAAGCTGCATTTTCAATATTACAGCCGGTAAAAATCTGTCCGTCACAGGAAAGTAAAGCCGCGCCTACATGAAAATGTGAATAGGGGGCATATGATTTTTTAAGCATTGCAAGAGCTTTTTCAATCAGTTCTGCATAAGAAATATTCATAACAAAATATTATAACACGAATTTATTGAATGTCACGAATATTTTAAACTCTAAGAAATTTCTAATTAGAAAGAACAGCCTTAGCAAGCTGATCTGCACAGGAAGTATTTTTGTTTCCGCAAAGATTACCAAGTAATTTGGCAGAAATCTCTTCTGCAGTCATGCCCTCACAAAGTTTAGCGATAGCCTTAAGGTTACCGTTGCAGCCGCCTTCAAAAGAGATATTGTGTATACGATTTTCGGCATCGCGCTCAAAGTGAATCATTCGAGCGCAGGTGCCTGTTGTGTTGTAAGTAATTTTTTCCATACTTTTTTATCCACAGATTAACACAGATTTCCACCGATTATTTAATCTGTGATAATCTGTGCCTATCTGTGGATTTTTTTTATTTAATCTCGTAAATCCAGCCTTCCGGAGCTTTTTCTGTTCCCATCTGAATACCTGTGAGTGTTTCACGAAGCTTTTTGAGGACAGGACCGATTTCATCCATGCCGCTTGGAACATTGATTTTTGTTCCGTGGTCATCGATGCAGCCGATTGGAGAAATTACAGCAGCTGTACCACACAAACCAACTTCAGCAAAATCTTTAAGCTCGTTTTTGTTTACCTGACGCTCTTCAACTGTAAGACCGAGATAGTCTTTTGCAACCTGAACGAGTGAGCGGCGTGTAATTGATGGAAGAATGCTGTTTGATTTTGGAGTAACAAGTTTTCCGTCTTTTGTAACGAAAAGAATGTTTGCACCGCCGGTTTCTTCGATGTATGTGTGAGTTGCAGGGTCAGTGTACATATTTTCTGCAAAGCCTTTTTTGTGAGCATCAACAATGTTATGAAGGCTCATTGCGTAGTTGAGGCCGGCTTTAATGTCGCCTGTTCCGTGAGGAGCGGCACGGTCAAGGTCAGAAAGACGTACAGTGATTGGCTTTACGCCGCCTTTGAAATAAGGTCCAACCGGAGTAACAAGAATGCGGAACTGATATTCTTCAGCAGGTTTTACGCCGATTACAGCGCTTGAACCGAACATATATGGGCGGATATACAAAGTAGCACCGCTTCCAAACGGCGGAACCCATTCGATATTTGCTTTGATTGTATCGATTACAGCCTTAATCCAGCGGTCTTTCGGGAAGACCGGCATTTCAAGGCGTTCGCAGCTGTCCTTCATTCGGTCAGCGTTTAAATCAGGGCGGAATGTAACGATTTTTCCGTCTGATGTTGTATATGCCTTTAAGCCTTCAAAACAGGTCTGTGCATACTGAAGAACGCCTGCACATTCTGACATTGTGATTGTGTGGTCAGAAGTAAGAGTACCTTCGTCCCACGCACCGTTTTTATAATTTGCAACGAAACTTTTTGTAGTTTCCATGTAACCGAAAGGCAGGTTTGCCCAGTCCAAATCTTTTGCCATAATTTTTTTACCTCGATTAAAAAAGAGTATTTTTAATTTACTGTTTTTTTCTGTTCTTTACAATCGTGAAAATACTTTGCAGCACAATGAAGAAACACAGAATAAGTGAAAGAACTATGCGGCTCCACCATGACGAAAGGGTTCCATTAAAACTGATAAGTGCTTCTATAGTAGCTTTTATAAGAACACCAAAAAATGTTCCTATTACAGTACCCACACCTCCGGTAAGCATTGTACCGCCAATTACAGCAGAAGCAATCGCATCCATTTCAAAACCACGTGCCTGTTCAACAAAACCGCCGCAGGTATTCAGACAGAACAAAAGGCCTGCAAGAGAAGCGAGAAATCCTTCAAGCATATATGCAAAAAATTTGTTCTTTTTTACATTGATTCCCATTAAAAGTGCAGACTGTTCATTTCCGCCGATGGCAAAGAGGTTGCGACCAAAGCGGGTATATTTAAGAATAACCCAGACAATTGCCACAGTAACAAGGGCAATTACAACATTCGGATGGATAAACGGATAAATTGCATCTCCTTTACGGTTAATATATGCACCAAAAGGCAGGGTAATGTCTTTTTTTGCCATTGCCAGAAAAAATTTATTCGTAATTGCGATTGTATCGGAACTGATTACAGCCGTAAGACCGCGGCAGAAAAACAGCCCCGCCAGCGTAATGATAAAAGGCTGCAATTCCATATAAGAAATAAGCCATCCCTGAAGTGCACCAAAAGCAATTCCGAATAAAAGCACAATTAAAATCGCAGCACCGCACGGAATTCCCATTCTTTCCATTGAATATGCCATAATCATACAGGTAAGACCGACAACAGAGCCGACTGAAATATCGATTCCTCCTGTAATCATAACAAGAGTCATGCCGCTTGCCGCAACTAAAAGGCCGCCGTTATTAATAAGCATGTTCATAAAAGTCTGCATGCGGTCAAAATTTTTATTGCCGTAAATAATCATGCCGAAAAGATACATCACTACAAAAAGCCCAATCGTAACAAACAGAAGAAAATTGCTGCCTGTAACTCGTTTTTTCTTTATGAAGTCAGATAAAACTATATTTTTCATTATGCAACCACTCCTTCTTTATTTGCTTTGTTTTTGAGATACAGTTTTACACGGGCACGCAATTTACTGAATGCAGGAGACTGAAAAAGAACAATCAGTATAACCACAATCGCCTTATAGACAGGAAGCTGGTCTGCTGATACGCCAATTGAATAAAGACTTGTAGTAAGACACTGAATTGTAATTGCACCGATAATAGAACCGGCCAAATTAAATTTACCTCCGCCAAGACTGTTTCCACCGAGAGCAACCGCAAGAATCGCATCCATTTCAAGATTTAAGCCGATATTATTCGCATCACTTGAATAGATCCGGCTTGAAGCGATTGTTCCGGCAACACCGGCACTCAGACCACAGAAAACATAGCAGAAGAACATAACAAGCGTAGAATTTATTCCGACCAGACGACCTGCCTTTGCATTTATACCGACGGTCTGAATATACGTAGAAAGAGCTGTTTTTTTAAGCAGAAGCTGCGTAAGAAGAACAAATAAAACAACTATAAAGATTGGCGTTGGAACAGGACAGCCGGGAATGAAGCTTCCTATCCATTTAAATGATTCCATCCGGACATAAAGAATAATTCCTGTGGCATTTGCATTTGAACTGATAAGCTGAGCTATTCCACGACCTGCCGTAAAAAGAATAAGAGTGGCAACCATCGGCTGAATATTAAGCCTTGCGACCAGAAGCCCGTTAAACGCTCCACAAGCCACACCGCCTAAAAGTCCAAAAAATATTGCAAGGGCAGGAAGCATTGCATATCCGTCGTAGCTGGAACCTAAAAGCCGCACGATAATTGCTCCTGAAACCGCCATAATAGCTCCGACAGAAATGTCTGTTCCACGCGAAGAAGCAACAACAAGCGTCATGCCGACTGCCAGAATAATCAGTTCACAGGAACGGTTTAAAATATCAATTATAAATCCATACAGAATCGGATTGCCGTTCAAATCATGTGAAATCGAAATCTTGAAAAAGTTTCTGCCTAGATAGATATTCACAAACAGATTGACCACAAGCATGACAATTAATGCAATAATCGGAAGCCCAAGCTGACTTTTTATAAATTTTTGTGCAATTTCTTTAAAATCCAAGGATTTAATTTTTTCCCCGATTTGATGAACAAATTTTTGAACCATTATTTTTCACCTCCTGCAATCGCTGCCATGACATCCTGCTGCGTGAGATTGTTGTTTACCAGTTCGCCGACTTTTGAACCATCCCGAAGGACACACAGTCTGTTTACAGTCCGGAGCATTTCTTCAATTTCTGAACTGATGAACATAACCGTTAAACCTTCACCGGCAAGCTGCACGATAAGTTTCTGAATTTCGGTCTTTGTTCCGACATCAATACCACGGGTCGGCTCATCAAGAATTAAAAAATCAGGATTTGTAACAAGCCAGCGGCCGATAATAACTTTCTGCTGATTACCACCGGAAAGCTGCTTTATTAAAGTTTCTGAAGAAGGCGTTTTAATCTGCAGAGCTTTGATGTATTTTTCGGTAAGCTCAATCTGTTTACTCATCGGGAGCAGATGGAAAACACCGGTTTTTGCCTGAAGAGCAATCATCATATTTTCACGGATTGAAAGATCTGCGATGATACTTTCGGCCTTGCGGTCTTCAGGAAGATAGGCCATTCCACGTTTAATTGAATCAATCGGTGCACGGGCCTTTAACGGAGAGTTTTTAAAGAAAAGTTCACCTCCGTCCGGTTTATCTGCACCATAAATACTCCGTGCCATTTCTGACCGTCCCGAACCCAAAAGGCCTGTAAGTCCGATAACTTCACCTTTTCGGATTGTAACATCAAAAGGCTTTATAGTACCTGTATGAGTAAGTGCAACAGCACGAATAACTTCTTCCTGTTCACTGTTATTTTCAGATACCTGATTGTGATGAATATTTTCCAGATCATCGACTTCATGTCCAAGCATTGTCTGAACAAGCTTTAAGCGGGGAAGTTCTGCCGTAGTAAACTGCCCCTGCAGCTGACCGTTACGAAGAACAGTAATTCTATCGCAGACAGAATATACCTGTTCCAGAAAATGCGTTACGAAAATGATACCAACTCCGTCTGCCCGAAGCTGACGCATTACATTAAATAAATTTTCTACTTCATGATCATCAAGAGAACTTGTCGGTTCATCAAGAATCAAAACCTTACAGTTAAAATTAACTGCACGTGCAATAGCAGCCATCTGCTGAATTGCCACAGAATAATCACCGAGCGTTCTTGTAACATCGATATCTTCCAGACCAACCCATGAAAGAAGTGCTTTAGCCTTTTCATTCATAAGCTTCCAGTCAATCATGCCGAATTTCGTTAGCGGTTCATGTCCTGCAAAAATATTTTCGGCAACAGAAATATTTGTACACAAATTGACTTCCTGATATACAGGACTTATACCATTTTGCTGAGCTTCCTGCGGCGAATGATTGTTTATTGGCTTCCCTTCAAGGTAAATTTCGCCGCTATCTCTAATATGAACTCCTGTCAAAACTTTTATCAATGTGCTTTTTCCAGCTCCATTTTCGCCCATAAGAGCATGTATCTCACCTTTTTTGAGAGAAAAATCTACATTTTGAAGAGCTTTTACACCTGGAAAAGAAATTGAAATATTTTTCATGGAAAGCAAAATATCATCCGCCATCATTCCCTCTTTTTAAAATCTGCATAAAAAAAGTCGGGGCCCGGCAATGCAGACACCCCGACTTTCAACGATACTAAACTAAATTAGTACTGACGAGTTGGCAAAACTGCCTGAGCATTGTCCTGATCGAATACGCCTTCTGTTACATACTGCTTTTTCTGTGTTACAGATGTGCCTGATTCGAGATTTTTGATGATTTCGTCTACGCGAGGACCATGCAATGGGTTACATTCTGCTGCACAGTTAATTTCACCGGCAATCATGCGGTTAAATGCTTCTTTTACAGCATCGAATGTAATGATAATGATATCTTTGCCTGGAACTTTGCCGGCTGCTTTAATAGCATCGATAGCACCGAAAGTCATGTTATCGTTTTCGCTGTAAACAACATCGATTTTATCGAACTGTTTAAGCATAGATTCCATAACTTCCTGACCTTTAGACTGAGTGAATTCACCTGTTTGCTGAGCAATAAGATGCCAGTTTGGATGAGCAGCGATTCCTTCTTCAAGACCCTGTGTACGGCCAATCTGAGCTGAAGCACCGATTGTACCCTGCAAATCAACAATGTTAATATCTTCACCGTCACGGCCGAGCTTTTTAAGATATGCATCAAGCCATGCAACTGCATCCTGACCTTCTTTTAAGAAGTTACCGCCGACCCAGCAAAGATAAAGACTTTCATCTGAAAGTTTCATTTCACGGTCTGAAAGAATAACAGGAATACTTGCATTTCGAGCTTCCTGAAGAACAGTTTCCCATCCAGTTTCTACAACTGGAGCAACAACGATATAATCAACTTCCTGCTGAATAAAGTCACGGATTGCTTTGATTTGATTTTCCTGTTTCTGCTGAGCATCAACAAAAATCAATTCGTAGCCGTTTTCTGGTGTGAAAGTGCTTTTGAATGACTCAGTATTTGCCAGACGCCAGTCAGATTCTGCACCAACCTGTGCGTAACCAACTTTGATAAGTTTTTTACCACTGTTTGCTGCTGACTTTTTTTCATTACAGCCCATAAAAGCGAGAGATGCCATAAGTACAGCACCTGCGAACCCAAGAATTTTTTTCATTTCTTAATACCTCCGAATGAAACTTTTCTATATTTAAAATGGTATGACTGAATTTCTGATTTGTAAAGTTTTTTATCAAAACTTTTTGGTTATTATCAATTTTTCAGGGTATTAAAAAAACAAAAGTTATTTTTTTTCAAATTCTGAATGAGACCTTTAATTTTGTAAAACTCTATGTTAAACTTTTACAATATGGACTCGATTAGAATTTCAGCTGGAAAAGCTATTAAACCAGGCACCACAGTCACTGCAAAAGGTGTTTATTTTTCTCTTTTCAGTCGTAATGCAAAAAAAGTTTATCTGGATTTGTATTCTTCAGCAGAAGATGCAGTTCCTTTTCATACAATAGAATTAAATCCCGAAACTAACAAAACAGGCGATTTGTGGCACGTATTTGTCGAAGGCCTTAAACCGGGTGATTTATACCTTTACCGGGTTGACGGTCCTTTTACGCCTGGACGAGGCCATCGTTTTGATAAAAATCAGTCATTGTTTGACCCGCGTGCAAAAGCTTTTACCGAAGGTTCTGTCTTTAAATATATGCTTCCCGGAAAAGACAAATACATGGAGCGTTTTCCAAAATGTGTAATCGTCGATGATGAAGACTACGACTGGGAAGATGACAAACCGCTTGAAATTCCTCTTGAAAAATCCGTTATTTACGAAGCACATTTAAAAGGCTTTACAGCTTCACCTTCTTCACAGGTTGAACACCCCGGCACTTACCGCGGCTTAATCGAAAAAATTCCATACCTTCAGTCACTTGGCATTTCTGCTGTTGAACTTCTTCCTGTCATGGAATTTGACGAATACGAAAACACAAATGTTAATCCGCGTACAGGCGCACGCATGAAAAATTACTGGGGCTACAGCACAATCGGTTTTTTTGCCCCAAAAAATTCTTATTCAAGCGACAGAACTCCAGGCGGCTGTGTCCGTGAATTCAAAGACATGGTAAAAGCCCTTCACAATGCCGGAATCGAAGTTCTGCTTGATGTTGTTTTTAATCACACAGCCGAAGGAAACGAAAACGGTATTCCATTAAATTTCCGCGGCATCGATAACAGCATTTTCTATCATCTTGTTCACGACCACAAAGAATACTACATGAATTATTCCGGTTGTGGAAATGCAGTAAACGCAAATCATCCGGTTGTTCAGGATTTTATCATTGACTGTCTTCATTACTGGGTTCTTGAAATGCATGTTGACGGTTTCCGTTTTGATCTGGCATCTGAACTTACCCGTGACGAAAAAGGTTTTCCTTCAGATGCTGCACCGCTCACCAAACGGATTTCAGAAGATTCCGTCTTGCGAAAAACAAAAATAATCGCTGAACCATGGGACTGCGGCGGTGCATATCAAATAGGCAATTTCCCGGGCGGAAGATGGTGTGAATGGAACGACCATTACCGTGACGGAATCCGCCGCTTTATACGTGGAGACGAACATACTTCAAACGAAGCTGCAACCCGCATTGCAGGCTCCAACGACCTGTATGCACTCAGCGGACGGGGGCCGGTTCATTCAATAAATTTTATAACTGCTCACGACGGTTTTACACTGAATGATTTAGTCACTTACAATCACAAGCACAACGAAGACAACGGTGAAGAAAACCGTGACGGAAACGACAATAACCTGAGCTACAATTACGGCTATGAAGGTCCTGTCATCAATCCAAAAATCGAAAAAATCCGTGCGCGCCAGATTAAAAATTTCTTCACAACACTTCTGCTTTCTCAGGGAACTCCGATGTTCGTTGCAGGAGACGAAGTTCGCCGCACCCAGAACGGCAATAACAACGCATACTGTCAGGATAATGACCTTTCCTGGTTCAACTGGGAAGATGTAAACAAAAATTCACAGATGCTGGATTTCGTACAGAAATTAATCACACTCCGTAATCAGCATCCTGTTTTCCACAGACGGAATTTTTTTGGCGGTGCGGCAACAAGCCAGTTCAACAACCCGCCTGACATTTCCTGGTTCGATTTTGACGGAACAATTCCAGACTGGAAAAAAATGAACCGTTATCTGGGCTTCAGACTGGGTGGCAAGGCAGAAGGACTCCCAAAAGATGACAATGATTTTTTCATTGCCATGAATATGGACATTCACGACCTTACAATCACAATTCCAAAACCTTCTGCAGGAAGAACCTGGTACCGCACAATCGACACTTCAATTGAAAATAAGACAGCAGTTTTACTTTCTGGTGATGAAGAAACCTTAAATTCTCAGGAGCATTATGTCCTCGTGGCAAACAGCATTCTCGTGCTGATTGCAAAATAGCAGACGGATTTAATAGAATTATTACAGTTAAAAGTAAGTATGAATAATTTGGACAAAATTTTCTCTTTTTGGAAAAATCTCACATCTATTCAAAAAAATTTTTTAACACAAAGCGCACGCACAGAAATTTTTCCAGCCGGCAAGCTGATTCATCGTTCAGACGGAAGCTGCCGTGGTATTATGGCGGTTCTTTCTGGAGCTTTACGTGTTTACTGTGTTTCAGAAGAGGGAAGGGAAGTCACACTTTATCGCGTTGAAAAAGGGAATGTGTGCATTCTTTCAGCTTCATGCCTCATGGATTCAATTGTTTTTGATGTTTTGATTGAAGCAACCACAGATACCGAAGTATGTCTTCTGCCTTCAGCTGCACTCCATAAAGTTGAGGAAGAAAATCCGATTATAAGCCTGTATATCTACAAAAATGCAACAGAAAAATTTTCCGAAGTTTTATGGACAATCCAGCAGATTCTTTTTATGAAAATCGATCAGCGCCTTGCCTTTGCACTCAAAGAAGAAATACAGCGGCAAAAAAGCCTTGTTCTTTTGATTACACACGAAGATTTAGCAAAACAGATTGGCAGCGTACGCGAAGTAGTTTCTAAAACACTGAAATATCTTGAAGAAGAAGGCATAGTTAAACTCGGACGCGGAAAAATTGAAATACTGAACAAAGAAAAACTGAGATAAATTTTCCCCCTGTGTAACTTCATCACATACAATTTCTCTTACCTCTGTTAAATTTATCATAGAGGTACTAAATGAAATCAAAAAAATATGCCTGCGTTGACCAGTCCCGCTGTGTCGCATGTGGTGCGTGTACTAATGTCTGCCCGCGAGGGGCAATCTCAGTTATAAACGGTTGTTTTGCACGTGTAAATTCTGATATTTGCGTTGGCTGCGGTTTGTGCGGAAAAACCTGTCCAGTCGGATGCATTACTCCGGTTTTACGGGAGGTAAATGCATGAAATCAAGAAAATGGTACAATTATCTCTGGATTTGGGCGATTATTTATTTTGCGCTGGGATTTTTCAACATACTTTTTGCCTGGCTTGGACTGATTGACTTCCTTCTTCCGCTTGGATTTGCTGTTTTCGGCGGTAACAAACTTTTCTGCAACAGTTTTTGCGGACGTGGACAGCTTTTTAATATTCTGGGAACAAAGCTGCGACTTTCACGCAATAAAACAACTCCACGCTCACTTTCTTCCAAATGGTTCCGTTATGGATTTTTAATCTTTTTCCTTACGATGTTCGGCAACATGATTTTTCAGACTTACCTTGTAGCAGGCGAAGCTCAGAATCTCAAACAGGCAGTAAAATTATTCTGGACTTTCAGTGTTCCGTGGAAATGTACATATACACCAGAACTGCTTCCTGAAAACCTTAACTGGATTGTTCAGTTCAGCTACGGATTTTACAGTCTCATGCTAACTTCCACTCTCATCGGACTTATTGTAATGGTTTTGTATAAACCAAGAAGCTGGTGTACTTTTTGTCCGATGGGAACAATGACACAGGGAATTTGCAAACTTAAAAAAGAATATAAAATTAAATAAAATCCACGCGCGTAAAAGACCGGTCTTTACTCTGTCTTAAACTGAGCTACATCACTTCCAAGCTGTGTTACATTTGTGTTGAGTTCTTCTACACTCCGGTCGATGTTCATGCCGCTGGTTACAACACTCTGTGCACTGTCAGACATTTCGGTCATGCTCCGGCTTACAGCCTCCACAGAATTCTGCAGGCTGTCCATTTTTTCAAGAACTCGTGTACTGTCATCAGACATTTTCTGTGATGCGCTGCGGACATTTTCAGTATTTTTTTCCATGTTGGAAAGCAGAGAAATTACATTGCGTGAATCGGAATTCTGAGTTTCAAGGGAAGTTCGTACAGACTGAACAAGGCTGTCAGTTTCCTGAATACGTGCAGAAACTCCCGAAAAAGCCGTGCTTGATTCCTGAGAAGCAGAAACAATTTCTACAATGCTGTCTTTAATATTATTAAGCTGTTCACCGATTGTCTTTGACTGATTGGAAGATGTTTCTGAAAGCTTACGGATTTCGTCTGCAACTACAGCAAAGCCTTTGCCGGCTTCTCCTGCATGAGCCGCCTCAATTGCCGCATTCATGGCAAGAAGGTTCGTCTGTTCTGCAATTGCCGCGATTGAAAGGTTTGCTTCCTGAAGCATTATCGACTGCTCTTCAATCTGACCAATACGCTGGTTAACCCGGTTCTGCTTTTCCATTCCGTTTTTTGACTCGCGGTCAAGCAGACTGAATGAATTTGCCATGCTTTCCATAGAACCGCTTATCTGCTCAATACTCTTAACAAGCTGACCTACTGCTGCAGATGATTCGCGGATACTTTCACTCTGAGAATCAATCATGTTGTTTACGGTAGAAATGCTGGTCGTAACTTCTTTAACAACATCCTGAGTTTCGGTGAATCCTTCTGACTGTTTTGCAATCTGCTCCTTAACGCTTCCAATACTCAACCGGATATTTGTCATTGAAGAAGAAACTTCTGCAACACTGTCGCGCATATTGTCTGAAACTACATCTAGATTTGCACTCGTAGATTTAATCGTTCCAATCATGTTCTGAAGCTTGTCTGCAAATGCATTGAAACTTGTGATAACGGTTTTCATTTCGGAACACTTTGATGAAATTGTAAGACGGCGGGTAAGGTCTGCGTCTCCGGAAGAAATATCGCTTAAAGCCTGAGCCGTATGCTTAATCGGCTGAACAATGCCATGCAGAATGATTACAAGCACTAAAATAATAACTGCAAGCAGAACTGTAAAAGAAATTATGATAATCTGAGCGGTTTTCTGAACAAAGGCATTTGCTCCTGCTGCAGAACGACCGTAAACAAAATACCACTTAGTTCCCTTAATAGGTGTTGATTTGTAGTAATATGTTTCTCCGTTGGTTTGAGCCGTAAAAATTTCAGAACCTCCGCCCAAAAATTTCGAACTAAGCGAACTGTAAGCACCGTTTTCTACAGATGAAATCGAATCTTCTGCCGAATATTGCTCGTGCGTTGCAAAATGACCGTCTTCTGTGAGAATGAACATTCTTTCATCAGCAAAGCGGCACTTTTCTTTGAGGGCATTTTTTATTGAAGCAAGAGGAAAATCAACAGAAACAACGCCGAGAGAAGTTTTCTGCTCATCAAAAACCTGCTTTGAAATACTTACGACTGCACTTCCCGTCATATCATCAATGTACACGTCAGAATAAACAAAGTTCTGCGGATCTTTTACGGCTCCGGTGTACCATGGGCGGGTATGCGGATCCCAGTCAGAATCAGGCTCCCAGAGTGTGCCGTCATAATAATGTTCGTCGATAACACCATAAAAGCCGGTTGAATCAGGATAAGATTTTGTAAAGTTGATAAAAACTGAAAGATTAGTATCTGTATCAGGATTGGGCCCGTCCAAAAACATGTCAGTGAGTGCTTCAAGAAGATTTCTCGGCCTCTGCATTGCACCCATTACATATTCAGAGCAGGCTTCACTTGAAGAAATAAGACTTTCCCTCGTCTGTTCCGTTGCATAAACTTTAAGCCTGTTAGCAGTTACAAGCATCATCAGAAGAAAAAGAACCAGTGTCGGCCCTGCAATCATTATCAATGAGCGTTTTAAAAGTGTCATCTCTCTCCATCCTTCGGAATTTTCCGTTTTTTTAATGTTGGTTTCCATAAATAATAACACTGATTAAGGAATTATCAAGTTTATATAGATTAAAATGAATTTTAAGATTCCAATAATTTTTTGAATCAAAATAAAATTCTATGATAAAATATATGCATGAAATACCGAAGAAAAGAAATTATCGAAGCCGTCCAGTGGAACGGAAAAAATCAATCTGAAATTAAAGCTTTTGCCGGTCAGTTCGCCATGTTCGATTATGCCGATATGGACAAAGACGGAACGCTTGATGCAGTCCTAAAAGTAAAAAACACCGAAAAAATCGAAAATGCCAGTGCCGGAGATTATGTCGTTCGCGGAAAGAAAGGCGACTTTTTTATTATGAAACAGGCAGAATTTGAATCGCTTTACGAGGAAGTGGAGTAAGATTGAACCCCGATTTTTATATGAAGACTCCATTGCTTCAGATGAACGATGAGCAGTGGGAAGCTTTGTGTGACGGCTGCGGCTTGTGCTGTTTCCGCAAATTTATCACAGGTCGCGGCAAAAAGCAGAAAGTTCACTTTACAAGGATTGCCTGCGACCTTCTCGACCTTAAAACCTGCCGCTGCTCCGACTACGAAAACCGCTTCAAAAAACAGAAAGAATGTTCACGCCTCACAAAAAACAATGTCGGAAAATGCGACTGGCTCCCGGAAACCTGCGCCTACCGAAGGCTTTATTACAAACAACCGCTCCCAGACTGGCATCCGCTGGTGACAGGAAATGCAGAAAGCGTAAAGAAAAACGGGATTCAAATTGCAAACGCTGTTCACGAAAGTGATGTTGGAGACAGGGAGTGGGAAGAATTTGAGGTGGAATAAAGAAAATACCGGTACCGCTCAGTTACCGATTCTTTTATCGACTCTGTGAAAGTCTTTCTGTAAATTCCTAAAAAGTAGGCACTGTGGTAAAATAAACACAGGAGCCTACTTATGGCAAAAGAAAAAATTCCACCACACAAAGTCGTAATGACAGAAGGCAAAAGAGAAATCGTCAGAAGT
>NZ_JAZOUG010000262.1:0-2260 GCF_045657965.1 Treponema sp. | reverse complement strand
AAAAGCTTACAATGCAGAGATGAAGCCTTCAAGTCCTGTTACCACCGCAGCAGATTTCCTTGCAAATGCTGACTGCTTAAAGTTTATGAGCCGTAAGCTCACAGAATTTAAAGACTATTTCAAGAAAATGTCAAAGCTGTTCAATATCGCACAGCGTGCAACTTTCGTACCTGAAGAGCGCATTAAGCTTCAGATCTTAGGCTATGCAGAGCAGGCATTCAACAGCGTTGCACAGTCCGGCACTTTCCACGAGATATTTACTTCGCTTCCCGGATATGAGACAGTTCCTTACTGGCAGGGCTCAGGCTTACAGGATGCAACAAGCACAGCGCTTGCATTTGATCAGCTGTCAAAGATCAGTGTAACTGATGATAACAATGTTACAACAACAGCTGACGGTATTGTTGCACTTATGGCAGACAAATGGGCCTGTCTACACGGACTCAAGTATCCCAGAAGAATAGCAACCAAGTACCATGAGCCCGAAGACGTGCTCCAAACTTTTATACAAACGGTTGAAAACAGGGCAGTTATACCCACACAGAACGCTGTTGTATTTATTCTTTCGACTGAGCCTTCCGTTACCGTATCACCTAATCAGCTTACACTGAAGGAAGGTGGTACTGCTGATCTTAGCGCTGTTACATATCCCGCAGCAGAAACTGTTACCTGGAGCGCTTCAGACTCGGGCACATATGCAAGCGTAAATGCAAGTACCGGTAAAGTTACAGCTGTTGCCGAAGGAGAAGCAACGATCACTGCTACAATCACTGTTAACGGTATATCTTATACAGATACATGCGCAGTTACAGTTGAAGCTGCGGCTGAAGCCTGACGTTTTGGTGATGGTTACCCCATAGAATGCATGTAAACTCCGGAAAAGGGGCTGAGGTTAACGCCTCAGCCTTTTTTCTTACAAGAGGTGACAATATGAATATACTTGAAGATTTAAAAAGACTTAGAAAAGTACCCTTTACAAAGGCAGCTTTGCAAAGTTATATAATCGAAATAATGGAAAACTTCTTTTATTCCATGTTTGATTATACCGACTTTCCTGAAAGTATGCCGAAAGAGTACGCAGAAAGATATCTGATCTGGTACGGAGCAGCCGCTGCCGGTGAAGTACCGGAGAGCTACAACAAAGGACTTTACAAAGGGCCTAAAGTATTTTTACACGCAGCAGCATCTGAAGACCCTGATATATACGGTATCGGCAGCAAATGCATTGTTACCGGATGCAATGGTTATTGTGAAGTAAAAGAGTTTGACGAAATTGCTTTCGGATGGAATAACTCAGCGCATACAAACTTATCACAGTTTATAGCGTTATCTTCCGAAGCAATAGCAAATACTTTAGTGACTGTCAGATCTGATGTCAATTACGCAAAAAACCATCCTATATATAAAGCACGTGACGACAAAGAAGCCGCAGCACTGAATGCATACTGGCAGAAAGTCAAGGACTCTGACGGTTCAGACGACCTTGCAATAGCTTCAAAGAACATACTTGATGAAGTGCTGGAAGGACAGCCCGGCGCAGCTCAAAACGTGATAAATCTTTCAGACCCTTTGACAAGCGATAAACTGCAATATATCACAAAGGTTGTTGACGACTATATGCGGTGGTGCTTCGGACTGTACGGCCAGACCATACAGGGTAACGGCAAGATGGCCCAGCAGACAGTCGACGAAGTGAACGGACAGACAAGCACAAGCTTTATCTTGCCGAATGACATGTTATATCAGCGCAGGTTATGGCTTGATCGAATGAAAGCCAAAGGCCTTGTACCTGAGACAGCAGACATTGACTTCAGCAAGGCTTGGAAGGTTGAAGAAGTAAAATATCAAAAGGAAGCCGACATTGATGAAAACGGCGAGCTTGAAGAAGTACAGCCGGGTGAAGAGCCGGAGACAGAGCCGGAGACTCAGCCGGAAGAACAGAAAGGAGCTGACGAAGAGTGAAAAAGTTTTATAAACTTGAAGATATTGCAAACTTTGAAAATATAAATAACCACTTTGCAGCCGTCGGCACTCCGACTTTTACAGCTGATGCACAGCAGCTCAGCCTGTGGAATGAAAGCCAGTTTGAAAGCATCTTTGAAGAGCACACCGAAAAGAGCTTTTATTATAAGGAAACAAATGACCCTTGGGGTGCATTCAAGATCAAGTATACACAGTGGCTTGGAAGAAACAGCAGTTTTATTGCAAACGAGCTGTCAGCGCTTCTGTCAAAATACAATCCGATCTATAACTATGACCG
>NZ_JAZOUG010000261.1:0-6385 GCF_045657965.1 Treponema sp. | reverse complement strand
TTAAAGCAGTTTTTTTCTGATTTTAGGGTTTCCTCGGTTTACCGTACAAAACCCATGTATGTCGAAAATCAGCCGGATTTTTATAATATGGCAGTTTCCGGCGATACTGAACTTTCTCCTCACGACCTTCTCTCAAAGATTCACGAAATAGAAGCAAAATTCGGTAGAAACAGAGATTATGAAATTCGAAACGGCGAGCGGAGTCTTGACATTGATATTGAACTTTATGGAAATGAAGAAATTCATTTTATTGATAAAGAAAATCAAATGAATAATCTTGAAATTCCGCATCCGCGTATTTCTGAAAGGGCATTTGTCTTAATTCCTCTTCTTGAAGTTTTTCCAAAAGATGCCGATATAAAAAAGAGGGCTTTTTATGAAAAAGCTCTCGAAAAAACAGGCAGTCAGGGGGCAGTAAAGTATGGAAGAACAGGCAGTTTCACAGACAATTATTGAAAAAGACGAAGAAGAATCGTTAAAAACTAAAAGAAAATATACTGTCGGTGAATTTGACGGACCTCTTGATTTACTGTGGGCTTTAATTCGTGACAATAAAATCAATATTTATGACATTCCGATTGCACAGATTACTGAACAGTTTCTTGAATATCTGGATTATGCATCTTCATTTGAATTAAGTGATTTATCTGAGTTTTACAGCATGGCAGCCCGGCTTATTTATATAAAATCCAGGATGATGCTCCCTGTTGAAGTAAAAATTGATGATGATCTGGATTTTGATGATCCTCGGGAAGAACTTGTAGACAGGCTTATCGAATATCAGAAATTTAAGAAACTTTCTGATCTTATTGAAGAAAAACAGGACGAAAGTGAATGGAATTTTGAGCGAAATAAAATTCAGCGGGTCCTTCCTTTTGAAGAAAAAGATTTATGGGAACGCGTGGATACCTGGGATCTTCTTGAACAGATGCAGAAAATCTTTAAAACTCTTATGAGTCAGTATACAGATCAGAAAATCCTTGATATTACTGAAGAAATTTCTGTTAATGAAAAAATTACATTGATGAATGAACTGCTTGAAAAGAAAAGTGAATGTATGTTTACAGATCTGCTTGTACGTAAAGGAAACATTCTTGATGTAATCTGTGCTTTTATGGCGATACTGGAAGCTGTTAAGTTTAAAATGGCTGCAATTTATCAGAACCGAATGTTCGGTGATATAAAGATTTGCAGATACGAAGCTGCGTAGAGATTTTATAATTGTGAATGATATTGAAAATCTTGAAAAAATAATTTTTCGAATTTTTTCTCTTCACAAAAAAATCCGCAATAAATCCAATACAAACTCCTGTATTTCTCCGCTGAATGTAGAAAATCCCAATCTCTTTGCAAAAAATTTTATTCAGAGACTTGAACGGCTAGCCGGAAAATTTGCAGTGGAGCCGGCTGTCTTAAACGATATTGCTGAGCGTGTAAAAAATATCGGGGAAGCGAGGAATTCCGGCTGGGCAGGTCCTTATTCAGAACTTGTGGCACTTGATTTTTATTCTCAGTTTTCTGAATTTTTTGCTCTTTCTTTTATAAATCAGCTTCCGATTAAAAATCATCCAAAATCTATTCCTGCCATAAACGGTCAGAAAGAAATTATCGACATTGATTTGTGTCTTCATCTAAGGCATGACAGAGTTTTTACAGATGTAAAAAGCTTTAACTGTATCCATCAGAATATTCTGGATGAAGTAATTGATGTTGTTGAAGAGTATTCACTGGTTACCCTCGGAAAAAGCGTAATGATAGCCGTGGATAACCTTTCAAGTATTGATTACACCGAAGTAAAAAGCCATCTAGGTTTTGAAAAACGTAAAATTTATTACGAACTTACGAATGCAGTTTCTGAAAATAAGCGGATTTTGCATTATGAATCAAAAGCCGGTATTATTTTTACTTTCAGAATCGAATATTCCGATACAATCAGCACCGTAAAGGAATATTCTCCTTTTGCAATGGCAGAAGCCTACAAGTATAAATTCTTAGATTATGCTTCAAAGCTTCTTGATAACGAATATTCTGTAATTACAATGGTCAGAAATCCGTGGTTTAATGAGGAAACCGTTGATTTCGGGGATTTTAACAATCTTTTTTACCGCTCGCTTGCCCGCCGAACTTTTATAGAACTTAACCGCATGAGTGAAAGTGCTTCTATGTTTACTCCTAGCTGCACAAATCCAAAAATCCGCGTTAAAGACGTTGCAAAAAATCTGGCAGGAATAATCTTCATTGATGATGAAAGTTCTTCACAGTCCGAAGAAGCAAAACTTTATTCGGCATATTTTTACCTTAACCCGAATTACAAAAACAAAATCCCGCTTACAATCCGAAAATTAGAAAAATATTTCCGGAATGAGCGGGAAAGCCAGATAAAAGACTTTGATGACTTTAAGTGGGATAATTACTAAACAAAAAAATGCGGTGTGAACTATAAATTCCCTTTTTCTTTCTGCTGTTTTTCCCACTCAGATTTTTCTACATACTCTACCACAACTTTGCCGTCTTTTTCGTTGAGGCTTGTCATGGCATATTTGTCATAGTTCTGGACGAGCCAGTTATCGTAGTCCGTCCAGTTGTTAAATGATTCAGTCATAAAGCAATTTTACTGTAAGATAGCGCCTTTGTCAGCCGAAGAAACAAGTTTTGCGTAACGTGCAAGGTAGCCTGTTTTTACTTTTGGCTCTGGAGCTTTCCATGCGGCACGTCTTTTTGCAAGTTCTTCGTCTGATACATCGAGGTGAATCTTGTAGTTGTTGATGTCGAGGGTGATTTTATCTCCTTCTTCAACGAGGGCAATAGGACCTCCGACAGCAGCTTCCGGCGAGCAGTGACCGAGTGAAGCTCCTCGGGTTGCTCCAGAAAAACGTCCGTCAGTAATGAGTGCTACCTGTTTGTCTAAGCCCTGACCTGCAAGTGCTGCAGTTACAGCAAGCATTTCGCGCATACCAGGACCGCCTTTCGGGCCTTCATAGCGGATTACAACAACATCGCCTGCTTTAATCTGAGCTTTCTGAACGGCTTCCATTGCTTCTGATTCGTCGTTGAAAACTCGGGCAGGGCCAGTGTGGAGCATAAGTTCTTTTGCACAGGCTGAGCGTTTTACTACAGTTCCGTTCGGAGCAAGGTTTCCGAACAGAATTGCAATTCCGCCGTTGTCGCTGAACGGATTTTCGATTGGACGCAAAATTTCAGGATTGCGGTTTCTTACGCCCTTAATATTTTCTGCGATTGTCTTTCCTGTTGCTGTAATAAGATTTGTGTTGATAAGATTCTTTTTTGCAAGCTCTGCAAGGACTGCCTGAACACCGCCTGCATCATCAAGCTCGCACATGAAAGTGTGACCGGCTGGAGCCAAGTGGCAGAGGTTTGGAGTACGGTTAGAGATTTCGTTTACTTCGTGCAAATCAAGCTCAAGACCTGCTTCATGCATGATTGCAGGAACGTGAAGCATTGTGTTACTAGAGCATCCGAGCGCCATATCAGCGGCAAGAGCGTTCTTAAAGTTTTCGGCAGTCATCATCTGTCTTGCAGTGATTCCGCGCTTGTACATTTCCATTACCTGCATGCCGGCATGTTTTGCAAGCTGAATGCGGCGGCCTGTAACAGCAGGGATTGTGCCGTTTCCAGGTAAGCCGAGACCTAAAACTTCTGTAAGACAGTTCATTGAGTTTGCAGTGAACATTCCAGAACAAGCACCGCAGCCAGGGCAGGCATAGTTTTCCATTTCGCAAAGCTGCTCTTCTGTAACTTTACCTACAGCAAGTCCTCCGACAGCTTCGAACATATCTGTTAAAGAAAGGTTTTTGCCTGAATATGGATTTGAAGAATCATGACCAGGAAGATGACCTGGCATCATTGGACCGCCTGAAACGAATACTGTCGGCAAGTCGAGGCGGGCTGCTGCCATGAGCATACCCGGAACGATTTTGTCGCAGTTTGGAATCATTACAAGAGCGTCAAACTGATGTGCTTTTGCAACACATTCTACTGAATCGGCGATAAGCTCGCGTGTTACAAGACTGTATTTCATGCCTTCGTGTCCCATTGCAATTCCGTCACAGACGCCGATTGCAGGAAATTCTACTGGAGTGCCGCCAGCCATGCGAACGCCTGCCTTTACAGCTTCTGCAATGCGGTCAAGTTCAATGTGCCCCGGAATAAGTTCGTTTTTTGCACAGATAATTCCGACCATCGGCTGTTTTAATTCTTCTTCAGTGTAGCCGGAAGCAAAGAAAAGCGAACGGTGCGGAGCACGGGCTGTTCCCACGATTGCGTTATCAGATTTTTTAGTATTTGCCATTTGTGTACCTCAATTAGAAATAATTCAATGATATTATAGGGGGAAAGTTATTATTGCGTAAAGTGAAATATTTGAAATGAGTTGATGATTTATTTGCAATTACAGCAATTTAATCATATTGTCTGCAGTTTCAAAAAATGCTGCTTCACATATATCAGAAAATTTTTCTTTCAAATTGAGCAGGTTTTCCAAAAGTTCTTCTTTCGTATTTCCGCACACAATTACCTCACAGTATCCCTGCTCGCGGATCTGCTTTGCTGCTTTATTTTCAATCTGATTAACGAATGCGACGCAGGAAAGTGATTTTAACTCAAAAAGACGTTTTTCTGAAAGAATAGGAAATTTTATGTTAACTGAAAACTGAAAGTTTAATATCTGAGTGCTCTGTGAAGAATTTATTAAAGTATTAAAAATCATTTTGCTCAAAGGAAGCCCCGCACTTGATGCATAAGTTGTACTCATTCCTGAAAGACGCGGATTTATTTCGATTACAAACCATTTTTTACCGTCAAACACAAGATCCACCTGCGCGATTCCGTTGAGCCTGAGGCTGTTTGCCATCTTCAAAAGCATTTCGTTCAGTTCGCTGATTCTGTATTTTTTTGAACTTTCTTCATCACATCCAAAAGGACCTGCTTTTACTGACTGTTTTGGACTTGTAATTCCGTACTGATTAACGCTGAACTTAAACGGCGGCAAAATTGTGTAATTTCCGCTGCCTGTTTTTTCGTCAAAAGTGCCGTAAATTTCGCATCCGAACTGCTCTCCTGAAATCATTTCTTCGATTGTTCTGTCAGAAGTTGTTTTCTTTGATCGCAAAATTCCAACGGCTTCATCGTAAGAATTGACTACATCTGCTCCGAAAGAGCTTAAACCTGTGGTATCTTTGATAATCAGCGGAAAATTCAGCTTTTTTATTTCATGAAATACTGCCTGTGTATAGACGTTTTCTGTAAGTTCCCGCCTGTTTCCGGCATTTATGTAAAGTTCATGGTTTAAGTGAACGGTTTTAGCGCAGTTTATGCCTGTTTTTTCTAAGAATTCATGAGTCCGCCATTTGTCAAAGCAGATTAAACCTGTTTCTACCGTATGGCAGATTGTTTTGATTCCAGAATCACGCAGAAAGTCTGCCACCATGGCATCTTTTACGGTAAGCCAGTCGTAGGGCATTACGTAAAACGAAAGGGCTGCAGCTAAATCCGGCTTTAATTCAGAAAGTTCCATGGCGATTTCTTTTTCTTTTTCAGAATGAATAATGTGATATTCAATTTTCTGTGATTTTTGTGCAATTTCATTTTCCTGTAAATCAAGCAGAAACATTCCTGGAAGCTGAGTTGCGATTATAAACTGATGTTCAGGATGATTTTCTGCAAGGCTTTCCCACTGTTCTTTCCATGAGGGAAGGGTGTTTGTTTTAATTGCTTTACCGTCGTATGTATTGGAACTTGTTGAATAGAAGAGAATACGCATGGAAAAAGAATATCAGAAATCTTCCTCTTTTAGAATAACAGAATGTACAGTAATGTCCAATTTAAGGACTGTTTTATACTTTTATTTATGATAAGATAATTCAGGTTATTTTGAGTGTATTATTCGCTTAAAACAGAATAATGAAAAATCAAGTTTTACGTGATGCCCGCCGCTTCTTTCTGGTTTTGCTTGGAGGCGTGCTGATGGCGGTAAATATTAATACCTTCGTTACTTCTGCAGAGCTTTTTCCGGGCGGCTTTGCGGGCGTTACCCTTCTTATTCAGGAAATTTTTCTTGAATTCTGGGGAATTTCTCTTCCATACTCGCTTATTGTTTATTCCTTTAATATTGTTCCGGTCATAATCGGCTTTAAGTTCATAGGGAAAAAATTTACATTGTATTCCGTTGTAATGATTGTCGTTTCCGGTCTGCTTACTGATTTTTTACCCAAATACAACCTTACGGACGATGCAATTCTTTGTGCTGTCTTTGGAGGAATTATTAACGCTGCTGCTGTTTCCTGCTGTCTTTTTGCCGACAGTTCTTCCGGTGGAACTGATTTTATTGCAATTTTTATTTCTGAAAAGACCGGAAAATCTGCGTGGA
>NZ_JAZOUG010000260.1:0-7837 GCF_045657965.1 Treponema sp. | reverse complement strand
ATGATATTGTCGAAGGTAAAAAGAGCCTTCCTGTACTAATTCATCTGGAAGAAAACCCTCAGGATAAACAGAAACTTTCTTTACTGTTTGAAAAAGCCCGTCAGGAAGGAATTGATTCACCTGCGGTAGAACAGGCAATTTCAATTCTTACAGAAAGCGGGGCTGTAGAAAAAGCAAAATTACAGGGCAAGAAGATTATTTTAGAAAATTCAAATGCACTTTCCTGCTTTTTTGGAAATCAGAATAAATCTTCACTCATAGAAGAGCTGTTTGATACTCTTCAGAAAAATGCCTGACAGGAATTCAGTTATGGTTGAAAATGCAGCATCACTTAACACGCAGGCTATTGAACTGGCCGAAAATGGTAATTTTACAGAGGCAATTGCATGCTTAAAAAGAGCTATTTCTATCGAAAAATACAACTATCTTCTCTGGTATAATCTCGGAATAACATATCGTGATGCAGGAAATCTTAATGATGCAAAACTTGCTCTTTTAAAAGCACACGAAATCGAAGAAGAAGACGATGAAGTCATAGAAACACTTGCTTTAGTCTGTTTTAATCAAAATTCATACGAAGAAGCTATGGCTTACTGTCTGGAAGGACTTTCAAAAAACAGTAAAAATGCTCACCTTTGGAATACGCTGGGTGTAATTTACTTCAATACAAATGATTTTCCGCTTGCATGCGAAGCTTTTGAAAATGCAGTTACCATAAATTCATATTATTATGATGCATTGTTTAATTTGCGCGACACCTATGAAGAATTAGGTAATAAAGCAGGCTTTCAAATGTGTGTCGAACAGATGAAAAATATTCAGCTTGGGGAAAACTCTTTTAATTCAGAGGGCGTAGATGCGTGATTTTGCAATCGTAAAGAAAATCTGCGGGCAAAATATCGAAGTAGTCTCACTGATTTCTGATGCCTGCGTCAGCTGCGGTTCATTAGATTGCGCAAAAAAAGGAAAAAGTTTTGTTGTCCTTAATAAAAAAAATCTGCCCCTGACAGAAAATTCTGTCGTTCGTATAGGATTCCCAAAAATACTGCGCGGTATTTTAGGTTTTCTTGCCCTTGTATTTCCGATTGCAGGCTCAGCTGCAGGTCTTTTTTTATCACCTTTAATTTGCAGCCGGCTGAATTTACAGTTAACACAGACAGCTTCAGCCGTTATTGTGCTGTTATTCTTCTTTATTTCAGCATTTATTGTTTTTATTATAAGCAGAACAGATTTACATATTTCAAAGCCGGAAGTTTTCCAGGTAATGTAATTTTAATCTTCACAAATTCTTAAAATTCTGCTTTAATTTGTCGATAGTTAAGTAGGCATTATTATGGCAAATTCTTATGAAAAACCAGATTTCTGGTCAAAAAAAGCTTTTTCTGAAGGTTATCCTGCACGCTCAGTTTATAAGCTTCAGGAAATTGACCAAAAGTTCGGTATGATTAAGAAAAATTACAAAGTTCTTGATTTGGGTGCAGCTCCCGGAAGCTGGACAACTTTTCTTCTCCGCCAGATGAATGGCAGCGGAAAAGTAGTTTCATGCGACTTGAATCCTCTTTCAAAGAGTGTAAAAGGCGATAATCTCGTTTTTATTCAGGGCGATTTACAGCAGAAGGAAGTATTCGACAAAATCAAAAACGAAGGTCCGTTTGATCTGGTTGTCTGTGATGCAGCACCTCTTACTACTGGAAACAGAGTTGTTGATACAGCCCGTTCTTCAGGCTTAGTAAAGATGGCTATCTGGTACGCACAGACAATGCTCAAAACAGGCGGTAATTTTGCCGTAAAAATCTTTCAGAACGGAGATCAGCAGACACTTCTTAAGATGATGCGTGAAATCTTCACAACAGCAAAAGGTTTTAAGCCTGTTGCCTGTCGTTCTGAATCATTTGAAACTTACTTAATTGGGTTGGGTAAAAAGTAATGAAAAAAGTATTGCAGAATCTTAATAAGTCCGTCAAAAAGCTGTCTGTAAAGGACGGAATTCAATGTCTTTCTATAACAGCAGGGGTTTGCATTCTCGTTCTTACAGGAGCTGTTGTTTTTGCAAATCACACGGCAGATGTTGAAAACGGACAGGGCGGTTTTGAAAGTCCTACAATTCCTGTTACTGAAGAAGTTCTTGAAGGCATTGCACAGAATTCTTCTGGTTCAGATACTGTTCCTGTAATTTTCGATGAAAACATGACAGTTTCATATTCTGCATACAGAATCCGCTCCGGAGACATGATTGGAAAAATTGCCGAAAATTTTGACATTACTTCAGACACAATTATTTCAGTAAATAATATCAGAAATTCACGTCTTCTTCAGATTGGTGATTATCTTAAAATTCCTAATATGCCTGGAATTCTTTACAATGTAAAAAAAGACGGTGAAACAATCGAAAAAATAGCAGAAAAATTTAAAATTGAAGCAGTAAAATGTTCAAATGTTAATAAAATTGAATCTGATGCAGCTTTAACAGCAGGTACAACCCTTTTTCTTCCTGATGCAGAGCTTGACTGGGTAACACGTCAGGAAATTAACGGTGATTTATTCCGAAAACCAATTCATGCCCGCTGGTATAAATCTTCAAGTTTCGGATGGCGTGCAAGTCCTTTTACCGGAGCACGGTCTTATCACTCTGGTGTCGATATGGCCTGTCCTGCCGGAACAAATATTTACGCAGCACTTCCTGGAAGAGTCACCGCAACAGGCTACACTTCAACTTACGGAAACTATGTAGTAATTGCACACCACTCAGGCTATAAAACCCTTTATGGTCATATGAGTGCAATTACCTGTGTTAAAGATCAGTATGTTTCACAGGATACACGAATCGGTCGTGTTGGAAGTACAGGTATGAGTACAGGTCCTCACCTGCATTTTACAGTCTTTAAAAATAACAAACAGGTAAATCCTGAAAACTTGTGGAACTAAAAATCAGATAACTTTTCGTTATCCATAATAAGTTTGCTCTTAGACTGAGCAGTTTTAAAGTTTCGTTTTAACTTTGCGTGCCAGAATGGTCTTATCTTAAAAAAATAAGGAAGTACGCTATGATTAAGACGAAACTTTTATTTTTATCAGCTGCACTCTGTATGTTCTCTCTTACAGCACAGCCAAATTCAGAAAGTATGCCGGAAATGAACGGAATGCCGCCTGAAGGAGGACATGACATTACGAAACAGTTTGATGCTGTTGTTTCTGTCAATAACGAATCAAAAACAATCAAAAATGAAACGATTACTTCGAACGAAGACGGAAAAAATGCTGTTTTCGTTCAGGGCGAAAAAGGCATCGTAAATGCAAGCGGTGTAAAAATCAAAACAGAAAAGAACGGTTCACGCGGATTTTATGCTGCTTTCGGCGGTACAATCAACGCTTCGAAAGTTGAAGTTGAAACTGCAGGAGAGCACTGTGCAGCTTTTGCAACTGATATGGGAGAAGGTACTGTAACTGTAGAAAATGCAAAAGCACTTACAAAAGGACACGGTTCACCTGTTATTTATTCAACCGGTGCTATCAGTGTAAAAAATCTTAAAGGTACTGCTGAAAATTCTGAAATTGCAGTAATTGAAGGAAAAAATTCTGTCGTAATCGAAAAATCAGTAATTACCGGCGGAAGCGGACTTGATGAAGAAGTTTCAAGCGGAGTTATGCTCTATCAGAGTATGAGCGGAGATGCTGACATTGGAACTGCAAGTTTTACTGCAAAAAATTCTACTCTTACAAATAAAGCTTCCGGTAAAAACAGTGCATTCTTCTACGTTACAAATACAAATGCTGTCGTCAATCTTGATTCTACAAAACTTGAAGGAAATTCTGACGTTTTGATTCTTGCAAGTGGAAATAATTCGAGAAGGGGCTGGGGAAGAAGCGGTGCTAACGGAGGTAAACTCGAATTTAATGCACTGCGCGAAAATCTTTCAGGAGAAATTATAGTTGACGAAATAAGTTCTCTTGTCTTTAATCTTGGTGCAAAATCAACCTATACCGGTGCAGTTAATGCAAAAAAACAGGGTAAAGCTGATATTATAATTGCGAAAAATGCAAAGCTTGTCCTTACAGCTGATTCTTATTTCAATAAATTTTCTGATGATGATGATTCATTCAATAATATTAATTCGAATGGCCATAAAATTTATTACAACGCAAAAGAAAATCCTTCTCTTAAAGGAAGAACAATTCTTTTGAAAGACGGTGGAAAGATTGTTCCATGTGAATATGATTTTTCTAAACTGGAAAATGCAAAAGCTTCAGAAAAGGGCATGAAAATGCCTCCAAGACCGGAAATGAACGGCGAAAAAGGCATGAATCCTCCGCCTGACGGAAAATCGGGTGATAACCAGAAAGGTGGAAAACAGATGCCAAAAATGGAAATGTCTGTATTAACCGGTACTTTGAATATTGTTTCTGATAAGGCTATGCTTATCGACAACGACAACAAAGCAACTCTTCTTTCTGTAATGGAAAATCCTGGTAAAGACGGAAAAGGTAATCCGCCTTCAGGTCAGCCGCCTATGGGTGGAAACGGAAATATGGCACCTCCTTCAGATATGAACGGAACGGGGGATATGCCTCCAGAAATGAAAGACGGCCAGAAAGGCGGGAAGCAGATGCCAAAGCCTGTAACATTTGAAGAGCTTAAAAAACTTAAGGGTAAAAATGTAGAGGTTAAAGGTATTCTGGAAAAGGACGGAACTTTCAAGGTCTTTACAATCGAAGCTAAAAAATGATATATTAGCGACATTCGGGCGGCTGAGTACCAGCCGCTTTTGCCGACTTAGCTAAAAAAGTTGGCAAAAACGAAGTTTGCCGACTTAGCTCATCCGGTAGAGCAGCGCCCTCGTAACGCGCAGGTGGTTGGTTCAAGTCCGACAGTCGGCTTTAATGCCAGACAATTCTTCATTAAACCGCATGCTTACAGAGCCGGTAGGTTCACTTATCTTAAAAAACGCAGTTCCTACAATCATTACAATGATGGTTACGGCAATTTACAATACTGCCGACACTTTTTTCGTTTCAAGGCTTGGAACATCTGCCAGTGGAGCTGTAGGTATTATTTTTACACTTATGTTTTTAATGCAGGCCGTGGCTTTTACAATCGGTATGGGAAGCGGAAGTGTTACAAGCCGTGCTCTTGGAGCAAAAGATTTTAAGAAGGCCAACACTTACTGTTCAACAGCTGTTTTTACGGCATTTTTTTCAGGCGTTCTTTTTACTGTATTCGGAAATATTTTTAGAGAAAGCCTTGTCCGTCACTTAGGAGCGACTCCTACAATTCTTCCGTATGCTTTAGACTATGCAAAATATATTCTTTTTGGAGCTCCATTTATAATTTCGTCGTTTGCAATGAATAACCTGCTCCGGTTTCAGGGGCGGGCTGCTTTTTCAATGGTTGGAATGATTGCCGGCGGGATTATTAATATTATTCTGGATCCGTTTTTTATTTTTGTATTTGACTGGGGAATTTCAGGAGCGGCTATTGCAACTTTAATCAGTCAGATAATAAGTTTTTCGATTCTGCTTTCAATGTTTATCCGGAAAAAATCACTTGCAGAACTTTCTTTTTTCCATATTTCCCTCTCTCTAAAAACTTACACAGATATAATTACCAGCGGGCTTCCTTCATTCTTCCGGCAGGGCATGGGAGCTCTTTCAGGAATATTCTTAAACAGACAGGCAGCTTTCTGGGGAGCTGCTACACTTTCTCTTGCTGCAACGAGTGTTCTTGCTTCAGATTCTGCTGTAGCGGGCATGGCAATCTGTAACAGAGTAGACAAGCTTCTTCTTGCTGTTGCAATCGGGCTTGGTCAGGGTTTTCAGCCTGTGTGCGGAATGAACTATGGTGCAGGCAAAAACGGTCGCGTGCGCGAAGCCTATGTTTTTTTAGTTAAACTGAGCGCAATTATAATGAGCGCGTGTGCAATTCTTGTGTTTATCTTTGCACCTGAAATTGTCCGCTTTTTCCGTGATGATGATGCGGTAGTTTTTGTCGGCTCATTGGCTTTGCGCGCCCAGAGTCTTGTTCTGCCGTTTCATTCGCTTATATTCGGAACGAATATGCTCTTACAGGTTGCAGGCGAAAAAAAGAGCGCAACATTTCTTTCTTCAATGCGTCAGGGACTGTTCTTTATTCCGTGCATTTTTATTCTGCCACATGCAGTGCAGTTTTTAGAATTTGAGCCGATTCTGGGCGTTCAGCTTACACAGGCTGTGTGTGATATGCTTGCAGCAGTCTGTTCAATTCCGTTTATGGTAAGATTTTTCAGAAAATTGAAAGCTCCAGATTTTTAACACAAAAATCAAAATCTGTGTTATTCTGTCTTCATGCAGAATTCTTTTGAGTCAGTAAGATGCGATTCTTTAAATCATAAATACGAACAGGCAATAACCAGAGAACTTCCTATCTACTCGCGCGGAAACGGAATCCGCTCAGAATTCGAGCGTGATTACACACGTCTTCTTCACTGTCAGGCGTACAGCCGGCTTAAACACAAAACGCAGGTTTTCTTTGCACCGCATAACGATCATGTCTGCACGCGCATGGAACATGTTCTTCATGTAGCTTCGGTTGCTTCAACAATTGCAAAATATTTAGGCCTTAATCAGGAGCTTACTCAGGCAATTGCAATCGGCCATGATATAGGCCACGCTCCTTTCGGACACTCAGGCGAAGATATTTTAAACGAGCTGCTCGGTAAAAAAGAAGGAGCAAATGCCCCTAAGAAATTCTGGCACGAACGCAATTCTCTTTTCTTTGCTGACTTTATCGAAACCCTCGACGATCCAAACGGAATCAAACGCCCCTTAAATCTTACTTACGCGGTACGTGACGGTCTTATCTGCCACTGTGGAGAAGTTGACCAGCAGGGAATGAAGCCGCGTGAAGAAGCTTTAAATTTATACGATATAAAAAGACCAGGTCTTGTTCAGCCTTTTACATGGGAGGGCTGCGTCGTAAAAATCAGTGATAAAATTGCCTTCCTTGGACGCGACATTCAGGATGCGCGCGCCTATCATCTTTTAGACATGGGAAGCTACCGCCAGCTGCGCGAAATTGTCACAGAAACCCTGGGTCTTACAAAATCAGGTAAAACTCTTTCTCACCGTAGCGGCAGGGCAGTAAACCCGAGCGTTCTGATTAACGACATGATTGTTGATTTGTGCGAAAATTCCAATCCGGATGAAGGGCTTTTCTTTTCAGAAAGTTATTTCAAATTTATCACCGAGCTTAAAAAATTCAGTTTTGCGAACATTTACAATCACTGGCGGCTCGTTGAATTCCAGAAATACGCGCAAAATGTCCTCGAAACAATTTTTAACACACTGATGCGCTCTCAAATTTACGTTCAGAAAGGAACTGTAGAGCTTCATTTGAGCACATATCCGCGGCTCGGTAATGAATTTTCAAAATGGCTTTTGCATTATACAAATTATGCTGAACGCACTAATCAGAAAAAGCCTGTAAATTACGATACTTCAAGCGTATTCGACATCTTCGACAACGAAAGTTACAAAAAATGCGTAATTGAATTTATTTCCGGTATGACAGATGAATTTGCAATTCAGTGTTTCACGGAAATAATCAGCTTTTAGCAAAAAAAAGCTCCCGGGCAATTGCTCAGGAGCTTTTCGCTTTTTATGGCATTAGATTAGTAATCCATTCCCATTCCAGGCTGTGCTGGCATCTGTGGTGCCGGTGGCTCTGGAATGTCTGTGATTGCACATTCTGTTGTAAGAAGCATTCCTGCAACAGAAGCAGCGTTCTGGAGTGCTGAACGTGTGACTTTAGCCGGGTCAATGATTCCGTCTTCCATCATGTCAACCCACTTTCCTGTGCGTGCGT
>NZ_JAZOUG010000259.1:0-3860 GCF_045657965.1 Treponema sp. | reverse complement strand
AGAGCTTATGGGTGTTATCGCTGTTGCAGCTTACTCTTACATGGCTTTGGTTCCGATGAATCAGCCTCCAATCATGTAGCTCCTTACTTCTAAAAAAGTGCGCCTCATCAAAATGCCAAACCCACGTGCAGTTCCACGCATGGAAAAGGTTTTGTTCCCTCTCATGCTCCTCATTCTTACAATTCTTTTGCTGCCTCCAGCAGCTCCTCTTATCGGTATGCTCGCATTCGGTAACTTCGTAAAAGAATCAGGTGCTGCTCAGCGTCTTTCTAAGACAATGGAAAATGAATTGATGAACATCGTTTCTATCGTTCTTTCATTGGGCGTTGGTTCACAGATGACTCCAGAAAAAATCATCAAGGGTGAATCAGTAGGTATCATCGTTCTTGGTCTTGTTGCATTCGCTGTCGCTACAGCAGGCGGTTTGTGTATGGCAAAACTTATGAACGTATTCCTTCCAAAAGACAAAAAAATCAACCCGCTCATCGGTTCAGCTGGCGTTTCAGCAGTTCCAATGGCAGCCCGCGTTGCAAACAAGGTTGGTCAGGCAGAAGATCCTTCTAACTTCCTTCTTATGAACGCAATGGGACCAAACGTAGCTGGTGTTATCGGTACTGCAATGGCAGCCGGTGTCTTTATTGCGACATACGGCGGTCTTAGATAATTAATGAAATCACGCTTTCTGCACTTGATTCTTTCACTTCTCATCTTGGTTTCAGCACCGGTGGGAATGAATGTGCAGACTGCGGTCATTGATTCATCAAACGATGTAAAAGTCGTTTCGGTATATTCATCGGCACAGGAACTTAATCCTGTGTTCGTGAGCGAAGCAAAATCTTTTGAAAGAACAGTTGTCCGTTCGCAGAAAAAATCCGCTTCTTCTGAGCAAAAAGCTTTTAATGTTGATTTGTTCAGTAAGGCGGATTTTTCTTTTTCTATTTTTTCTTTTTCAAGCACTACGCAGACTTCTTCCCGCGTTCTGCTTCTTCCAAAGTCACTTCAAACAATAATTTTTCTTCAGACAGTCATTTAAAGCCTCTTCTACATTCCGTTTCCAATTAATAATTTTAAAACTACTCGAGGTTTATATGACCGGTCCTATTATTTTGGTCGCTATTTTTGTCGTTACGACTGTCTGCTGCATTATTTTTTTCAAATAGTGCAGAATAAATTTTATTTATGAGGTGAAATTATGTTATTTGGTCTTATTGCTGTTGTTCTAATTATTGCATCCAGTGTTGTTTTTTCATGGCTCGGAGTTGCTGTTGATAATCTCGGTGACAAATGCATTGAGCTGATTGACAGAAAAAAATAATTAGCGATTAAGGCTGTCGTCGTAGATTCGGCAGCCTTTTCTTCCAGCTTCTTTTACAGCATAAAGTGCTTTGTCTGCCTGTTTGTATAATTCTTCTGAATATCCTGTTTTTGAATAAGAAATACCTGCACTGATTGATAGTGTTGGAATTTCTTCAACTTCAGCGAGAGATTTATTTATAGTTCGAATTTTTTCAGTAACGATTTTGAATCCTTCCTGCTTAAAATTAGCAAGAATGACTGCAAATTCATCTCCACCGATTCTGGCAACATAATCACCAGTTCTGAAAGTTGACATTAAAAGCTCAGCAAGTTTTTTTAATGCAAAGTCTCCGCCCGTGTGTCCGTATGTATCATTAATCTGCTTAAAATGATCCATATCAAGTAAAATCAAGGCAACAGGTAATTTTTGTTCTGCTGAAGCCTTGCAAATTTCATCATAAGCATTTCTGTTAAGAATACCCGTAAGAGCGTCATATTCTGCCTGTTTTAAGAGTATTTTTGTCCGTTTTTCTCCGATTGAATAAATCCTGTCATAAGACTGTGTGACTTTTCTGAATTCTTTAAGAGCTAAAAACCAGAAAAGATTTATGATAAGTAGTGCTATTATCAATAATCTGAGTCTGTCGATATTTGTGCCAAGTGCTTCAGAACTTTCATCAAGCTTCTTTTTGATGTCGTCAGCAATTGCTTTTACAGTCAGCCTGCAGTTTTCGTTTATACGGGTTTTATAGATTAAAAAGCCTTCATCAAAAAGGGTTTTTTGTGCAAGATTATGGAGCTCAGTTCCAGAAAGATTTTTTTCGCTTTCTTTTATTTCGATATTTTTAATTTTTTCTGAGAACAGTGGAATTTCTTTCTCTAAAGCTGCATAGCATAATTTTATCGCATAAAGTTCCATTTTTGTTATACTTTCAGCCTGATTAAGAGCTATTTTTAAACGTTTAACTGTCTGATCTTCATCGGAATAAATTTTAATCAGGTTTTCGAGTGATTTTTCTGTACTGCGTGTATTTTCAATTTCTTCAAGATAAGCCAGGGCAAATCTTTCATCATTTTTAATAATGAACAGACGTGCCAGATCTGTAAGTTCATTTGAATTTGACCTGATTGTTTCAGAAGTTTGTTCACATACTATAAATTTATTTAATTCTGTTTTTACTGACTGAAAACTTTTGACAACATTATATGAATAAAAGATGATTCCAATAATAAGAAAAATGCCGATTATGATAAAACTTGTCGTTAAAAGGCCGAGTCGATTATTTTTGTGTTTATGAATTATTTTTGATATATTAAACATAACAATACCTATTTATTTAAATCTAAGATTTTTTGATATAATTCCGGAAAATCCTGTGAACTTTCGGTAATCATTTTTTTACAGGCTGTTTTCCAGGGGGTTTTATCTGAAATTTCTGTAATAACTACTCCCTGTTTTTTTAATGTTTCAAGGGCCAGTTTGTTTTCATTTTCAACAATTGTTTTGCAATAATTTGATGCATATTTTCCGGCTTCTTTGAGGATTTCCTGCTGTTTTTTGGAAAGAGAATCCCAGATTTTGGAATTAATTACAACCTGTACAGCACCAAGCATATGACCGTCAAGTATCATGTATGGAGCAACATCATTGAATGAATTGGACAGATAATTGGTTACAGGCTGTTCTGCAACATCCACCTTTCCTGTCAAAAGGGCGGCATACAAATCTGTGAATGGGACAACTACAGGTTCTGCATTAAGGGATTCAACCAGATCCTGAAGAACTTTTGCATTTGAAGAGCGTATTTTTTTATTTTTAAGATCATCAAGAGTATTTATCCTGGTAGTTGAGAAAAAATGCCGGAAACCTTCTTCAGCATAAAAAAGACCTTTTACTCCAAGTCCTTTTTTATATGGTTCATCAAGAAATTCTTCTGCCAGCTCTGATGATGCAAATTTCCAGAAATGTTCGTCATCTTCGAATGTGAAAGGAATTGTAAGAAGTTTTGATTGTTTATCACCGTAATTTACAAGACTTGCTGAAACTCTGGCAAGATGAATTGAACTGTCGGGATCAACTATAAGTTTCATTATCTGCGGCTCATCACCTAAAATGCCCGAATACTGAAGGTGTATTTTTATTTTTCCTTTTGAAAGCTCTTCTACTTTTTCTTTAAAAGCTGCGTCCATTTTTCCTGCAACTGTATTAGCAGGATTTACTTCAGCCATGACAAGAGTTACCGGTTTCTGATTTTGGAAATTACATGAAAGGAATGAAAATGAAAAGAGAGATAGAAGCATAATTTTATTAAAACATTTCATAATATTAACTCCTAAATAAACCTTAAAAAAATTATATGATAGAAAAAGCGATATTGCAAATTTATTTATCTTTTGTATTATAATGATGTTGAAAAAAAGCTTGGAGGCTTATATTTATGAACCAGTTTTTTAAACTGAATGAACGGGGAACAACTGTTTCCCGTGAGATTATCGGCGGTATTACCACTTTTCTGGCAATGTCCTATATTTTAGCTGTAAACCCGCAGATTTTGTCTGAATCT
>NZ_JAZOUG010000258.1:0-3982 GCF_045657965.1 Treponema sp. | reverse complement strand
AATTTGAAGAGCCTCCACCAACTCCACCACCTGCCGGTAAAACTTTATTAAGTTGAATTTCGACACCAAAATCTATATTAACTTTGGAACAAAATGCTTGAAAAGTTTTTGTGAGTGTGTTTTCAAAAGGTAGCTTCATTTGAGAGCAGTTAACGACACATTCCTTTTCAGAAATACGCCGGATACACAACTCATCAGAATAATCTACAGTCTGAAATATACTTTCAATATTGTGATATCCATTTGCCTGTTTTTCAAGAACCTTTAAACCAAGATTCACCTTAGCAGGGGAAGCAACACAAATATCAAAAGACATAGTTTCATTATAATTGATTTTCTGCTTGTAAGTCAAGCTAAAAAACTATACATATACTATTCATAATTTCTTACAAAATATAAAAAAAACCACAGACCTTTCAATCTGTGGTTTAATCTGATTATAATCAGCTTAATTAGAAGCTGTATCCTGCTCCGGCGTAGCTTGAAACATTGCTCTTAGCTGTTGAAGCTGAATCAAGAGAGTAAGAATAGCTTACAGTAAACGGCTTAGAAGAGCTTGTTGTTGTTTTGCATCCGCCTGAAGAGGAATCTGAGTTTCCGCTTGAGTACAAAGTTCCGTAAGAATCTTTGAAGCTGTATTTGATTCCGCTTGAGAAGATATTGTTTTCTGCAATAATCAAAGCATTTTTGCGTACACCAACTGCATACTGCTGAGTGTATGTTGGGCTTGAAGCATGGTAATAGTTGTTGAACATGTGAAGACGGCTGTTTCGAACCATCGGCAGACGCTGACCACAGTTGTAGAAATAGTTGTGGTGCAGGGAAATTGTACGGGTTGAATTAGAACCGTCTGAATCACTTGAACCGATAAGCATAGTTTTGTCGTGATCCTGGAACTTACACCATGAAACAGTAATGTTATAGATTGAGCCCTTCATATCGCACAGACCGTCGTAAGTCTGCCATTTTTCAGTAGTTGAACCGCCTGTAGAAACTGTAGAAAGCCCCATTGTATCTTTGAAAGTACAGTGATCAATCCAGATGTTGTAAGAAGACCCCTGAATTACAACACAGTCCCACTGCGCATTATAACCGTCATCTTCTTCGTGATGAGGGAACGGATCGTAAGCGTCCTGAATAGTAAGGTTTCGGAGAACAACATTTGAAACACTTGAAATATTAAGCATACCGCCTTTAAGACCAGAAGATGAAGTTTTTCCGATAATCCATGTGTTTGAAGCAACATTTACTTTAATAATAGAACCGTAAGCTTCGTTACATGCCCAGAGATATGAACCAAGGGAACTTTCCGGAGAAGAAGATGATTTATCGTTTGTTGAAGTTGAACAGGCCTTTGCATAAGCAGTTTTGAATGATGAATATGAAGTGTATTTGCTTGATGTCTGCTCTTTTACGATAGAGTTCAATCCGCTTGTTGAGCCGCCTGCACTTGAAGGAAGATATCCGTTAGAAAGATCAATCATGCCGTTTACATAAATGATGTATCCGCCCTTTTTAGCATAGGTAATGAAGTCTGAGCGTGAAGAAACAGTAACTGAGCTTGAAGGTTTTGTTACGCTTGCATATCCGGTTGGTGTATCGCTTATTGAAAGAGAGCTTCCGCTTGAAGAAGAACTTGATGATGAACTTGAAGAAGATGATGAAGAGCTTGAAGATGAACCTACAGCACATTTAATGTAATACAGATTGATTGATGAACCTGTAGACATGAGATAATAAGTTCCTGAAGATGAAATAGAATATGTATAAGAAGTAACAGATGTACTTACAGACTGAGAACTCAAAAGAGTTCCGCTTGAATTATAAAGACCAAGATAGCGGCCGGTTGCTTCTGCATTTGCATAAACTGTGAGTGTTGCAGCTCCGCCGGTTGTAAATCCTACACAGCGATAGCTTGCAACAGAACCTGCTCCGCCGAGTTTAATTGTGCGGTCAATTGAAGTACTGTTAATTGTAACAGCTGTAATTGCAGGAATTGTTACAGTTTTTGAGCTTGTTGCATAAATTGTATAATTTCCGCTTGTTGTGTTTGAAGTAAGTGTAGCACTCTTTGTGAGGCTGGTAGCATACAGAGAAGAAGTTCCGGTAATTGTTGCACGGTCACTTGATTCAACAGAAGCTTCATTTTCAGAAACTGACAAATCTGAACATCCAGCAAGAATCAGACTTGCCCCCATTGCAAAAGCAGCAAGAGCTTTTACGAAAGCACACTTTTTCATACGTTTTCCCCTTTTTTTTATAAAAACTTTATGAACAGGATGGATTATTTAAGATTAGCATTATTCCGCAAAATCTCAAATATCTCTATTCAGAAAATACTCCATAAAATTACAAATTTCAATCGATTTTGCACTATTTTGACATAAGAATTTTCTTAGAAAAAACTCCTGCAAATCGCTATTTGTGAGAGGAAGAAAGAACAAGAAAAAAATATATAGTGCTAGCGTACTCAAAAAATTAACTTGCGTCCTGCAAAACTTTTCCTTCCCTCCATGATTCATAAATATATTCCCGGGGCTGGTAAAAAAAATCTGAATTATAATTTGAAATTGTTTTGTCTATCCAAGATGTATATACTTTAATCAATGAATCAATAATAAAATCAATGTCTGAGTTTTCTACACAAATATCTTCGATGAGACGTTCATAAACTTCACCAATAGTCCAGTAATCAGGAATTTCATAGTGGCAGGATGAAATATAATCATAATCTCCGGATTTTATATTGTAAGTTGCCATAACTTCATCAGCAATTTTTTCTATAGGTTCACAGTGAAGTGCATCGGCATCTTTATAAATCCTTTTAATATTTTCTTTGCCAAGCTGATTTACCAGTTTAGAATGTTCAATTTTATATGTTCGTCCAATAAATTCCAAAAGACTACAGACATAGAACAATGAATTATTATTTTTCATCTGATACCTCGTAAGCATTTGTGAACAATAGTGTTTCTAAAGCTCTTGTTGTATGAAAACTTATTTGATGTGTTGGCTTTTTAAATTTAGCCAGTTCCCAGAATGCTGAACGCGAAATTTTTCCGTCAATATAGTTTTGTATATAATTAAAAATTGTATCATCAGCCATAGGACCTTCTACAATATCGTAGTCATGCGATTTTCCACTTCGACAGGCTGTAATAAAATCAAGCCATTCTTCTGTCATATTAGGAAACTTCAAAACTTTTAATTCCAAGTTTTCTATATATTCAAACTCGTTTATCAAACCTTTACCAGTAAACCTGATAGTCCATCGTTTTGCCTGTTCTTTCATAACAGTACAATAAAAACCAGAATAAGAATCTTTATTGTATTTTTCAATGCGAATCTCTGGAGTTTTTACAATTTCTTTACTTCCATGATAAAGAGTCATTCATCACTTTCTCCTTTCCAAATAAGCATATAACTGTTTATGATTTTTGACGATCAAAAAATACCCGCTTGGTAGTTTTATCAAACTCTTTTTCAAATTTTTTACTTACTGTTCCAGACACAAAATTTGATACACCTTGTGGCATTTTTTTGTAATAAAAGCTGAAGACTTTCCACCTGCATAACTTCCAGCATTTTTAACAGCAGATTTTTTTGCTTTATCAATATCTCCTTGTTTTCCTGTAATTGCGGCTTTTCCACTTCTTGCAGCAACCTCAACACCTGAGCAAATTGTTGATGTAGTTCCAGCTCCCGCACTAAACTCTGGTTGTATTAAAGATGTTTCGAGTGCTAAATCTGAAAGAACTCCTCCTGAAAACTCTGCGATATCAGCAACTCCTTCAAGACCTCCCGCGGCCATTTCCTTTCCAGCTGCAATCGTAACATCTTCAGCCAATGTCTGAGCATTCTTATCGCCGTTAGCTGCATCTGCGTACAGTTTTGCAGTTTTAGCTCCGCTATCATGTTCGATAAGGAAACTGAAGAAATCTTTTGGTGACATATAGGGTAAATCAATCTTTCCATCCGGGTC
>NZ_JAZOUG010000257.1:0-8797 GCF_045657965.1 Treponema sp. | reverse complement strand
TCTGCCATTATGTCACAAATCCATGGAGTGTCATCAAGCGTTACTTCCATCGTTCCGTTCGATTCAAGAGCGTACAGTTTCTTTAGTGTTTCGTGGAGTTTTGATTCATTGAAGGTATTTATCATTAAAATTTTCTTATGAAAATAAGTTTTTTTTCAGTTTATCGGCATATTTTTAGTTGACTTTAGTAAAATTCGTGGGTAGAATGATAATCAAGTGGGAAATTGTGGGGTAAAGTGGTAAATAGTGGTATGGAGTTGTTAACTGGTGAGTACCGCAATACGCTGGATGAAAAGGGCAGAGTCCTTTTTCCTTCGAAGCTGCGGAATGAATTATTTTCTGATTCAGACAGAAATGTCCTCATCGTTACACAGTCTTTCGACCACTGTTTATGGCTTTATACTCTCGATGAATGGAAAAATATTTCGTCAAAGATTATGGAGACAGCTTCTCCTTTCAATGCACGGAATTCACTCGTGCTTCGTCACTTTATCGCTCCGGCTCAGGAAGTAGAGCTCGATAAAGCCGGCCGCCTTTCAATCCCGCAGAGCTTACGCGAGTATGCTCATCTTTCTAAGGATTGTGTAATTCTTGGAATCAATAAATATATGGAACTCTGGGACGCACAGGCTTACGCAGATTACCTTGGTGAAAATGAAGATTCTCTCAAGGAAGCAGCAGAAGCTTTAAGTAACATCAGTTTCTAATAAAAAAGAATAATAAAAAACGGGATATAAAAAAGGTGGAAATTGTTCATACCCCGGTTTTGCTGGATGAGTGCTTAAAATATTTAAGCCCTGTCGGTGAACCGTTTGAAAAAACTGCATTTATGATTGACTCAACTCTTGGCGAAGGCGGCCATTCAAATGCATTTTTGTCTAATTTTCCTTCCCTTCATATTCTTGGTCTTGACCGCGATAAAACAATCCAGGCTCGTGCGCGTGAACGTCTTTCTGTTTTTGGTGAGCGCATGGATTTTTATAACGGCTGGTTTAATGATTTTTATGCAGATTATCCTTCAGATAAAAAAAGACCTGATATAATTCTCTTTGATCTTGGAATCAGTGTTTATCACTACGAAAAATCCGGACGCGGTTTTTCTTTCCGTTATGATGAGCCTTTGGATATGCGCCTTAATTTTGAAGAAGGTGAGTCAGCTAGCGACATTGTAAATTCCTGGCGTGAAGAAGAACTTGCCAACATGATTTATCTTTATAGTGATGAAAAAATGAGCCGTCGTATTGCACATGCTATTGTTGAAGTTCGTGCAGGCGGTAAAATTGAATCTTCAAAGCAGCTTGCAGATGTTATATGGAATGCTGTACCTGCAAATTACCGTCATGGAAATATTCATCCGGCTACCCGTACTTTTCAGGCTCTGCGCATAGCTGTAAACAGTGAACTGCACAGACTTCCAAAGGCTTTACACGACGCATTTAATGTTCTTGAAAACGGCGGAAAATTGGGTGTAATTACATTCCATTCACTTGAAGACCGTATTGTAAAAAATTATTTCCGTAATCTTGGAAAACAGTGTATTTGTCCGCCGGAGTATGCTCAGTGTAAATGCGGCGGAAAATCTTGTGCTGAACTTCTTACACGAAAGCCGGTTGAGCCTTCGGTCGAGGAAGTTAAAACAAATTCGCCGTCAAGAAGTGCAAAACTCCGGGTGGTGCGGAAACTTCGTGATGCAACAGAAATGCACAGATTACAGATTATGCAGGAGGAAATGTAGATGAAAATTAAACATGAAACAAAACTGCGTTTTGTAGCTTATGCTTCAGTTGTTTTGATTCCGCTTCTTCTTGCTTTAGACGCGTTTCAGGCACACCGGTATGCAAAGCTTAAAAGTGAAATAGCAAAGCTTGAAGCAAAACAGGTTGAAGTTGTTGAACAGAACAGAAAGCTTATTTCGGATATCAGCCTGTTATCCAGTTCCGACCGCATCGAAAAAATCGCGGAGGAAGAACTTGGGATGCACAAGGCGAAAAGTGAAGATATCGTTCGTGTAGAAATAAAGTAATTTGTGGTTAAAAATTAAAAGGTGGAAAAAAAATGACAGACGCAGGAAGTGTCGAAAATATAGAAAGTCTCTTGAAATTGTCAGAAACTCTTGAAGCAGTGGGAGGAGTTCTTCTGAACCAGAATTTTGGTGAAGAGGACTTTTGCTTTACGAGTGTAGTAACTGACAGCCGGCAGGTCGTGGAAAAATCTCTCTTTGTTCCCCTTATCGGTGAAAATCAGGACGGGCATCTGTATGTTTCTAAGGCACTTGAAAAAGGTGCGTCTGCCGTTTTTATTTCTAAAAAAATATCTAAAAATCTTTTAGAAGACTTCAAGAAAGAAGCTTCTGATAACAAAAATGCAGCTTTTATTCTGGTAGAGAACACTATGCGCGCTTTGCAGAAGGCGGCAGAGGCATATGTCCGTAAGTTTCCGCGTCTTATTCGCTGTGCTGTGACTGGTTCAAGCGGCAAAACAACGACAAAAGAAATTACGGCATCTATTCTCCGCCAGAAATTTTCTGTCATTGCAACAGAAGGAAATTTTAACTCAGAAACGGGACTTCCTCTTTCAGTATTCAAAATCCGGAAAGAACATGAACTCGGGCTTTTTGAAATGGGCATGAACCGCGTAAATGAAATCGGAGAAATTGCAGAAGTATTCAAGCCGAATTACGCAATTATTACTAACATTGGAACTGCTCATATTGGAATTTTGGGAAGCCGTCAGAATATTGCAAACGAAAAGAAAAAGATTTTCACTTATATAGACTCTTTTGGTTCGGCATTTATTCCAAAAGATGATGATTTTGCTTCATTCCTCGAAAAAGGCGTTAAAGGCAAGATTGTAAAATATGGAAACGGCTGTGATGAAAGTGTAAAACTTATTGTAGACGAAGGTCTTTCCGGCACTGTTTTTACTGTTGACGGTGTTTTAATGCGGCTTTCTCTGCCCGGAAAATATAATTTTCAGAATGCACTTGCTGCCATTGCCCTTGCAAAGGAACTTGGATGTACAGCCGGGCAGATTAAGGCCGGTATTGAAAGCTTAAAGCCTCTCGGTGGACGTTCTACAATTAAAAAAGGCAGATTTACAGTTCTTGAAGACTGTTACAATGCAAATCCGGATTCAATGGAAAAGGCTCTGGATTTGTGCCGTGATACAAAAACTGAAGGAAAAAAAATCTACGTACTCGGTGATATGCTTGAGCTTGGTGAAGAATCAGAAGCTGCTCACTCAAAAATTGGTGAAAAAGCCCTTTATGCTGATGCCGATATGATTATTTTCTTTGGTTTTGAAATGAATTATGCTTTTGAAAAAGCAGTTGAGCTTGCTCAGAAAAAAACATCGCTTGCAGACGAAAAAATTTCTTCTGTACGCTTAATTTACATCGGAAATAAAGATGATGCGGCAATTTCAGATGCTTCAAAAGAAATAAATGAATTTGCAGAAAACGGTGATTTAATTCTTTTAAAAGGCAGCCGCGGAATGGGGCTTGAAAGAATTCTGCCTTTAATCGGCATGGGTGGGAGTATCTAAAAAGTGAATTTCAGTATTGTTGCCGACAAACCGTTGGAAAAATATAAAAAGTGTGATGTTTCATTAATTCTTCTTTCAGTTCTGCTCTGGGGAATAGGCATGTTTACATTATATGTCTGTTCCGGAAATTACGGTGAACGTGCTTTTAACGATTCCCTTTATTTTGTTAAAAGGCAGATGATCAGTTCCTGCTTAGGTTTTATGCTTTTTATTGTTTTTATGACATTAAAAATAGAAGTGATAAAGAAATTTCTTCCTCTTATGGTCGCTGTTGGTCTTATTTTATCATTAATGACTTTTCTGCCTGGAATCGGACTTGAACGAAACGGCGCGAGACGATGGATTAAGCTTGGATTTATGACTTTCCAGCCTTCAGAAATGATAAAATTTGTCGTTGTTCTGTATCTTGCAAATTATTTTGAAAAGCAGGATAAAATTACTGACGCAATCGATAAAACTGTTTTTCCGGCTGTTCTTCTTACATTTTTAATGATTCTTACAATTGCCGTTCAGCGGGATATGTCAACTTCACTTTTTGTAGCAGGTCTTGCAATATTACTGTTTATCGCTTCTGGTGCAAAAATTTTCTGGCTTGTTCCAGTTTTATCAATTGTAATTCCTTTAAGTGCCCTGTTTATTTTTCTTGAACCTTACCGGCTTAACCGTATAATCGGCTTTCTGGACCAGGATTCATACCTCCAGACCTTAAATTATCAGACTTATGCTGCCCGCCGTGCTATTTCTGACGGCGGATTCTGGGGACAGGGACTTGGAGCAGGACTTAATCGTATTAACAGTATACCGGAAATCCAGTCTGACTATATTTTTGCCGGCTGGGTTGAATCAATGGGATTCTGCGGAGTTTTATGTTATTTTGCCCTGCTGGCGCTGTTTGCATGGCGCGGACTTGTCTGTGCTTTAACAACTAAAACCCGCTTTGCTTCAGTTGCTGCATTCGGTTTTATAGTTTCGATTGTAGCACAGTCTGTTATAAATATTGCTGTTGTCGGAGGTGTAATTCCAACAACAGGTATACCGCTTCCATTTTTTTCATCAGGCGGTTCTTCAATTTTATTTACACTGGCTATCTGCGGCTTTTTAGTAAATGCTTCGCGAAATAGAATAGATTCTTATGAAAATGTTGATATAGGAGAGATTTTATATGAGTGATTTTGTATTTCAGGGATTTGAGAATTTTGAAATATCCGGCATAAAAAAAAGCCGGAAATCATCAAAAAATAAAACAAATGTAATAAAAGTTTTTGTTGCTATTTTCTGCATTCTTCTCGTCTGTGAATTTCTTGTGTATATGCTGGTTATTCCGTGTATGGACAGGGTAGATATTTCCTGGTCTGGACTTTCTTCATACAAAGTTCAGAATATGCAGGGGGTAATCGGTAATTCTTCAAACAAAACCTTTTTGACTTTCAGCACTTCTGATGTAAAATCAGCTCTTCTTACAATTCCAGGAATTGAAGATGTTAAAGTTGTCCGCCGTTTTCCAAATAAGGTTTATATAAATGTACTCGAACGAAAACCAATTGCCATGACTTTTATTTCAAATAACGGCAGAACGCAGCCTGTCTGCATTGATAAAAACGGAGTTTTGTTTACTTCTGATGTAATTTCTTCAGACAGTGATAAATCAATTCCTTTAATTTCAGGAATTCCTGTCGAAAATATACCGGAAGGAATGAGAATTCCACAGAAATACCGTGCCTTAATGGAGCAGATTGATTCAATCCGTTCTCTTTCACAAAATTATTTTGCTGCAATTTCTGAAATTCATGTAATTCCAAAAGAATATGGAAATTATGAGCTTGTTCTTTATCCGATTCAGTCTCAAACCAGAATATTAACGGGAAGACAATTAAATGAAGAATCGTTACAATATATGATAGTTGCTCTCGATGTTGTAAATACACTTGAACCTGATGTTGAAGAAATCGACCTTCGTTACGGTTCAGTTTCTTACACTACACGTTCAAATGCTCATCGCAGGGAAACAGGAGTTTTTGGTGAATAATACAGTAGTCGGCCTTGATATCGGAACAAGTTTCGTTCGTGCAGTTGTTGGAACTGTAAATGAAAGCAAGACTGTTGAAATTATTGATGTTGCAAAAAAAGCTTCCTCTGGATTTTTAAGAAACGGAACGATTGTAAATATCGAAGCCGCAAAACAGTGTATTCATGATGTTATCGATGAACTGGAGCAGAAAACCGGTTTTGAGGTTCATTCCTGCGTTACTGGAATTGGCGGTGTTCAAATCGAAAGTTTAAATACAAACGGCACTGTTGCTATTTCTTCTTACGGAAAAGCTCCCCGGGCTATTAACAGTGATGATGTTAAAAGAGTTATTGACTGTGCAAATTCTGTAAAATATCCTCCTGACCGTAAGTTACTGCATGTAATTCCTCAGCAGTACATAATTGACGGGACCGGCGGTTTTAAAAATCCGGTAAATAATATTGCAATCCGTCTTGAAGCTGATGTTCATATTATTACAGCCAGCAGTACAAGTGTTCAGAACATTACAACCTGTGTTGATCAGGCAAACTATCAGCTTGATGAAGTTATGTTAAAAACCCTTGCCTGTACAGAAGCTGTAATGCTTGATGAAGAAAGAAAGCTTGGTTCAATTTTAATTGATATTGGCGGCGGCACAACAGATGTAATCATCATCTTTAACGATGCTCCAATCTGTACATTTTCAATTCCTGTCGGCGGAAATCTTGTTACAAATGATGTGGCACTTGTAAAAGGAATTCAGAGTTCGATGGCCGAAAAAATCAAAATTGAAAGCGGCTGCTGCTGGCTTCCGCTTGTAGAAAATGATGATGCCGAAGTGCTTATTCCGGGCTTTGGAAGCCGGAGAACTGAATTAACTTCAAAAGTTGAGCTTTGTAATATTATTTATCCACGTATGGAAGAAATTTTTACAATGATCCGGGATGAAATTTCACAGCGTTTTTCTTCAATGCAGCTTTCTGGCAGTATTATTCTGACAGGCGGTGGTGCTCAGATTAACGGTGCTGTTGAAATGGCTCAAAGCGTATTCGGTACTTCTTCTGTCCGCTTAGGATATCCTCAGAGCTTAGGCGGAATAGAAGAGCATTACAGAATGCCTGAGTTTGCTACAGCAGTTGGGCTGGTTTTAGCACATGGTAAACATGTTGTATCAGAACCCAAGAATACTGCAAAAAAGCGTTCTTCAGAAGTTCACAAAGAGGGTGACAGTAAATTTCAAAAATTTCTTAAGAAATTTTTTTAATGAATAATAAAATTATAAAATCTGTTGCAGGTGGGAGGACAACATGACTTTAAGTTCTATCGAGGTTGAAAACAAAACGGAATCAGCTGCTTCTGTTTTAAACAACGCAAGCCCGACAAAAATCAAGGTTGTCGGATGTGGTGGATGTGGCGGAAATGCAGTTAACTGTATGATTGAAAGCGGTGTTGGCGGTGTTGAATTTATTGCCCTTAACACTGATTTACAGGCTCTTACTCATTCAAAAGCTCAGTACAAAGTTCAGATTGGCCAGAAACTTGCCGGAGGTCTTGGAGCCGGTGGTAAACCTGAAGTAGGTGAAGAATCTGCAAAAGAACAGCAGGAACAGATTAAAGAACTTCTCAAAGATTCTGATATGGTCTTCATTACAGCAGGAATGGGCGGCGGTACAGGAACTGGTTCTGCTCCGGTTGTTGCAAAAATTGCCCGTGAAATCGGCGCTCTTACTGTTGCAGTTGTAACAACTCCTTTTAAATTCGAAGGAAAGGTAAGAATGAGTCATGCAGAAGAAGGTGTAAAAAAACTTCGTGCGGAAGTTGATTCACTCATCGCAATTCCAAACGAACTTATTCTTAAAGATGCCGAAAAACATTTAAGTGTTGAACGTGCATTCATTCTCATAAATGACATTCTTCGTCAGGGAGTTCAGGGAATTTCTGACATCATTACAAATCCTGGCCTTGTAAACCGCGACTTCCGTGACGTTGAATCAGTAATGAAAGGCCAGGGAGACGCAATTCTTGGAATCGGTGTCGGTGAAGGCGATAACCGTGCAGTTGATGCTGCTCATAATGCAATCAATAATCGTCTCCTTGTTGATACAAACATTGATGGAGCAAAAAATGTCCTTATCAATATTTGTGGAAATCATGATGTAGGCATTTCTGAATGTGATGAAATTGCTTCAATCATTACAGAACGGGCAAATCCGGATGCTGTTGTTCTCTGGGGACAGGTTCTTGACGAGAACATGGGCGATAAAATCAGTGTAACAGTAATCGCTACCGGATTTAATTCAAGCACTAATGCTCCAAAAACAGAAGAAGTAAAAAAAGTAGAAGAAAAAATCAATTCTGACACAATTTCTGCCGGAGAATTTGAACGGATTGCCGTAAGAAAACCAGTAGTTGAAACAGCATCTTCTTCAAAGAACGATGATTTTATGTCAAATTTCTTTGGTTCCGGTAAAATTTATGAAGATGATGAACGTCCTTCCGCTTCTGTAAAAGCAACTGAGCCAGAAAAAAAAGAAAATATTGTGACTGCTTTCCCGAAGCCGGCTGCTGCACAGAGAACTTACAGTCAGCCGTCAAATACTCAGTTTAGTACTCCGGCTGATTTCAGTTCCATGAATGATCTTGAAAAACCAGCAATCTGGCGCAGAAATCTTGAAGGTCTTTCTACGACTATAAATTTTGGAAAGTAAAATTAAATGACAATAAATGACCTGCTTCTTCGATTTCATAGTGATATGGTCTCGGTTGAGCGGCTTTCAGAAAATTCTGCATCTACATATGAAGAATGTGCAAAAATTTTTCTGTACTGGCTGCAAAAGGAGCAGGTTAAGCTGGCAGCTGTTAATCCCCAGATTCTTTTGACTTATCTTATCTGGAGACGTACTGAGCAGAACTGTGATGAGCTTACCATTGCAAAAGACATTTCAGGTCTTCGTGCTTTAGGTTCTTATCTAGTGCGCCAGAAAATGTGGACTGAAAACCATGTAATGCTGCTTGATAGACCTAAAGTCTCAAGAAATCTTCCAAAAGTGCTTTCAGTTGATCAGGTCGATAAACTTCTTGATTCAATTGATGTTACACAGCCGCTTGGAATCCGGGACAGGGCACTTTTTGAGCTGATTTATTCCTGCGGCTTACGAATCAGTGAAGCTGCAACACTGCAGGTTTCAAATCTTCATTTAAAGGAACGGCTTCTGATTGTACACGGTAAAGGTGACAAAGAAAGAA
>NZ_JAZOUG010000256.1:0-3723 GCF_045657965.1 Treponema sp. | reverse complement strand
ATTTAAGTTTTTTAAGAAAATCAACAGTCCATTCTTTCTGTTGTTCAAAACGTTTTGTGCTTTCGGAGTTTGCTTCCGTTATGAAATATTTTTCAAGGCATTTTGAAAAAGAGAGTGCACCAAAAAGATTTTCTGTTCCGCTTCTAATGTTCTGCTCCTGTCCGCCGCCGGTTAAAAATGAATTGACCGGCTTTGAAAGATAAAGAATACCGATTCCTCTTGGACCTGAAATTTTATGTGCACTGAATGCAGCTGAATCAATTCCTTTATACGAGAGATTGAGAGGAATCTTTCCTGCTGCCTGAACACAGTCTACATGAAAATGCGGCTTTTTTTTACCGTTTGATGCCTTTGTAATTATATCAGCAATTTCGTAAAACGGCTGGATACATCCTGTTTCGTTATTTACGGCCATTACTGTGACAAAAACTGTGTCAGGTGTAAGGTTTTCTGCAATTGACTGCGGTGAAATAAAACCGTTTTTATCAGGATTCACGCTTACAATTTCATAACCAAGTTTTTTAAGCATTAAACATTCTTCCCGAAGGGCAGGGTGCTCAACCGCACTTAAAATAATTCTTCCTGATTTTGCAGGAGAAGTTAAAACCGAAAGCAGGGGAATATGATCGCTTTCTGTTCCGCCTGATGTAAAAAAAATCTGACTTGCTTTTACGCCAAGACATTTCGCACAGCCTTCGCGCGCTTTTTCAAAAATTTTTCTGGCTTCTTTTCCTTCTTTGTGTGCAGAAGACGGATTTCCGTCATATTTTATTGCTGTCTCAAGAGCTTCCTTAAGAATTTTTTCATCACAAGGCGCAGTTGCCGCCCAGTCAAAATAATGTTCTGAATTCATGTCATGATTTTAGTGAATATTACGGAAAGTTGCCACACTCTTAAAAAATTGTTAAACTATAAAATAATGAAAAATCTTGTGATTCTTTATGGTGCAGAATTAAGCCTCCATGCATTCGAAAAAGTTTTTGGTTCAAAATCAGCATTTGAAAGAGTTGTTGACTGGGCTTCTCTTTTCTCAGAAAAAATTATTCTGCTTTTAAAAAATTCATCTTCAGTTCTTTCTCATGTTTCTGAATCTGCTGCTTTAAATTCAAAAATCGAAATCATTTCAAAAGAATCATGGACAAAATCACTTTTTATTTCAGAAATTGCAGAGCAGCTTAAAAAAAATGAATGTGAAAATGCTCTTGTTTCCTATGCAGATACACCTTTTTTAAACGAAAAACTTACCCGCGAATTACTTGAAATGCATTCAAAATACGCCGCAGAATATTCTTTTGCAGACGGATTTCCTTATGGGCTTACACCTGAAGTAATCGAAAGCGGAACATCTTCAATCCTTGCGGAACTTTCAAAAAATACACTCAGTTCAGAAGGTGAAAAACCTGTGGACAGAGAAGCACTTTTTTCTGTCATGAAGGGCGATATAAATTCTTTTGAAATTGAAACTTTAATTGCTGATGAAGATTACAGGCTTTTACGATTTTCATTCGAAGCAAGTTCAAAAATTAATTTTACTGCCTGTAAGAATCTTTTTGAAAAAGCACAAACAAAGAATGTCAGAATAGAAGACCCGTACGAACTTTCAAATCTTGCATTAAAGTCTGCTTCAGTTATGGCAACTGTTCCTGCATTTTACAATATTCAGATTTCTTCAAAGTTTAATCATAAGATCTGCTACACACTTGAGCAGGCCGGGAAAAATCCCTGTTCAAAAGATTTTATGTCGCTTTCAGACTTTAAAAATATACTTTGTCAGATTAAAGATTTTTCTGAAAATGCAGTTATTTCACTTTCCGCATTCGGCGAGCCTCTTTTAAATCCTGAATTTTCTGAAATTGCAGAAGAAGTTCTTTCTCAAAATGACGAAAATCATAAAATTTCACTTTTAATCGAAACTGACGGCATTTTTGTAACTGAAGCACTTGCAGAAAAAATAGCTGATTCTGCTTCAAAAAATCATGCTGAAGTAAACTGGATTGTTTATATCGATGCTGTAGAAAATTCAATGTATGCTTCAATTCATAACTGTGAAAAGACAGATTTTGAAAAAGCCCTTTCTTCAGTTGTAATTCTTGAAAAAAAATTTGAAAATCATGTTTATCCGCAGTTTATGCGTATGAAAACAAATGAAAGCCAGCTTGAAGCCTTTTACCGTTTCTGGAAAGAAAAAGAAAGCCCTTCAAAAGGACAGCTTGTCATTCAAAAATACAATTCAATGTGCGGAGCTTTACCTGATTTAAAATCAGCTGACCTTTCACCTGTAAACCGTCTTGTCTGCTGGCATCTTCGTCGTGATATGACAATTCTTTGTGACGGTGAAGTTCCTTTGTGTTTCCAGCTTTCATTTAATGAAAAAGCAGGAAATATTCTTACTGAAGGAATTGAAAAAGTCTGGACTAAGATTACAGGCGTACTTGAAAGTCATATAAGCAAAAATTATTCCGATAATTGTAGTATCTGCGATGAATCCTATACCTTCAATTTTTAATGAACATCAAATCAGTATGACAATTCTCGGCGGCAAGGAAACTGTTCCTAATGTAAAAATGAACATTTCTGCTGTCATCATCAATAAAGGCTGGTCTTCTTACCGCTCAAAAATGATTGAAAATCTTATGAGGTGTGGTTTTGCAGAAATTATTTCAATCGAAACTGATTCGGAAAATTACAATATTGGTGATTTTTCAAGAAAATTTCCTTTCGTTAAAATTATAATTCCTCTTGAAAAAGTAACAGAAGGGGATTTAATTAATATTGGTATTGCAGAATCTAAATCAGATTATGTGCTTGTCTTAAAAGATTCACTTGATTTTTCAAAAGATATACTGTCATCAACACTTGCTGCTAAACTTACCGAAGCTGACATTTTTTGTATTACTCCAAGACTTACTGGTAAAGAAAATTTCGCTTTTCCTGTACTTTTTTCGCCTTCAATAAAAAAAGCATCGTTAAATGTACTTTCAACTTCAGTGGTTTCAGATGGAGCAAGAAATCTTTTTGCTTTTGATAATATTGCACTATATAACCGCCGGAAGTTTATAAATTTAGGCGGTTTTGATTATACAATTTTAAGTTCATACTGGCAGAATTTGGATTTTTTCTTCCGTTCATGGCTTTGGGATGAGCAGGTTAATTTTTCTACATCTTTCAGCCTTTCATATATTTCTGAAATTCCTGTAATTGATAATTCAGCAAATCAATTTTCAAACCGGTTTTATCTGAAAAATTTAGTTCCAAGAATCGATACAAAATATGCAGATCACGGTACAATTCCATGGTCTTCATTTTTTGCTTTCTGGCAAAGTTCTTCCTGCGGTTTTTTTGAAGCAAAAAGGCAATTTAAAGAAGCCTGTGAATGGGTAGAACAGAATAAATACAGATTTAAAAAAGATGCTCTCGATTTAGTCGAGAATTGGGGTAATAAATGACAATTATAGCAGTTCAATGCAGACTTTCATCAACTCGCTTACCAGGAAAAGCTCTTAAAGTTTTGGGCGGAAAAACTGTTCTTGACTGGACTCTTTCTGCCATGAAGAAAGTAAAAGCTGATGAATATTATGTTGCTACAGATAAAGATTCATGCAGTGAACTTACACCTGTTTGTGAAAGAAATGGATTTAAGGTTTTTACAGGCCCTCTTGAAGATGTTCTTGAACGTTACTGCAATCTCATTGAGCAAACTAAAGCTGACTGGGTTTTGCGTGC
>NZ_JAZOUG010000255.1:0-3299 GCF_045657965.1 Treponema sp. | reverse complement strand
ACATATCGGATTTGTTTCGCAGGAACAGAGCTTTCTTGAAAACCTGACAGTATTGGACAACGTTCGCCTGCCCTACTTTCTTGCTGAAACTTCTCCCGCAAAATCAGAAATGGAATTTGCAAGTCAATATGCAGAAAAATTACTCGCGTCTCTTGGAATTTCGCACCTTGCAAACAGTTATCCGAGAGACCTTTCCGGCGGCGAAAATCATCGTGTTCTGATTGCCCGTGCGCTTATGAATAACCCTGAAATCATTCTCGCAGATGAGCCGACAGAATCCGTTGATGATGAACGCACCGCTCAGATTTTGAAAATATTTAGCAGTCTTGCAGATGAAGGCAAAACTGTAATTCTCGTGAGCCATGACAACGCAGTTCTGAAAGTCTGCAGCAGAATAATAGAAATTGGAAAATAAATAAAAATTTTTCTATTACCCATTGACATAGTAGGTAATAATTAGCATAATATTATTACCTACTGAATAACTAGGATATAATAAAAAAAATAAGGGGTGCTTATAATGGCAAAAAAACTTCGACAGATAGCGATTTACGGAAAAGGCGGAATCGGAAAATCAACAACGACCCAAAACCTGACTGCTGGTCTTCTGGAACTTGGTAAAAAAGTTCTGGTTGTCGGCTGTGACCCAAAGGCTGACTCAACACGCTTGTTGCTCGGCGGTTTGCATCAGAAAACTGTTTTGGACACAATCCGCGATAATAAAACAGAAATTGCACTTGACGATTTGCAGAAAGTCGGTTTTAAGGGAGTTCGATGTGTAGAATCAGGCGGACCAGAACCGGGTGTTGGTTGTGCAGGTCGTGGTATCATCACTTCTATTTCTATGCTTGAGAACCTTGTCGCTTACACAGAAGATTTGGACTATGTTTTCTATGACGTTCTTGGTGACGTTGTCTGTGGTGGTTTTGCTATGCCAATCCGCGAAGGCAAAGCTCAGGAAATTTACATCGTTGCTTCTGGAGAGATGATGGCTTTGTACGCTGCAAACAATATCTGTAAAGGTATTGCCCGCTATGCTGAGCGTGGTGATGTCCGACTTGGCGGAATCATCTGTAACAGCCGAAACGTTGACCGTGAGCTTGATTTGCTCCGTGCTTTCACAAAAGAGCTCAACACACAGCTCATTTATTTCGTTCCACGAAACAACATCGTTCAGCAGGCAGAAATCCGCAAAAAGACTGTAATCGAGTACGCACCGGAAAGCTCTCAGGCACAGGTTTACCGCGATTTAGCTCAGGCAATCGATGAAAATACAAACTTCACAATTCCAACACCAATCACTCAGGAACGACTTGAAGAAATCCTGATTGAAAACGGAATGATGGAGCCGGAAGGAAACTACTCAATTTAATAAATTGAAATAAAAATTAAAAAATGTATAAGGGTAGCACTCGCTTTACTGAATGCTGCCCTTTCTGTTTTTTATGGAAAGGTTTTAGTTATGAATTCCCATTCTTTTAGAAATCTACTATAATACTAGGTATATGGATTTTACCTTTATTAAAAAAGTTATACCCATGTATGCCGAGGCGGCTTTGTTTACCTTTCAGCTTGCTCTGGCAGGGATTCTTCTTTCGTTTATACTGGGCTTAGTTTGTGCCCTCATAAAATATTTTAAAATTCCCGTCTTCCGCAGAATAGTCGGTGCATATATCGAACTTTCCCGAAACACCCCTCTTTTAATTCAGCTTTTTTTCCTTTATTTTGCTTTTCCGCGAATGGGAATCAAGCTTTCTTCAGTTCAGTGTGCAGTCATCGGCCTTACCTTCCTCGGCGGCTCCTACATGGAAGAAACTTTCCGCTCTGCTTTAGAATCAGTTTCAAAGATTCAGGTCGAAAGCGCCCAGTGCATCGGTCTCACATCCCGGCAGGTCACTCAGTATGTTATCCTTCCACAGGCAATTTCCGTTTCCATTCCGGGCTTCTGTGCAAACGTAATGTTCTTAATCAAAGAAACCTCGGTTTTTTCTGCAGTCGCACTCGCAGATTTGATGTATGTTGCCAAGGATTTAATCGGGCTTTACTACAAAACCGACGAAGCACTCACGCTCCTGTGCATTTCATATTTTCTTCTGCTTCTTCCAATCTCAGTGATTGCATCTTTTGCCGAAAGGAGGCTGCGTTATGCTCAGTTCGGAAGCCGCTAACCCAAATACAATCCAGGCCATCACAGCTGCATTCAGCGTTCTCACAAGGGGCACGAATTTCACTCGTCTTTTGGGCGGGCTCTGGGTCACTGTCTGGATTGCCCTCGTTTCTGTAGCTTTTTCGATTGTACTTGGAATTCTTTTGGGCATGCTGATGACTGTCAAAAACAGGGCTGTCAAAATCATCTGCAAAATCTACCTTGAAATCATGCGGATTATGCCTCAGATGGTTCTGCTTTTCATGGCATATTACGGTCTCACACGCGCATTTGACATTTCGCTCAGCGGAGAAGCAGCAAGCATTCTGGTCTTTACCCTTTGGGGAACGGCTGAAATGGGCGATTTAGTCCGTGGTTCCCTCGAAAGCGTTCCAAAGCACCAGTATGAGAGCGGCCGGGCAATCGGACTTACGGAAAGGCAGGTCTTTTTTTACATAATAATTCCGCAAACTCTGCGCAGTCTGATTCCCCTTTCAATGAACCTGATTACGCGCATGATAAAAACGACGTCGCTGGTGGTTTTCGTCGGTGTAATCGAAGTGGTCAAAATCGGTCAGCAGATTATCGAAGCCAACCGCCTGACAGTTCCAACGGCAAGCATCGCGGTCTATTTCGTGATTTTCATGATGTACTTTTTCGTGTGCTGGATTCTAAATCTCGGCGCAAAAAAACTGGAGAAAAAAAATGGCACTTTTGGAAATTAGAAACATAAAAAAATCTTTCGGCGAAAACGAAATCCTCAAAGGGCTCTCGCTTAATGTTGAAAAAGGCGAAGTCATCGTCGTTTTGGGACCCAGTGGCTGCGGCAAGTCAACGCTTCTCCGCTGTATCAACGGTCTTGAAACAATTCAGGGAGGAGAAATCAGGCTTGACGGTGAAGTCATTTCAAACCGCAGCAAGGACATGCACTTAATCCGACAGAAAATCGGCATGGTCTTCCAGAGCTATGACCTTTTTCCTCACCTTAACGTGATGAAAAACCTGCTCCTTGGTCCAAAGCACGCCCACGAGCTGGCCCTCGACATGAAGGAAGTCGAAAAAGAAGCCGAAATGTGGCTTGAACGTGTCGGGCTTAAAGACAAAAAGAACTCTTACCCGCGCGAGCTTTCCGGCGGACAGAAACAGCGCGTTG
>NZ_JAZOUG010000254.1:0-3528 GCF_045657965.1 Treponema sp. | reverse complement strand
ATTATAAATGCCGGCTTCTTTGAATAAGAAATTCAGTGAAGAACTGTCATAATTTGACCAGTTTTGTTTTATAAGTTTTTTACCAAGAAAAGAAAAACTGCCTTTTGTTTCGATAAAGGCACATAATCCCTGTTTTCCATTTGAAAACTGTTCATTTTTAATTGCAATAATTTTTCCAGGAACAGAAGAATGTATATAATTTGTGTGAAGTTTAGCAATTACCTCACCTTCTTTTACTAAATCACCTTCTTTTACAAGGATTTCAGTTAAATCACTTTCTTTTGTACAAAGAGGAATTTTTACAAGTTTAGGGAGAAATCCATTAACAGGAATAGTAAGATTGTTTTTATCAACGGAGATAAAATTAGATGCTGAGACCATAGCGTTTTCTTCCAATTATGTAATAAGCACCCAGACAAAGAGGTACTGTAATTAATATCAAAAGTGCTGCAAAAACAAATTTTTCACTTGAAGACTGTGACTGACCTTTTGAATAACCATAAGCTGTATTTTTTCCCTGCTTAAGCATGAGTTTTTCTAATGCAGGATAATTAAGCTGCTCAATTGTAGAATAAACAGATTCACGGAATTTAGAATTATAAACCAGCGCAGTTGAATCAGACACAACTATTTTGCCATTTGAATCTGCAGAATAGTCTTTTATTTGGACCTGCTGGTTTTCTTCCGGGATTTCAAAGGCTGCATTTTCAATTTTTTTGTAAGGAAAAGAAGCAGTATTCCAGGCCCAGTACATAAAATCAGTAAGGTTTACTATTGACGAATCAGATGAAGAAACAGGAGATGGTAATGCCGGCTTTACAGTTGAATCAGAAAGGTTATTTAATTTTCCAGAAAAATTAAGTGACACAGAAATTAAAACTAATGTAATTATCAAAAGTCCGATAAGTCTTATTCCAAGGTGTCCGATTACCGGAAACATTTTTGCACTTCTTATAAAGACCGGCTTAAACACTGACTTTTCATCCTGCTTTTCTTCATAAAAGCTGTAAAGATAAACAGAAGAAACAGTTGCAGTTACTGAAAGCAGATAAAAAACAGAATCAGCAGGTGAAACAAATACTAAAACAAGAGGTGGAAAGAATGTAAATAAAATGATATATGGTGAATTAAGGGCAGCCTTCAAAAAATCTTTACGCTTCCAAAGGCGGTGAAACAAAAACAAAGCAAAAATAAACAAAGAAATTCCTGCAGAAACTGAATATAAAGGTCTTGAAAAAGCAAAAACTATAGAAAAGAAAGAGGCTGCTGCAAAAAGCGGACGGTTTTTAGAAAAAAAGAAAAGAACTGCCCAAAACATGCAAAGTAAAATTGGAGCTATCCAGGGAAATGATGCTTTTCCATCTGTACCGGCCTTTGTAAGTGAAAATGAATTCAGTTCAGGTATGGCTTTATCCAGATACGAAGACTGATTTTCATTTACATAAAAAACCATTGCGGAAGAACTTTTGTCTGTAAAAAAAGCATTACGTTTAGCAATATACGAATCATCAGTCTGAAACTGGACAGGAGAAATTGAAGAAAGAACTGGAAGTCTTTGAGAAGATTTTGAAATCACATCTGTACAGCCATATTTTGAAAGAACAGCAAGAATATCATTTTCTTTCAAATCCTGTGAATAAACATAAAGAATCTGATATCCTTTCCATAACTGAGTTAAAGGAACTGTCTTAAAAGCTAAAAGAAGCACAAAAACGAGAACAGAAATTACAATAGCGACAATATTTTTTATATCAAACTTCATTTTTATAAGACTGAAAAAGCGATACCAATGAAAAAACCTAATAAACTTCCGACAAAAGCTTCCATGGGAGAATGTCCGTTAACTTCTTTTAGTTTTTCAAAATCACTTACCAGCCCCTTTTCTTTTATAATTTCACCGATTTCGTTTAATCTTCTTGCCTGTTTACCATTTGCACGTCTGACACCAACTGCATCCCGAATCGTTACAAGATAAAACACAAAAGAAAGTATAAATAAATCTGAATTAATTCCTGAACGAAAAGCAATTGAAGTGCTGAGGCAGGCTGTTATTGCAGAATGACTCGAAGGCATACTGCCGGTACGCCAGAGAAGAAGCTCAAAAAGTTCACGAAGAGAGTGAACATTACCCGAGAAAAGTTTGATAATAGTCTTAATAAACTGAGCACATAACCAACTAAAAACGCAAGCCAAAAATACAGGACTTTCGATTAACTTCTGCAGCTGCTCACTTGCATTTGACAACATATTCCTATTTTATCAGTCTATCATCTTTTAGTCTACTTAAAGATGTGATATTCTAATCACATGAATTTTATAAATTTTACAGCCGGCAATGATGATGAAGGACGAAGACTTGACCGTGTTATCAGAAAATTTATAAGTGAAGAAAGCCTTTCACTTTTATATAAATCATTACGAAAAGGTTTTATTAAGATTGACGGGAAAAAATGCACCGGCAATTATAGAATTACTTCCGGAAATAATATTCAGATTGCAGATTTTTTACTTACCGGAAAAAATACAGAATTATCAGAAACTGAAATAAATGCTGTTTCAAAAAAATTAATTTCAGATCTTAAAAAAATTACAGTTTTAAAAACAAATGAACTGCTTTTCATTAACAAACCTTATGACTATACAGTTCAGCCTGTAAATACAAATGATGAGCGTTCTTTAAGTATTCTCGTTCAAAGAGAATATGAATTAACACACTCAAATAATTCTCTTTCATTTAAAACCGGTCCTTTACACAGACTGGACAGAAAAACAACCGGAATACTCACCTTTTCACAGAATCTTGAAGGTGCAAAATATTTTTCACAGGCAATAAAACTTCACAAAATTCAAAAATATTACATTGCAATTTTACAGGGAAAATTGGAAGAAAAACAGATATGGCAAGACATAATCACAAAAAATGAAAATCAGTCATCAAATTTTCACACAGTTTCAGTCAATCAGGAAGACGGAAAAGAATCTTACACCGAAGTCACCCCTGTTTCACACGGATTGTATAAAGGGACTGAAGTAACTCTTGCCATTTTTTTCATTAAAACAGGCAGAACACATCAAATCAGAAGCCAGAGTTCATTTCACGGATTTCCTCTTTTAGGAGATACAGCTTACAATGGCAGAAAAATTAATTCTTTAGAAACCGGACGGGATTTTTTTCTTCATGCCTATAAATTAAAATTTCCAGAAAACAATCCTTTTAATCTGCCGGAAGAAATCAGCTCTCCTTTAGACAAAGATTTTCTTAAAATGATTGAAACTTCAGAATTTCCGGCTTATACTTTATTGTAAGGCTTTAATTATGGATTTTGAATTCATCAAAGAATTATTCGGTCTTGAAAAAAAAGAAACAACAGTTTTTGCTTTTTTTGGACCAAGCGGCACAGGAAAAAGTTTCAGGGCAAAACTCGTAGCACAGAGATACGCAATAAAGGCCGTTATAGATGATGGTCTTCTTATCCATAATGATGAAATTTTGGCCGGAAAATCAGCCAAACTCGAAAAAAGCTACAT
>NZ_JAZOUG010000253.1:0-2430 GCF_045657965.1 Treponema sp. | reverse complement strand
TGGAGCCTAAAACGCACAAGATTTCCCCGTCAGAAAGGTCAAAAGTGATATTATCCAAGACACGGCGTGAATCGTAGGAAAAGCCGCCGTTTTTTACCTGAAAGGTCATGCCCACACTCCTCCTGTTTTTCTAAGTAAACTGATGAAAACCGGAGCTCCGATAATTGCAGTCAGAATTGAAATCGGGATTTCCGCAGAGGAAGCACTCCGGGCAAAAGTGTCAATTATAACCATAAAAATCGCCCCAAACGAAATACTCAAAGGAACTACCGTCTTATTGTTGCTGCCCAAAAGCATTCGTGAAATATGGGGAATCAAGAGTCCAACCCAGCCAATCTGACCACACATGGAAATTACCGAAGCCGTAATCAACGAAGATGCAACGATTATGCATAGGCGCAGGTACTTAATGTTCACTCCCATTGATTTTGCCTCATCTTCGTTAAGGGAGAGAATGTTTAGCCGCCACTTTAATGACCAGATTATGACCAGCCCAATAAGAATAAAAGGCACGCCAAAAATCAAACTCTTGTAAGTCACGCTGGACATGCTTCCCATAAGCCAATAAGTGATTGAAGGAAGCTCGTCCTCAGGGTCAGCCAGGTACTTTACGATTGAAACCAAAGCCTGAAAGAGCGAGGAAATCACCATTCCAGACAAAATAATCATGATGATTGAAGATTTTCCCTTTATCCGGCTTATCTGTATCGTTAAAAAACAAGAAACAAGGCCAAAGCACAAGGCAAGGGCCTGAATTCCTATTAAGTTCCAGTGAAACATCATTGCAAGGACAGCCCCAAAGGAGGCCCCGCTGGCCACCCCAAGCGTGTCAGGAGTTGCAAGTGGATTTGAAAACAGTCCCTGAAAGGCCGTTCCAGAACATGCAAGCCCCGCCCCTGCCACAAGAGCAAGAAGAATTCGCGGGAAGCGGACTTTGAAAATCACGGTCTTTGCCATGACATCGCCGCTTTCTCCCCGCAGTGCATCCGCAAACGACTGGATAATCTGCAGGGGCGAAAGACTATAGCGGCCCACCCCAAGACAAATCAAAACTGTCACGGGAATCAGCAGGAAAGAGACAAGGATAAAAAGCGAGCGAAAGTTTTTATTCTCGATGAACATATTATTTTCCGCTTGCAGCCCGAACCGGATGATAAATGGCCTGTAAATCTTCAGCTTTCAAATCAACACCGTAATATTTTTTGTAGTAGCCGGTGATGTTTTTGTCCATGTCGATGTCAGAAAAAAGCTGAGGCTGTATTTTTGTGGCAAGCCACTGAAGGACAAGCGGTGTGTCGCTTGCAGGCGGGAACCAGCGGTACATGCCTAGCGGGAATTTATAGACTTTTCCTTCTTTTACGGCCTTTACCAGCGACCAGTCAGTGCCTTCGATTTTGTTTTCAAGCAAATCTTCTGCCAGACGCGGACTGAAATTCGTAATGAAAATCATGTCAGGATTCCACTTATAAACCTGTTCCATGTTGATTTTTCCCTGCCCCTTAAAATCAGCGGCAACATTGATTCCGCCGGCAGTTCCAATCCAGTATTCTGAGAAAAAATTGCTTCCCGCGGCTGTCATATTTGCATCATCATAATTAAAAAGAATAAGGACGCGAGGCTTCTGAGAGTCATCAAGCTTATTCACCCGTTCCAAAATATCATTCTGAACCTTGCGGCCTTCTTCAATAATCTGTGAGGCACGTCCAGTGTCACCGAAAATCTGTCCTAAAAGATTAATCCAGTCAGCGTAGGTTTCTACGGAATTGTAGCCTGAAAGAGTGACTGAAAATCCGACTGCTGGGATTCCGGCATTTTCGTAAACCTGACGCTCTTCTTCATTTGTCGCAGAATAGAAGACAACATCCGGCTTAAGTTTGAGCAATTCCTCCACATTAACCACCCCGTTCTGGACAAAAGAAGAATCTATTTTTGTGACTTCAGGGTAAACAGTAGCCAGGTAGGAATTTTTTGCAGCAGCCATTGACGACGGATGCATTCCCACCAGCTTGTCAGTTGAGCCCATGTACATGCAGTAAACTGAGGCCAGCGGGAGAATTGAGCCGATTACGATTCTGTTCAGTTCGGCAGGAATTTCAACTTGGCGTCCTGTGTGGTCAGTGATTGTACGGGTAGCTTTCTTTGCAGCTTCTTTTTTACTGCAAGACGAAAAATTAAAAACCATAAGAAGTGCCGTTACGGCAAGCAATGATTTTTTCATATATAACTCCTTAAAACTTTTTTGACTGTTTCTTATTTAATGATTTGGCGGACAAAATCCGAAAACTCCTCGCTGAGGAAATTAACGGGTTTGTCCCAGCAGATTTTGCTTGAAACGGCCACATGAGGGAGCGGGTAAAAAGAAATATTTTTTTTCTGCTCCACCTTTATCAGCTGCTCAATCAGCGGATCTGCCAAGTCGGAGGCCAAGCG
>NZ_JAZOUG010000252.1:0-4210 GCF_045657965.1 Treponema sp. | reverse complement strand
TTTCTTAACTTTCTGACCTTGACCACTCCAAACATAAGGCGAGCACCTGCCCGCCTGTTTGGAAGCATACAATAAAACCTTTTCAAGCTTCGTCATTTCGTGTCCTTTCCGTCAGTTTCCAGTTTGTCAACTAACTTCTGTATAACAAGTGTATTGTTATGTATTGCTTCAGTGAGCTTGTCAGACTCTTCTTTATGCTGCCTGTTCTGATCTAACATTGTCTTATACAAGATCAGACAGAAAACAATCGGAAAGCCGACAGCTGATACAGCACTAACAATTGTTGCAAAGTCCATGATTAATCACTCCCCGCTATTGTCAAGATATAATTGTTTTCAGGTATTTCAAAAACAAGTTCGTTGCCGTCACGATCCAAAAATGGAACTGTTTTGACTTCTTTATTTGCCTGAGTCCAGTACATGCTGTCTGAAAAATAAGCATTGACATTGCTGTCTTTTGCTGATCTTTCAACAATTGCTTTGTTGCTGAGTATTTGAGTTTTCCAGCTTTGCAATACATCACACTGCAAATGTATTTCCGTTTCATTACCGGTCTTTATCAGCTGCTTTGTAACATAGTAGAAGCGGCCGAAGTCCGGTATATAACAATAATTATATGCAAGTGTGTTAGTGTGTAGTACAAATTTTGGTGTCAGCATGTCCTGATCAAACATCAATTTACCTTCAACGGTCAGCTCGTCTTCTTCATTCCAGCTCTTGCCGATAACATCCATGTCAGATGTACATTTAAGGAAAATTAAGCCATGATCTGTGTCGGTTGTCGGTGTATATTCGGGTGTTGTACTGCCTGTTGCTATTCTTACACCATCCAGCAGCAAACGCTCAATTTCAGCTCTTTCTGTTGCTGTACAGGGTACATTATCCAAATGAACATTCAAACACTTTGTATATCCTGAACAGCTCGACAAAGTACGTGTCATGAATGAAGGTTTGCCAACATATTTTTGCTGGTCTTTTGCAACCTTTTCTTTTGGCCTTGATATAACAAGATAAGCTGCTTTGCATCCGATCATACCGTTTACACTTCCTGAGCCTGAGCTAAATTCAACAGAAGGGCTGCCGTTCATTCCATTTGCAAGCATGTTTGATGCAGTACCCAAAAGCAAAGGTGCTGTCAGTCCGCCTGTTGCGATTGTTGAAAGTGCGCTGCCCAGCGTTGCGCCGGCTGAAAGTATGCTTGAATACATACGGCTGAAGTCTTCGGAGCTTGACGGAACCTGAATACCACACGAGCCGCCAAAGAAATAACGAGGTTTCAGCTCACCGGCTTCTTCGTCGTAAACATCAATTTCAGCAACGCATGAGCCGGTCAAAAAGTCAAATATATACTTTAAAGCAAGCTGTTTGCCCATAACGTCGTTAACGTCCAGCGAGTGAGCACCGACAAAGGGCAAATGAGCTGTCACCTGTGTATAAGGTGCATAATCTAAGAAATTGCCTTTTTCGGCCTTTACTTCAATTACTCCGTATGTTTCAAGCTTGTACTGGTCAGTAAGCTTTAAGCCGTATACACCTGTTGAAATTCCGCCGGCTTTGACTTCACTGCCCGGCGCTGCTTCCGTATCAGGTAGTACCGGCATGATTGACAAGCCAACAATAATTTCTCGTGGGTCATTGAAAAACTTTTTGACATTTGAAACAAAGCTGTCAGTCCATAAGAAATTACTAAGCCTTTGCAGCTCACCTTTTGACATGCGGTACATTGTAGTGAAGCCTGTATCAATAGCGCCATAACTCGGTTTTGTTATTCCGGTGATTGCAATGTCCGGCTGATATTCATCCGGCGTGCCTTCGTCTTCTTCGTTTACTTCAGGGCCGTCAGTGTCAGGGTCAATTCCGCCTTGCAGCCAGTCCCAAATATCAGACTCTGAGTAGTCAGTATCTGTGAAGTTAACTGTATATCCTGTCAGTATTTCTGTTTGCGGGTCATACTGCGGATAGAATATACCGACTCTTGCGGCTTCCTGATCTGCATCAAGTATGAAGCCGATATAACATTTGTCAGTAACAAAAGACTTTAGATAAATTCTTCTTGTAATGTGCTCTACCAATTGCAAAATCACAGTAAATGATGATGCTGTATCTTTCATTATTCCAAGATAATTTGCAACGCCTGAGTATATAGCTCTTATTGCTTTACCAATAGGTACATTTGCCATAATATTGCCGACTCTTGACTCTTCTGTAACATATACCTGCTCAGGTGTAAAAGTCTGTGAGCCGCCATCAAGTAAGCTGTCGTCTCTGACATGTGATAACGATAAAATCCCATTTTTACCGCTAATTGAAGGGACTGATTGCCAATTATAAGGAATAGGTACAAGACCTTTTATAATCTGATATAATTCTTCTTGATATGCTACACTAATACTCGGATATAATATCCAAGTATTACCATAGTCAGTTGCAAATGCACCAACACAATATGCACGTTCATTCGTTTCATCAATCCAAAAACAAGTATCAGCACGTTTTACACTACTTCCACCACCACCCGTTGCATTCATAAAAACGTGACTTGTTTCAATACTTGCACAATATGTGGTTCTCTGACTTGAATTTATTGTTGTGTTTATTTGTAATTTGTTGTCAATATTCCAAGTTTTTGTTCCATAACCGTCAGACCTTTGCCAAGCACTCGCGTTTTGACCTAAAACAAGAACATCGGCTTGTACATTGTCAGTTGGTGGTGACGATATACCACTTAAATATGAAATAGATATGCCTGCTATTTCAGTTAAACTTTGCCACGCCATTTACTCACCACCTTTTTCAATATTGTATTCCAAGCAATTTATATTTGTTCCGTCTGAATTTTTAATATTTAATGCTTCTAAGGTTGCTTCAATAATATCTATTTTTTCATAAGGTTGTTCGCATCTTTTATGCAAAATTTCAGTTACTTTTTCATATAATGTCATTTATATTTACACCACCTTTCTAACGATAAAATTACTCTTTTATAGTTGGCAACCTGCCTGCAAGTTGCCTGCAACCTGCCTGCAACCTGCCTGCAAGTTGCCTGCAAGTTGCCTGCAAGTTGCCATTTGTAAAATTAAACATATACACAAACACTGTCGATAAATCTAACAATCCAGCGCTTGATAAAATCAGTGTCATATAACTCGATAACCTGCTTTATCATATCTTCAGTCGATAAAACGCCGATATTGCCTGTGATATCAAGCTTCTTTCCGTAAGTGGTCTTGCTCTCAAAAGTTCCCGACTTTTCGGAAGTCTCAGTCTTTGTTCCTGTCTCAGCTGTTTCGGTCTGATATGTGCCGGTCTGTTCTGTTTCCGTCTTATATGTACCTGACTGAGTTCTTGTATCTGTCTCAGTACCGGTCTTTATGCGGTCAGTTTCGTATGTTCCTGACTGGGTTTTTGTATCAGTCTCAGTACCGGTCTTTGTGCGGTCAGTCTCAAAAGTTCCATCCTGTTCTGTTGTTGTCTGATATGTTCCGGTCTGTGCTTCAGCGTTTGTTTTTGTACCTGAAATTGTCTTTTCATGTGCAAAAGTACCGCTCTGTGTCTCTTTTACATTCTGATCACGCTGTGTAACCGATTTTGAAACATTTGCAAAGTCGCTGCCGTCATAAGGTATGATCTGATTTTGTGTGGCTTCAGAGTTTGCGCCGCTTCCGCCCTGGGTCTGTGTGGTCTTCTCCCAGTTTGTCGGGCGCTCTGTTTCTGTCTCGTTGTAATTTGTAAAAGTATCAGTGCTTGTCTTCTGCCACTGTGTAGGTGTCTGAGTGACTGTCTGCTCCCAGTTCGTCGGTGTCTGTGTTTCCGTTTCGTGGTACTGGTCGAAGCTCTTTTCGGTTTCTTCTATCCAATCAGTCGGTGTCTGTGTTTCTGTTTCGTGGTAGTCTGTAAAGCTCTTCACGTTCTGATCTTGCCAGTTAGTCGGAGTCTGTGTTTCTGTTGACTTCCAGTTTGTCGGTGTCTGTGTGGTTGTTGACTTCCAGTTATCAGGTGTGATAATCTTTGTGTCTTTCCATTCATCCGGTGTCTGAAGGTCAGTATCACTTCCGCTTGAAACTTCGTGCCGGTCATAGTTATAGATCGGATTGTATTTTGACAGAAGCGCTGACAGCTCGTTTGCAATAAAACTGCTGTTTCTTCCAAGCCACTGTGTATACTTGATCTTGAATGCACCCCAAGGGTCATTTGTTTCCTTATAATAAAAG
>NZ_JAZOUG010000251.1:0-21917 GCF_045657965.1 Treponema sp. | reverse complement strand
AGTAATTACAGATAAATCCCGTACTCGTCTGGGTGCGGGATTTTTTTTGTCTTTTTTCTATGATTGTAGCAAGTCGTAATTTATGATAGACTCATAAGGTATTATAGTGCCGATTTATGGCGAATATTGAGGAAATGAAATGAAATTGACTTGTGGTATTGTAGGTCTTCCAAATGTAGGAAAATCTACTATCTTCTCTGCTTTAACAAAATCTCCGGCTCCGGCCGAAAATTACCCTTTCTGTACAATTGATCCAAATGTAGGCGTTGTTGAACTGCCGGATGAGCGCCTTGATTTTATGGCAAGTGTTTTTCAGCCAAAAAAGAAAATAGCTGCCACTGTAGATTTTGTAGACATTGCAGGTCTTATTAAAGGTGCAAGTAAAGGCGAAGGTCTTGGAAACCAGTTTCTTGCAAACATCCGCGAAACTTCTGTAATCGCTCATGTCGTACGCTGTTTTGACAATCCTGACATTCAGCATGTGCGTGAAGATGCTAAAACTGATGCTTCAATCGACCCGGAAAGCGATATTCTTACCATCAACTACGAACTTTGCCAGGCAGATATAGACACAATTACTAAACGGGAAGATAAAGTTACCCGCCAGATTCGTGCAATGGGTAAAGCCGAAGAAAAGAAATTCGCAGGCTACCGAAGCGCTGTCGACAAAATTTTGCCTCTTTTACAGGAAGGAAAATGCGCACGCCAGGCAGACTTAACCGATGAAGAAATGGAAGGAATCTACGACCTTCATCTTCTTACAATCAAGCCTCAGCTTTTTGTCTGCAACATCGATGAAGATACAATTTCTGAAGGAACAAATAAATATGTTGAGCAGGTCAAAAAAATAGCTGCAGAAGAAAAATCTGAAGTAATTGTAATCTGCGGAAAATTTGAAGCAGATCTTGCCGATATCACAGATGAAGCCGATCGAAAAGAATTCATGGACAGCGTTGGCTTAAAAGAAAGCGGACTTTCCGTTCTTGCCAGAGCCGCTTATCACTTAATGGGATTACGCACGTTCTTTACAGGCGGTCCTGATGAATGCCGGGCATGGACAATCCGCGAAGGAGATACTGCTCCAAAAGCAGCAGGTGTAATTCACACAGACTTTGAAAAAGGCTTTATCAAAGCAGAAGTTTATTCCGTCGAAGATTTAAGGCAGTATGGAAGTGAAGCTGAAATTAAAGCACACGGAAAATACCGTCAGGAAGGCAAGGAATATATCGTTCAGGACGGCGACTGTATATTCTTTAAGTTTAACGTTTAAGCCTGTTTTTCCCTGCACTTAAAAAAAGTGCGGGGATTTTTTATTTGTTTTTACCATTTTATCGTTTTGCCAACAATTGCAAGCATATCTATAAGTTCCTGTCTGGTAGCATATCCCTGATCAACATATTTTTTCCAGACACGCTCTGCATAAGGCAAAAATTCTTCTCTTTGAGCAGCTGTAAGTGTTGTAATCTGACAGCCCTTTTCCTGAATATGTTTAATATAGGCATTGTTTTCTTCATCAGTGATACGTGCATTTTCATCCATCATTTTTTTAGCACAAAAACTCAAGATTTCCTGAAACTTCTTTGGAAGTGAATTCCACCAGTTTAAATTAACATACATGAGCTCAGGGAAAAACTGATAATTAATAATCGTACAATACGACTGAACCTCATAAAATTTACTTGAATCAATGAGAGCTAAAGGATTTTCCTGACCAGAGACCTTTCCGACAGCAAGGGCTGAATACAACTCAGTAAAAGGGACGACTGAAGCATAAGCCCCCAGTTCATTTATAAAGTTTACAGTAGCAGTAATTTGCGGAGCACGAATTTTAAGCCCTTTTAAATCAGCAGGCTTTAAAATCGGACGAACACTGTTTGTTATCTGCCTGAACCCTGAATCATCACCAACCGCAAGAACAATCATATTATTGGCTTCGGCAGCACTAAGCATATTTTTTACAAAATCACTGTAACAAAGTTTACGCGCATCGGAAAGAGTATCAGCAATCATTGGAAGACCTAAAAGCATGGATTTCGGGACAAATTCCAGATCTCCCCCGCGAACAGCTTCCAGACGGCCTTCAGAAACAGCAACCGTCATTTCTGTTTCATCACCAATTACACCATTTGAATAGATTTCTATTTTAATTTTACCTTCGGTTTGCTTTTCGACCTGTTCTTTAAAAAGCAGAAGTGAGCGGTGTCTTGGAGATTCATCAGTCTGTGCATGACCTATATGCATAATTATTTTATCATCGGAAGAATCTTCAAAATTGCTGTCTGTTATTGTCTGAATATCATTTTCAGAACTACCCGGTATATTTCCCTGAACTTTTGATGTTTTTTTACAGGAAGAAAAAGATGCTAAGACTAAACAAACTGCCATGCCGTATAAAAATTTTTTCATACTATAGACACCTCTTACTTAGATTATAGCATGGCTTTCTGTAAAAGACAAAAAAATGATTTTTCTTTTTAAGATTTTTATATTTCTAAAGTACCAACAACCGTTGAATCATCTTCTTTTGAAGTATTTTTAAAACGAGGCGAATTATTATCATTTTCATTCAACATTCTCCGTCTTCTTTCCCAGAAACTTTCATTTTTTTGTTCCTGATTAGTTTTCTCTTCTTTTTTAGCAGTTTTTTTAGTTTTTGGGGCAACCATAAATCCAAACATAGATCCGCAAAGTCCGCCTGCAATATGAGCAATGGTTGCAATATTTTCGGATTTAGGACCGTTAATTAATTCCCGACCAAGAAAAATTGCTACAACAAAAATAAACGACAAAGGTATAACATTTTTATCAAGAGTTACAATTGAAGCAAGTATAATCAGCATAAATACAATTCCACTTGCACCAAGCAGCAGGTGCGGTATCAGACAGACATTTATTACACCTGTAACAAAAGCTGTCACCACGAACATAAGAGAGACCATTTTCGAGCCGTACCGTTCTTCCATGAGAGGTCCTAAAAGCAGAATAAAAGAAAGATTTCCTAGCAGGTGATTCCAGTCAGTATGACCCAAAACATGACTAAAAAGTCTGATGTAATCAAGTGCACTTTTATAATTAAATCCGCCTTCACTTCCAATTCTTCCTGGTGCTGTAAAAACAGCCGGAATCAAAGTTCCATGCAGAAAATAATTCATAAAAAGAATAAGGGCACACAAAATTGCAAATGTAAGTGTGACAGGGGCATTATATGTTATTTTTAATTTCTTCTTCATACTAGATTATCGGCAAATAAATCCGATATAATTATTCCATGATTGAATTAAAATGGATAGTTCTTGCTTTAGCTGTTGCAATGTATGCACTTGTTATTGCAAAGCAGGACAAAAAAGTTATTTTTACAACAATAGCAGCTGCTGCTGTTATAATTTTGGGAATTGTTTTTCCAGGGACAATTTTTACAACAGCATCAGAAACTGACGGCAGACTGTACGCTCTGACACACGCGTTTTCAGCTCTTGTAAACTGGAATGTACTGATGATTTATGTTGGCAGCATGACAGTCGCAGCTCTTTTTTTGTACTCAAAAGTTCCTGCAAAAATTGCTGACTGGATTGTACGCGTAAGTCCTTCCACAGGCATTGCAATCGTACTTATTCTTGCAATGACAGGAATTATTTCAATTTTTGTTGAAAATGTCGCAACTGTTCTTGTAATGGCTCCAATAGCACTTTCTCTCTGCAAAAAACTTAATATGAATCCAACAATGTTCATGGTAGGTCTTGCAGTTATGTCAAATCTTGAAGGAACTGCAACACTTGTAGGTGACCCTCCAAGCATGATTTTTGCAAGTTATGCAGGCTATACTTTCAATGACTTCTTTATTCATTCAGGAAAGCTTTCAATTTTCTTTGTTGTACAGACAGGTCTTCTTGCCGGCTGTATTTTCTTTTATGCTGTGTTCAGGAAGCTCCGCGATAAAACCGAGGTCGAGGGTGAACCAATTATTTCTACAGTTCCGGCAATTCTTTTACTTGCCTTAATTTTTGGTCTGGCAGCAATTTCCTTCATTCCGAATGAAATTCCTTTCCTTTCAGGCACGTTTGTTATGATTTTAGGCATTTCAGGCATTCTCTGGTATCTTCTCTCACAGAAAAAAACAGGCTCTGAAACCTGGGAACTTATTAAAGGTCTTGACTGGGAAACAATAGCATTCTTAATCGGAATATTCGTTGTAGTTGGAGCAATCAGTGAAACTGGTCTTTTAAAAGATTTTGCAGATTTCCTTGCAGGTGCAACAGGTGGCAGCAAGTTTATTGGATTTGTGCTTGTTCTTGCGGTATCAATTATAATTTCTGGCTTTGTTGACAATGTTCCATACATTATCGTAATGCTTCCAGTTGCTGGAAACATGGCAGAAAGCATGGGAATTAACCGTGAACTTTTCCTCTTTGCTCTTTTAATAGGCTCATGCCTAGGTGGAAACTTGACTCCATTCGGAGCAAGTGCAAACGTCGTAGCAATGGGAATCGTAAAAAAAGAAGGTTATCCGATGTCATTCGGAAAATGGCTGAAACTTGGAGGTACCTTCACACTCATTACAACCGCAGCTGCTGCACTTGTTTTGTGGCTTCTCTGGGCATAAATAAAAAAATCCCCGGTTTTCAAATGCCGGGGATTAAATTAAACATCTAAACTGAACACGGCTCCAGCCTGAGGGGCTGCCCCTGCCAGTCCATATCCTGTTGCCTGTGCAATCTGTACATTCGTCTGAATTTTACTCTGAGTACTTTGAATAAGCGCATCAAGCTGAGAATCATCCATATTTTCCGGGCTGACATTAACTTTCGGCTGATTTTTCATTGAAATCAACTGGTTCAAAAGCGAATTAAGAATCTGAATTTTTGAAATCGAAACACCCTGCTGATTAGGTTTTGCTGCAACACCGGTTACATGGTCAAAGTGAGCATAAATTACATTTGACTGAGAAACAGGAACATAAAGCTTTCCATGACCACTTGAAACAAGGCCTGAGTAATTATAGCTGCTTGCATTAAGAGAAATTCCGTTAATCATAACTCACCCCCAAGTGATGAAATCCTTGCCAAAATCAAAGCAGGGCTCCCACCCGAACTTTTTATCTAGCTATATTATCGGAATTTACAAAAAGATTATTAGAAAAATTTAGTTAAACTGATTACGCCACAAAATAAGACGCTCGTCAATTGATTTAATAATTGCCGGCTGTTCTGTACTTATAGATTCTGTAATGTAAGGAACAATTACCCTTTCTTTCAGACTTTCCCAGCGGGAAGGAAGAGGAAGCGGAGCTGTAAGGATATCTGCTGCAGGCATTTTTCCTAACAGTGTTTTATAGTAAGCAGGGAAAACCCTTTCATTCACTGTTTTAACTGATGAAAAACCATTACAAATTCCAAAAGTCTGAGTACCAAGTTTCATCTGCATGGCTCTGTCTATTAGATTCTTTTGAGTTGACTCTAAGAAAAACCATTGTATAAACTGATATGCTTTCTCAGTATTTTTTGACTTTTTATATAAACCAAGCATCGTAATTTCATCTTTTACAAAGATTTTTCCGTTTTTTGAAAGCCATTTAAAATCAATACTCTCAAGCTGCTCAGAAGAAATTCCAAAAATATCGTTGCTTGAAGTATATGCAAAAAGACACCTTTCAGAAGCAACCAGTTTATGTTTTGGAGCATAAAGATATTTAAAAGAAAATTCCTGTTCAGATTCTGTATCAGTATTTTTATCTAAAGACCAGTTTTTCAGATATTCAATTGACTGGGAAAGAAGCTCTTTATTCCACTGAAAGACATTTCCCTTATCTGTAAAACCGGCACCTGTCATTTTTGCAACTTCATAAGCAAAATCAGAATCCCAAGAAGGTGCATACCCCATTTTTACATATACATCTTCACTTGATTTCTGATTAAAAACTGCACCTGAATCACGTATTTCATCACAATCAATGAAAACTTTTTCACCGATTAACTTTTCATTTTTACCTGAAAAAATCATTGTCGGAATATTAAAACTTACTGGTATCAGATACTGCCGGCCGCTGATTTTTCCGTATTCCAGAAGAGGCCCATAAATTGTATCAGGATTGATGCCGCGCCGGTTAAAAACTCTATCAAGCGATGCAAAATTCTTTTTACTCCTGGAATTACGCAAAAAAGAACCTATTACAATATCTGGATTTTGTTCATCCTTTACAGGAGGCAGGGAAGCAGCAAGTTTTTCTTTATATACAACAACAGCCTTTGATTTATTCTGGGCTACATTAAAAAATTCGATATATGAAACTATCTCCGGTCTGTCTGTCCAGATTACAACGGGCTTCGAAGAAGAACAGGAAAGAACAGACAGGAGCAAAAAATTAGAAAAGAGAAAAAAATTAAAAAAACGAAAAATATTTTTCAATTTTTTAGTTTTCCGTTTTAAATTGCTCTGCAGTTTCATAAATTGCAGAATAAACCTCATCGATTTTATCAGCTTCAACAGAACTAAAAGCAACTCTCAATGTTGAAGAATCGATTGAGATTGTTCCGATCTGCTTTTCATGCAGAATTTTCTGACGCAAAGCTTCGGCATCACATTTTGTTTTAAAGCTCATGAAATAGCCGGAATTAAATGGCAAAGGTTCAAGTACGCTTGATTTATGCGAATCAACAAATGCACGAACTTTTTTATAACGTCCTTCAAGCACATCTCTGAACACTTTTTTTTCTGCCTCAATTTTAGAATCAGAAAATGCTTTAAGGGAAATTGACTGACTTGGTGTTGAAGAACAGCTTACAGAAGAACGGATAAGTCCCATAAGCTTTTTCTCTAAAGCCAGATACTGTTCAGCAGTTAAAGATTTTCCTGCAAAAGTCAAAAAGCCGCAGCGGAATCCCCATACAAAATCTTCTTTTGTCGGTCCATCGATTTTAACAGCAAGAACATTTTCATGAAGATCTGCAAATTCTGCAAAAAGAGACTGCGGATAAATATCTGATTCGTAATTAAGTCCGAAATAAGCATCATCGTCCCAGACAATAACTTTTGTGCCTTTTTCTGCAATTTCTTTGACAGCCTGAACAATCTGTTTAGCTTCTGCATTTGTCGGTGAATAACCGCTTGGATTTTGAGGAAAATTCAGCAGAACACGCACTGAACCTGATTTAGCTTCGATTGCAAGTGCAGTTTTGAATGAGTTGATGTCAAATCCGCCATTGTGGAACATATTAAATGTATGAAGTTCACCACCACGACGGGTTTCTACGATAAGTGAGTAATTATCCCATGAAGGATTTGCTGCTAAAAGTGGATGTTCTGAATCTACAAAAAGATCAGAAAGATATGAAATACCGGCAGTAAGACCTGGAACTACAACAGGATTTGATGTTGATTTACCGGCAAGCCCTGGATTTTTTTTGAGCATAAGCTCTTTCCATTTTGCACGCAAATCAGGAATACCGGCAGTAGGTGCGTAAGCTACGAGTTCCCCTGAAGAAAGTTCAGGAGCATATTTTTGAACCGAAGGAAGGCTTGCAGGTTTTCCATCGATAATTGTAGTACCAATTGTTGCATTTGCAACTTTGCCAAACTGTTTTGCTTCACCACCCTGAGAAATAATACCACGTGGAAAGAATATTCGTTTTCCTAAATCAGACAAAAGCTCCCCTGCAACTGTTCCGTGGAGAGTGTCGTTCAATTCTTGTGCTAATGGGTTTAACATGATAAGATATTTTATTGATAGAAATATTCAATGTCAATTAAAAATTTGCATAAATATTCATAAATACAGTAAATAATTCAATATTTTTGCATAAAACTGCATGGGTAAAACGATGAACGAAAAATTCACTGAATACAAACAGCTTATTGAACAAATTAAATCTGAAGCGGCAAAAAGAATTGTCGGTCAGAATCAGGTGATAGAAAGTATTTTAACTGCCCTTATTTGTGGCGGACATATTTTACTTGAAGGAGTTCCAGGCTTAGCCAAAACACTGGCAGTAAAGACCTTCGCTGAAATATCCGGACTTGATTTTAAGAGGATTCAATTTACTCCAGATTTACTCCCTGCTGATGTAAGCGGAACTTTAATATACGAACAGACTTCAGGAAAATTTTCTGTCCGAAAAGGACCGGTTTTTACAAATGTTGTTCTTGCCGATGAAATTAACCGCTCTCCAGCAAAAGTACAGTCTGCACTTCTTGAAGCAATGGCAGAAAAACAGGTAACAATCGGTGAACAGACATATTCATTACCATCACCTTTTCTTGTACTTGCTACACAAAATCCAATCGAACAGGAAGGAACTTACAATCTTCCTGAAGCCGAACTTGACCGTTTTTTACTCAAAGTAATCGTACCCTACCCGACTACTCAGGAAGAAATTGCAATTGTAAAAACTGTCGGAAAAGCAAATGAAATTCCTGTTTCAAAAATTCTTTCAGCTGAAAAACTTTCTGAGATGCAGAATCTCCTTCAAAATGTAAATTGTGATGAAAAACTGATTGAGTACATTGTTTCAATAACAGCTGCTACCCGGCCGGCTACTGAAAAGAAACAGTCTTCTAAAATTTCCGTACGGACTATACAAAAAAAAGACGACATTTCAAGATATATTTCATTCGGCGCTTCTCCGCGTGCGGGAATTGCACTTCTCCAGTGTGCAAAAGCAAAAGCGCTTTTTAATGGCCGTGATTTTGTTCTTCCGGAAGATATTAAAGAAGCTGCCCCTGCAGTCCTCAGACACAGAATCGTGCTTTCCTATGAAGCAGCAGCAGACAATGTTTCCAGCGACAACCTGATCCAAAAAATTCTGGAAATCATTCCACTTCCATAGCTAGAGTCAGCAACACATAAATGTCACAAATCTTAAATACCGACAGACTTTCAAAAAGAGCAGATTCTCTACGGTTAACTGCAATTTCACTTGCTGAAGATATACGGCAGGGAAGTTTTAAATCGCTTTATCGTGGTCAGGGAATCGAATTCAGTGATGTCCGGGAATACCAGCCTTTTGATAATGTACGGGCAATCGACTGGAATGTTACTGCCAGAATGGGCCGTACCTTTATAAAACAATACGAAGAAGACAAAGAACTTTCTATTCTTTTAATTGTAGACTGTTCCCGATCCATGGAAACAGCATTCCAGAATAACTCAAAACTTTCTTCTGCAATTGAAAGTGCAGCTCTTCTGCTTCTGGCAGGTGAACATAATCAGTCTTCAATAGGAGCAGTTTTTTTTGATGGAAAGATTCTGTTTTCCTGTGAAGCAAAAAGTGGCCGAAAAAATGCCATGGTTATTCTTTCAAAACTCGATAAGATAGAAAAACGGAGTGAAGAAGAAAAATCAGACGGCTCTGTTCTGCCAAACGCTCTTAAAGGTGCACTAAAAATACTGAAAAAACGCTCGCTGGTTTTTGTAATTTCAGATTTTCGTACCGTAAACTGGGAAAAGCCTTTTGCACATCTTTCACAAAAACATGATGTAATATCAATAAAAATAACTGATAATTCAGATTATGAACTTCCAAAAATCGGTACAGTGCCCTTTTACGATGCGGAAACAAAAAAATTGAGTATTTTTCCAACTTTTTCAAAGAGATTTAAATCTCAGTGGCTTAGAGAAAATCTGCAGAAAACTGACCAGTGGAAAGAATTCTGCTTAAAGCATGGAGCAAACCCTGTTCTATTAGACACAAGTGAAGACTGTGCACTTGTTTTATCAAGATTTTTTGCTCAAAAAAGGCGGTAAATTTTGAAAAGCAGCAAATACAGACTCTTTTTTTTAGTATTCCCGGTTTTAGTTTTTTCAGTTTTTAAATCTCCTGCAGAAAATCTTCAGATTGTTCTGCCAAAAATTATTTATATCGGTGATACTGTTGAAATCCGCTACATTTTCCATTCAGAAGCCAAACTTTTTGGAGATGAATTTCAAAATCCAACTGCAAAATTAAATCTCAGAACTGATTTTCCTGCTTTTCTTGAAAAAGAAACAGATTTTTCGCTGATTTCTGCAAATCTTGAAAAAATTAATTCCGAATACACTTTCTCTATTACGCTTATTCCATGGAAAACAGGTTTTATTTCATTTCAGCCTTTAAATCTGGTTTCACTGGTAACTTTTTCGCAGAAAAAAGAAAATGCTTCTTTCTTGCCGCCGTTTTTAATATCACTTTCTCCTATAGAGGTTAATTCCATCGTAAAAAAAACCGGAGCAACATCTTTCAGACCTTTACATCCGCCGTTAGTCATCCCTGGAACAACTACCCTATTAATAATTCTGGCAGTATTATTCATAGTTTTGTTTTCGATATTGTTATTTGCACTTCTTCACATGCCGCAAATTTCCCGCTTTATCGGAAATTTAACATATCTGTATTCTCTCAAAAAAAATTCCAGAAAATCAATAAAAAAACTAATTAAACTCAAAAAAAATCAGGAAAATTACACATCTGACAAAAATTTTGCCTCTGAGATTCAGCATATTTTACGTGATTTTCTAAACAACCGCTTTTCACAGAATTTTTCTTCAATGACTACTCAAAACCTCTATTCACTTTTTACAGATTTTTCCGGAGGCAGTTTAACCGTCCACCAGCAAAACACAATAGAATCTTTAATTTCAATTTTTACAAGACTTGATTACATAAGATTTGCCAGAAACGCAGCCTTTCTTACTGCCGGCTGCAATAATGGTATAAGTGAAAGGCTCTCCATTTGCGAATCTTCCATAAAGCTTATTGAAGATTTTGATGCGGACGAAGAAAGTCAGGAGGAAGATTTATGATTTATTTTGAAAACCCGGGTGCTTTTTTTCTGATTCTTGTAATTCCTTTTTTTTATGTTTTAAAACACCTCGGTCTTTTTGCAAAACTTTCTTTTCCCTTAACAATTTCAGACTGGAACGGAAAATCTTTTGTTTACAAAGATTTATTTTTAAACATAGCAAATATTATTTCAGAACTTCTTTCGATAGCTGCTTTTATTTTTGCCGTCATAGCATTAGCTAATCCGATAATCCGCAGTCAGGAAAAAATATACACATCGCGTGGAACTGACATTCTTTTTGTCTTAGATACAAGTCCTTCTATGGCGTGCCGTGACATTTCGCTTATTAACGGAAATATTACAAGACTTGAAGCCGCAAAGATGGGGATAAAAACTCTGATATCCTCAGAAAAAGGAGCTTCTTATGCCCTGGTTGCAATGGCAAGTGAAGCAGCATGTATTGTTCCGCCTACAAATGACATCGATTTTTTTGAAAAACAGCTTGAATCAATCACCATAGGAAATTTTGGCGAAGGAACTGCGATAGGACTGGGATTAACAACAGCAATATATCATCTTGCTGCAAGTAAGGCACCAAAAAAATGTATTGTACTGATTACAGACGGTGAAAACAATGCTGGATCAATACACCCTGAAACAGCCGCTATGCTTGCAAATGAAAATGATATTTCCTTATACGCACTTGGAATTGGAACTAAAGGCTCTGTTCCTGTCGAATATATAGATCCAAAAACAGGTAAAATTCATTCAGGTTTTTATGAATCTGATTTTAACACCGCTCCTCTGGAAGAAATTGCCTCAATTGCTTCAGGCAAATATTTCGGAATTGAATCACTTTCTGCACTGTCTTCTTCTCTTACAGAAATTTCTCATCGCGAAGACAGTTTTCAGACATTTCATTACCGTTCTTCAGACAAAAATTATTACAGTGTTTTCCTGATGATTTCAGTAATCATATTTGTATCACTCTGGATTGTCCGCAGGTTATTTCTTTCGGAGGTTTTGTAATGCCCTTTTTAATAGAACGAAGCAAATATCTTTTTCTTATTCTGCTGTTAATTCCTTCAATTATTTTTATTTATCTCAGATGTAAAAAAATTCTTCGTTCCCTGAAAAATTCCTTTTCTCCGAAAGAAAACAAATCCTTTTTCAGGGAACTTAAATTTGCCCTTTTTTCAAGAACATTATTCAGAAGCCTTGCGTGGATTTTTGCAGTTTTTGCCCTTTCAGAAATTTCTTTTGGCACTCAGAAAATTCCTGTTCATAAAACAGGCAGTAATATCACATTTGTTTTCGACATTTCATATTCAATGCTTGCAAATGATTGTCCTCAAAATTTAAGCAGACTTGAAGCAACCAAAATTTACAGCTCTGAACTATTAAACAAATTAAACTCCTCATCTTTTTCGGCAGTTCTTGCAAAAGGCGATGGCTTTACAGTAATTCCGGAAACAGAAGATTCACTTTTAATGCAGAATCTGATTGAAAATCTTTCTCCAAATCTTATAACCTCAAAAGGAAGTTCACTTGGAAAAGGAATTGAAACTGCCATAAATTCGATTCCAGAAAATTCCTTAAAAAATCAGTACATCTGGCTTTTCACAGATGGTGAAGAAACAGACGGTAGATTCGAAAAATCTCTTGAAATGGCCGCAAATTCTGGAATTCCTGTAACAATAATCGGATTCGGCTCAGAAAAAGAAACAGAAATATTGACTGGTGACGGAAAAGACCGGGTAAAAACGGCTCTCCGATCAAAAAACTTAAAAAACATAATAGAGAACATAAACACCCGTAATTATGCTAAAATAAATTCAAATCTAAAATCACAAATCAGATTTATTGACAGTCTTGAAAAAGGCAGTGCATGGAAACTTTTAAATGAAGTAAAATCTATTTCAACAGAAAGCGAAAATACTCTTTCTTATGAAATAAAAACTGTAAACAGACATTCTCTGCTTATTTTTACCGCAATAATGTTTTTAATTTTATCATTTGTAACATCTCAATTAAATATTTCCAGAATCAAAAAGTTCAGAAAAGTACTTTCGGCATCACTTATATTAACATCAATCTTTTTGACAAGTTCATGTTCTTCACAAAAAAAACAAATTCTTGAAGGAACATGGTCATGGTATGAAGCAAAGTACACCCAATCAACATCAAAGTTTTTAAATTCTGTTAATCAGGTAAAAAATGATTCAATTGAACATGACTATGCTGTCTTTAATCTTGGCACAACTTATCTTTCTATGAATGAATTAGATTCTTCCTTTGACAGACTTAATCAAATCAATATTGATGGCAAAAATATCGATGCAAAATTAAAAAGCGCTGCATTTTATAACATGGGAATAATATGTGAACAGAAAAATGATTATTCAAAAGCTTCAGAATTTTTTAAAAAGTCAGTTTTAGCTGATTCAAAGAATCTAAACGCCCGAATAAATTTAGAATTATGCGAACGTGAACTTATGCAAAAACAATCAAAAGCTGGAGAAAGCCAGATGACAAATGTGAATGAAGAAAAGCAGAACAATTCCAGCTTAAAAAACGAATTATTCAACTTGATTCATGAAAATGAAGATAGAAAATGGCGTAATATGCAGCAGCAGGGAGCCGGAAATGAAGAAACACTCGATTATTAAAATATTTTTTATACACATCTTTCTTTGCATTCCGGGATTTCAGATTTCCGCACAGACTTTAAAACCTCAGACGGAGCTTTTTTTTACACAGGCGGAAAACTGCTATTCTTTAAAACTTACAGGTGTTGAACCTTCAGCAATACAAATGGAACTTCCAGAACTTCCTTCTGGAACCAGGTTTATATCTTCAAAAAAAGAAGAGTTTATCTCAGAAAATAATGATCACGGAACTTTAATTACAATCTGGTTTAATTTTGCCTACCCGGGTCTTACGCAGCTGCATCCTCTTTTAACACGGATAAACGGCAGATTAAGATATTTTGAATTCGAACAGGTAATGGTTCATGAAAATCCAGCTTTAATTTCTCCTGTACTGGAAGTAAGTTTTGAAAATATTCAGAATATACAAACTGACAAAAAAAAGTCAAAGAAAATTATTAATGTAAAAAAAGGGGAAAAAATCATATTTGATCTTTCAACCCGTTACTCCGTACAGATTTTAAATTTCAGCTGGGAAATTCCAAAAGATTCTATTTTTACGGAAAAACAGAGATTTGACTTCACCAGCGGAAATGAAAAAATTACACAGTTTACAGAAAAACCAATTCCTCTTTCCAGATTTGAATGGCAGATTTTAAAAGACGGAACCTTTACACTTCCAGAATTTTCTGTCACAGCAATTGCCTACAATGGTTCTAAAAAAGCGCTGAAATTAACTCAAAATATTGAGATTCATGTTTCTGACGAAATAAATAAAAAAACAAATAACGATTTTTATAAAATCGATAATATTTTTTCTTCATCATTTGAACCTGATAAAAACGAATCGTCTGTTGAAAAGAATCAAAATAATTTAACAGAACCTGATTATGAAAAAATGGCACTAAAAGAAAAACTTACTTTCTGGCAGAAACTTACCGGTAAAAAATACGCCGTTTTCAAAGGAGGTCTGGTTTATACCATTCCTGAAGAAAAATCCGGCGGTCAGTTTTTTACAGGGGGACCAAAAATAAAAATAACAGAAACGGCAGGAAACTGGATTTTTATTGAAGGAAAAGAATTTTCCGGCTGGACACAAAGCATTAATTTAATAAAAATAAAATAACTATAAAAACGAGGAAAACTATGGATTTTGCTGATATTCTTAACAGCTGGGATAATTTACAGAAAGAACAAAAAAGGGCTGCACGCGAAAAATCAAAAGTACCGCAGATATCTCATAAAATGGCAAATGCACCAACTCCTGAAGAAAAAGCAGCAAGAAAACTTGCAAAGCTTCGGGCAGAAGGCAGGCTTTTTGAAGAACAGATGAAAATCGACGCACAGAAAACAATCAATCCTATGGAACTCTGGCTCAGACGTTATGGTGTAACAGACAAAGACAAAGCTGCTTCAGAGTATGAAGAAAGAGCAAAAATGGAAAACCGCGAATATCTCCGGACAATGAGACCTGAGGCAAAAATTGATCTGCATGGACTTACACGGGATGAAGCATGGACAAAGCTGACTTCTTTTGTTAATGACTGTATTCGAAGGGGCCTGAAAAAAATCCTTATAATTCATGGAAAAGGTAATCATTCAAACGGAAGCGACAGTATATTAGGTCCAATGGTTCGAACATTTATCGAACAGAATAAAAATCTGGGCTCTTCAGGCCATCCTGATAAAAGCATGGGCGGCAACGGAGCTACATGGGTTATTATAAAATAACAGTTTTTTTTCTTGTATCTTTAAAGATTTATCGGTATTTTTATTAGTAATGGAAGATTTATACAAAGTACTTGGCATACAAAAAACAGCAACTCAAAGCGAAATAAAATCAGCTTATCGTAAGCTTGCCGTCAAATATCATCCCGACAAAAATCCGGGAGATAAGGCAGCCGAAGAAAAATTCAAAAAAATTACCGCCGCTTATGATGTTTTAAGTGATGAAACAAAACGCCGCCAGTACGACTCTTACAGAAATACTTCAGATTATGCCTCGCATACTTCGTCAAATCCATACGGAAACTACGGCTGGAACAATAACGGAAGCTGGCAGCAGAACTGGAACAGAAACACATGGAACACAGAAACTCAGGACGATTTTAACGATGCCTTTAACCAGTGGTTCAATTATTCACGCAATAATCAGAATCAAAACACATACTATTACTACAACAATAGGCAAAACGAACCAAAGACGAAATCAGAAAGCATCGTCTTTATAATACAAAAGCTGGCTATTCTGATGATAGGAGTATGGTCTTTTAAAATTTCATGGATGCTTATCCCCTTCGGCCCAATTTTAAGTATTGTTGCCGTAACTCACGGCTTTATGGGCGTAGTAAGGGGACTTAAAAAACTGATTTCTTAACGTTCGCGGAAAATAATACGGCCGCGATTTAAATCATACGGCGAAAGAGCAACTTTTACGCTGTCGCCCGGTACGATTTTAATATAATGTTTTCGCATTTTACCTGACAAATGCGCCATAACCACATGTCCGCCGTTTTTAAGTTCAACACGGAACTGAGTGTTTGGCAAAGCTTCCTTTACAATGCCTTCAACTTCAATCGCTTCTTCTTTAGCCACGATTCCTCCAAAAAAAATAAAAAAATCTTAAAAAAATTTAAAAGTTTTTCTTGTCTTTTAAAGATTTCTACCTTATTATTATCTAATAATAAAAAAAATTGTCAACATGGGAGAAGACAACTATGGAACAAGCATTCATCGACAAAATGCAGACAGCTCTTTTGGAGCAGAAAGAACAAATCTTAAAATCTTTAGCAGACAAACATTCTGAATATAAAAAGATGGTCGAAAGCGGTGAACCTGGAGACGAAGTTGATATTGCTTCTGATGTAATCGACGGAGCATTGCTTGAATCACTCGGTGCACAGGATGCAAACCGCCTCACAATGATTAACAATGCACTCGACCGTATTCAGCAGGGAAAATATGGTATCTGTTTAAAATGCCATAAAGAAATCCCGGTTGAGCGCCTTGAAGCAATTCCTTATGCCTTCATGTGTATTTCATGCCAGAGCGAAAACGAAAGACGAAACAGATAAGCTTTTATCGTCTTTGTAAAAAAAATTTACAGCGGACAGAATTTATAGCCGGCTTTATCGATATCATAAATGATTTCGCTATAGCCGGCTTTTTTTGCCATTTCAATTGAGTTTTCAAAATTACAGTCAAGATTTTCTGCAGAATGTGAATCAGAAGTAACAGCAACAGGCACCTTGTATTCATGCAGTAATTCCAGAAAATATTCACCAGGATAAGGCTTGGTAAGCCAGTTCCGGCTGATTGCTCCGCTGTTTATTTCTGTAGCTCCTCCCCACTTTGCCACTGTTTTTGCCATTTCTTTGAGTTCTGTTCTATACCAGCTTTCATTTTCATCAAAAAGAGGAAACTTTTCATTAAACTTTCTGACTAAATCAGGATGACCTAAAAGAGCAAAATCACCTTTTTCAAGCATTTCTTTTTGAAGTGTAAAATAATCACAGACTGCATTACGGACATTTCCAGAATAATATTTTTTTATTCCATCAGCCCAGATTTCCGGAGTATTATCAACTCCAAAATTTCCGCTCCTGTTAAAAATATAATGTACTGAGCCAATAAGATAATCAGGAGAAAACTCAGCATAATTTTCCATTCCGGGAAGGCTGATTCCGGGAATAAAATCAACTTCAAAAGCCAGCCTCAAAGTAATCTGCTGTTCATACTTTTTTTGAAGACGGCGGATTTCTTCACAATATGAAGAAAAATTTTCCGGCTTCATATAGGTTTCGTTATAGTATGGATACATGCTGTGAGAAGTAAAGCCAAGAATTTTTATTCCCTTTTTGATGGCAGAAAGAACGTTTTCTTCGATTGTGTTTTTTCCATCGCAAAAGGTTGAATGTGTGTGCAGATTAGATTTTATGTAAGTTCCGCTCATTTTTTTTCATTTCCTGTGTTTTCAACAAAGAATTCATTACCGATATTAAAGAGATTAATCTGCTCAAAGGAAATTGTTTTCATAACTTCCTTCCATTTTTCAATCATGTCACGAAGATTTTCACTTTTAAATGGTTTTACAAGAATATCATTTATGCCGATGCGCTTATATTCAGCAAAGTCATTTGTATCATTATTCGCTGTACATGCAATAATAATTTCGTTGTAATGCATTGAACGAAGTTCCTTTGTAGTTTCGATACCATTTTTTTTAGGCATATAAATATCCATAAAAACCATACTGATTTCAGGATTCTGTTTTATAATTTCAAGTGCTTCTTCACCGTTTTCTGCAAGATATACATCCGCTCCAAACCGCTTTAAGAAGGTTTCAAGTAATTTGCTGTTCATCGGGTGATCTTCAGCAACAAGAATTTTTAATCCTTCTGCTACTTTTTTATCCGGGACTTTTTTAACAGGAACAAGTTCTTCAACTTCAGACGAATTATCATTCTGCATATCTTCATTTCCAAGAAGTTCTGGTCCTGAAAACTCTTCTGATAGCAGGGAAACAAGCATGTCTTTTTTAACCGGCTTATAAAGATAACCTTTATAAAGCTCAAGGAATTTCATTTTTGCATCTTCTTTCATCTGACCTTCAGGTACAAGAAGATACAAAGAAATTTTAGACTTTATTTTGGGAGAATTTACAAGATTAAAAGCGATGTGCCATCCGTCAATTCCGCCCGGCATAATCATATCTACAAACACAATTTTAAACTGATTATGCTCTTCTTCCGCTTCGACAATTTTTTTTCTGAAAGCGTTATCACTTAAAGCAATTTCTACATTTTTGAAGCCAAGCTGTTTTAATTTTTCTTTGAGGCTTAAGGCTGCAAGTTCATTATCATCAGCAATAAGGATTCTGTAATCTTCAGGATTATTGCAGAGTTTGATTTTAGGTGATTTTTCAATTGCAACAGGAAGCGGAACCGTAAACCAGAAAATAGAACCGCCGGACGGATTTGATTTTACACCAATTTTACCGTTCATAAGGTTTATGAGATTTTTACTGATTGAAAGTCCTAATCCGGTTCCTCCAAAAAGTCTGTATGTTGAAATATCAGCCTGAAAATAATCGGTAAAAAGCTTTTTCTGTTTATCTGCGCTTATTCCGATTCCAGAATCAGTAACTGTAAATCTAATGCCTTCACTTCTGGAATAATCAAGTTCAACATGAACATATCCGGAATTTGTAAATTTAACGGCATTGCTTATGAGGTTAATCATAACCTGTCTGATTCTCATTGAATCGCCAACAACCATAGCCGGCACTTTTGATGAAATATCTAGAACAAGCTCAACACCACGGTTAAACGATTTTACACTTTCTGAATCAACTACATGTTCAGTAACATAAGCTATATCAAATGGAATAATTTCAAGTTTAAACTCTTTTTGATTAATTTTTGATAAATCCAGAATGTTATTTGCTAATTCAAGAAGGCTTTCTGCACTGAAATGAATCTGCCTGATGTATTCTGTCTGTTCTTTATCAAGTGAAGTACCTTCCATGAGTTCAACTGCACCAATGATGGTCTGAATAGGCGTACGGATTTCATGAAGTGTATTTGCAAGAAAACGGGTTGTGTCGTTTAATTCTGCCTTAATGTTTTGCATTTAAAATTTCCAGTGCTTTTTTAACGATTACTTCACTTGGCTGGGGTTTAATAAGATAGCTTGATGCACCAAGAGTAAGCGATTGCATTATAACCTCTTTTTGCACGATTTGTGAATAAATTATAACTGGAAGATTAATATGTTTTTCAACAAGAATTTTTAATAAATCAAGTCCTGTATATTCCGGCATAAACATACCGATTACAGCTAAATCAAATTCAGCACTTCCTAATTTTTCTACAAAAGCACGGCTTGAAGGGAAAATTGTAACTTCTGCTCCAATAGCCTGAAAAGCTGTATTCATAAATTTGAGGACACCAGGATCAGAATCAACAACAACAATTCTGAGTTTTGCACTGGATAAATCCCCGCTTTCACCTGAAGTTCCTGTATCGGAAGAAAATTTTAAATCCAGAGTACCAAAATCTTCGTTATCTGATGAAGTCAAAATCTTATCCATGATGACTTCCTGAACAGAAAATGCTGAAGTACCTTCAACAAGGGAATTAAGCACAGAAGAAAGATTTGAAACAACTTCTATCCCTTCAAAAACTGCATGTCCGCTTATAAATTCTTTAACAAAACTATCTAATGAGAGGATTTTTACATTGCGTTTTAAAATTCTATGATCTGATGTAAGATTATTCAGCAGAAGCTCAAGATTGTAACCGTCAACAAAACTCAACTGTAAATCACTCATCATAAGAATAATTTTAGGAGCAGTAAGCTTGTTTGCTTCGATAATTTCAGAAAGACGATATTTTAAAAGTGTAATTTTTTCACGGTTAAGCCCGGCTGCAATTTCAACAAAAATAATATCGTTATTGGCATGAACATCAAGAACACAGGGGGTATTATCAATTGAAAGCGGAGAACGCAAAATCCGGCCGATTGAGTCAAAAAAGACGTCAAATTTTATAGGCTTGGCAAAATACTTTACAACGCCATACTGCACATATTCAGAAATTTCATCATGAGAAATTGTAGGACCGCACATTATGACGGGAATCTTTTTACCGTTTGGATCCTGCTGTTTTTTTTGAATAAAGTCCTGAATGTTTTCAAATGATGACTCGATATTAATGATTACTAAATCAGGTAGAATCGAAAGGAATTTTGTGAGAGCGTCCCTGTGCCCGTCTGCAACATCGAAAGAAATTTTTTCAGCGACAAGCTTTTCTTTGAGAAATTCCCTTAGCATTGGTGGTGCATCAACAACAAGAACACTTTTCATAATATCTAAAGAATACAATATATATAATTAGATTTCAATTAAACTTCGTTTAAAATCTCCAAAAAATCTAATTTTATTCTGTTCATTTTCGTGTTAGAATAAAGGAAAGGAGATTTTATATGTCACAAGTTGCAGTTTTTTTGGCTCCGGGTTTTGAAGAAATCGAAGCCCTTACAGTCGTTGACTATCTGAGACGGGCAAATGTCGAAGTCCTAACAGTTTCCGTTCCAGAAGATGGAGCAGAAGTTTTTACAGAAAAAGTTACAGGAAGCCATAAAATCACAGTAATTGCAGATATACATTTAAAAGATTTTATTGAAAAGATGAATGGTGAAGAACCTGATGCAATCTATTTTCCTGGCGGAATGCCGGGAGCAAGCAATCTTGCCGCAAACCAGTATCTTTTTCAGCTGCTTACAAAAATGGACAGAAAAGGCAAAATTGTTTCAGCAATGTGCGCTTCGCCTGCAGTTGTTCTAGCTAAGGCTGGAATTCTTTCAAACAGAAAATGGACATGCTACCCGGGAATGGAAAATAATCTTGCTGAGTACTGCGGAACTGAGGACTGGGCAAAAGAAGCAATGGAAAATTCGCGCCACATAAAAGATGTGCCTTTTGTTTTAGACAATAACGTTTTGACGGGAAGGGGACCGGGAACAGCCGAGCAGTTTGCAATGAAGCTGGTAGAACTTTTAACCGACAGTGAAACTGCAAAACGTATCCACGACGGAAGCTGCCAGAGATAAAATGGACATCCGTGTCCTGACGAGTTTTTGCAAAAGCAAAAACTCGCGGTCAACTGGCTTTATGCCACCTCCATGTGGCACTCAGTCAGATTAATCTACGGTCTTACAATGATTGACTCAAGTTCAGGGTGCTTCTCAAGCTCTTTCTTGAGGCCTTCTTCCCGGGCCTTGTTGCGGTAGCTTGGGTCCTGGAAAGAGTATGTGAAGTTTGTGTGAACATCGTAAGTGCCCTGCATGATTGCAAAAGCGTCTTCTGTCATTACAAGCTCTTCGTCTGTAGGAATTACGAAAACTTTTACTTTTGAATCGTCTGCAGAGATGCAGGTTTCAGCGTTTCCTGTGTTTGCAAGAGCGTTCTTTTTAGGATCGATTTTAACGCCCATCCATTCAAGACCTTCAAGAGCCTTTCCACGGATAAGTGCTGAGTGCTCGCCAACACCTGCTGTGTAAACGATAGCGTCTACAGGGCCGATTGCAGCCATGTAAGCACCGAAGTATTTTTTGAGGCGGTAACATTCCATATCAACTGCAAGCTGGCAGTCTGCATCGCCTTTTTCTGCAGCTTCTGCAACGTCGCGGCGGTCAGCTGATTTTCCTGTAAGACCGAGAAGACCAGATTTTTTGTTCATTGCTGTGTCCATTTCTGCAGGAGTCATGCCGGTTTTGCGCATGATGTAGAATGGAAGAGCCGGGTCCATGTCGCCTGAACGGGTTCCCATTACGAGCCCTTCGAGCGGTGTGATACCCATTGATGTGTCATAGCACTGACCGTTCTTGACAGCACACATTGAAGCACCGTTACCCACATGGGCGATAATAACGTTTGTGTCTTTAGGAGCTTTGTGCAAAAGAACTGAAGCACGTTTTGCTGTGTAAAGGAATGAAGTTCCGTGGAAACCATAGCGA
>NZ_JAZOUG010000250.1:0-28944 GCF_045657965.1 Treponema sp. | reverse complement strand
GCCTCCGACTTTCTCTGAAAGTTCAGCTTTTGGCACAGCACGGGAACCGAAAATATCAACAGTATAAAGTTTTGAAATAAACGGTGATATTTCTTTTATTTTTTTAACAGGCAGTGAAAGTGCATTTTTTTCAGGTTTTTCAACACCGGGGAAAATTTCAGTTGAAGCCCACAAAGAAAACCTTGCCATTCGTTCCTGAGAAACATCCTGTGCAAAAACAAGAGAAATTCCAGAAATCAAGAAAAGAAATACTAGTTTCTGTAAGCGTCTTTCCATATTCGTAAAGGACGGACTCCCATCCGGACAAAGAAATAAAGCCATGCAAAAGCAAAACCTGCCAGATGAGTCATGTGAGCCACATTGCTTGAACCGACAAATTGACTTCCAAATTCTATAATTGCATAACCAAGAACCAGAACAGGGGCAGGAACAGGAATTATTCCCCAGATAAAAATTCTTGCGCGGGGAAAAAGTACTGCATAAGCAAACAGAATTCCATAAACGGCACCGCTTGCACCAATTAAAGAAATTCTCCAGGTCCACGGCTGAAATCCATTGTTTGCAAGGAAAATGCCGTAAGTATAATAAACTGCTACCGAAAAAAGCCCGCTTAAAGCACCAATTACAAAATACATAAGCAGGAATTCTTTAGAACCAAGTGCCCGCTCGACTCCAATCCCAAAGAAAAATAAAGCAAGCATATTAAAGAAAAGGTGAGAAAAGTCCCCGTGCATAAACATGTAAGTAATAACCTGCCAGAATCTGTATTTATAAACAAAGCCGACAACATTTAAGCCAAAAAAATTCCGGTTTATCCCCAATGCACCTGCCAGAAAATGAACGGCAGTGTTTATGAGAATAAGTGCAAGAGTAGCATTAAAAAAGGTATATCTGAAAGGTTTTCGTAAAATATTCATTAGTTGTCGAGTTTCACATCAGAAATCAACTTTGGATCAGCAAAGGTTACTTGATTTCGTCCATTTCGTTTAGAAACATAAAGTGCCTGATCCGCCTGGTCGACAAGCAGTTTCGGTAATGTTACAGGATTTTCCTGACTGTCAAATGTTGCAACTCCAAGAGAAATTGTGACTTTGACATGCTGGTCTTCATAGCAGAAATCGTACTGTTCAACTTTACTTCGAATTCGTTCAGCTACAATCATTGCATCATCTCTGCTGGTTTCATTTAAAAGCACTGTAAATTCTTCACCGCCATAACGGGAAGCCATATCCTGAGCTCTGATGCTTGATTTGATGATTTTTGCAACAGTAATCAGAACGTAATCACCACAGGCATGCCCGTATGTATCATTAAACCTTTTGAAAAAATCAATATCAAACATGATGATTGAAAGCCGGCTGTCTGTAGAAAGTGCATGATCAAGCTTATCTGTGAGAATATTAAAAAAGAAATACTTTAACTTCAGATGTGTCATCATGTCAGTTGAAGAACGTTCAAGAAGAGCTGCATTATTTACTGCAATAGCCGCGAGGGAAGCAATAACAGCCAGCTGAGATTTTTCGTCAACTGAATAACTTGAGTCTTCTGCCAGAGTAATCCGCTCACCAAGAACAAGAATACCATTCAGGTGATTATGCTGAATCAAAGGCACAATTAATGAAGGCTTTAATGATGCAATCATATTTAAATCAGTTCCATCAGGAAGCTCTTCTGCCAGTTCTTCAAGAGTAAACAGATTATTGCTGCTTTCAAGTAATCTGACTAAAGGATTTGATGAAGGAATCACATAAGAAATGTTTGGATTTATATCGATTCCGCTATAGTTTGAATCAAGATGAAATGTATCTGTATCAAGTGCGTTCAGAACAAAAACACCGGCACCAAGAACATGAAACTGCCCCATACAAGTGTATAAAATTGACTCAATAAGCGTAGAAAATTCCAGAGTTGAACAAAGAGAACGGGAAATTTCCAGCAATTGCTGAAGGTCAAATATTTTTTTTTCGTATTGACCTATAAGTTCCTGAGTATCTTTTTCCTGAATAGCAACATCCTGTTCATCACTCATCTTTTTCTAACTCACCCAATATAGCATAATTCTTCATAATTTTAAGAAACATTTTCCAGCTTTCATGCTGCTGGTCGATTGCACTTGAACCGTCTCTGTTTCTTGTTGAATTAAGAAGAACTTTGATGTTTGAAATTACATCCGACTTTGACTTTTTGGCATCAACAATTAATTCACCAATCTGAATGTACATCTGATATAAAATCTTAGACTGTTCCTGAATTATTTTATGAGCCTGATTATTTATACTATCGACCATTGAGCCGACTTTTTTTAGAAAATCCTGATCCTTCCGGCTGTCACGAACCAGTCCACGCAATTCTGCATCATCATTTGGTTCACCTCGGTCAAAACTTTTTTCAAATCCTGCGTTAACATTTTCGATTTCATTCATTGCATAGACAACTGATGAAAATTCGCTCTTATAGGCCGAATTATTAAAGAATCCTTCGATAACAATGTTGTTTATAACAGTTTTTACGGCTGATGTCATAAACACTGTCATAAACGATTTTAAAACCTGCATTGGTGTAATCCAGATAAACGAGTAAGGTGTGTTTTTACGCAGGAATTCGTTAGTTTCAGAATTGTAATACTGTAATTCTTCAAGCGGCCGGTCACCAAAAAGCTCTTTAATTTCAAAAGAAACTGTATAGTCTTTTATTTCGCCTTTTATCCGCTCGCTGTCGCTGTTAAATTTGCTCTGGAAGAATTCTGTAAAGCCTTTTAATGAATTTGAGCGGTATGTTGCTGCCTGGAACTGAACAGAAGTTTCGCCCTTTCCAAGACAGATAATCTTTTTTAAAACATCCTGCGTAAGATATTTTGTAAAAATCGAATTAATTTTCCTTAAATGACCGGAAATTTTATCCTGCTCTGTAGCCGAAAGTGCTTTTCCAGTTTCAATCTGCTTAAGAGCACAGATTGCACGCGATTCGGAAAGATCAATATTAAAACCACCGGTTATATAACACAAATCCATTAAATAATTGACGATTTTGTCTGGTGAACATGAAGACACTGTTTCAAAGGAATTATTGGTAAAGCCGTCAAAATTTGGAGCAAACTCTCGGATTATATTTAAGTAATTAAAATGACAGATATCTGCCAGCTGCTTTAATTTTGTAAGAGTGTCATCAATTCTTATAAACGTAGGAGAATTCAGCATTTTAAGAATTGCTTCCATTGTGCGCTTCTGCTTTTCGATGAGTTTTGAAAGATTTACATCCTGCTCATTTAATGCTTCTTTTTTGCGGCTTTCAAAACTTAAACTGTTAATTTTTTCCTGTGTTTCAGAATTAAAACCTGTAATGATAAGTTCGTATTCGAAGCGGCCGTTGCGGTGAATATCGTCTGAAGTTATTGTACTGGAAAGAATGTCGTCGATAGGTTTTGTGTTTTCGTATAAAATCCTGAAAAGTTCGGCAAAATTAGGCTGCAGAAAACCATTTTTTAAAATCTGGGAAGGAAGGGTTTTTAATTCAGATTCAATTTTGCGCATTTCCGTTCGTTTTTTTACTTCTGGAGATGAGCTCATGAAAATAGACTCAAAAATTTCTTTTAATACCCTCAAAAATCCCATATGTCTATTTTAGTAGCTAAATGCTTTTTTTACAAGTTTTTACAACGATTTTAGTTTATTTTATAATCCATTTTCCGTTTTCTTTAATAAAGCGGCTTGCTGGAATTTCCAGAAGTCTTCCGTCATCACTAAGCATACGGATAATCTGTTTGATTGGATTAACATCAGTTATTCTGAAACTTGAACCGTCATAATAAATATTTATGCCTTCGTTCGGAAGTTTTTTACGTGCTTCTGAGTACCAGTTATATTCATAGCTCAAGCAGCAGAGAAGCCGGCCGCACTGTCCGGAAATTTTTGTTGAATTGAGTGACAGATTCTGTTCTTTTGCCATTTTAATTGAAACAGGCGGTAATTTGTCGCGTACAGAATGACAGCAGTAAGGACGGCCACAAACTCCAAGACCGCCGGTAATTCTGCTTTCATCACGAACACCAATCTGACGGAGCTCAATTCTCATTTTAAAAATACTTACCAAATCTTTTACAAGTTCACGGAAATCAACACGGTTTTCACTTGAGAAAAAGAACAAAGCTTTTGATTCTTCAAGTAAAAAATGTACGGCAATTAATTTCATGTCTAAAGCATGCTCAGTCACCTTGTCTCTGAAGATAGAAAATGCTTCTTCTTCACGGGATGCAAGTTCTTCAAAGCGCTTTAAATCATCGTCATTGGCTTTTCGTTCAACTTTTACAATGTCAGCCGGTTTTAATCCAACCGGATTTTTTGTCCTGCCCAGAACCCGCGCCATATCTTTTCCGTAACGGGTCGGAATTATAACGTAATCACCGCCTTTTAATTCTTCAAATTTTTCCGGCACGGTTACATAAATGCCTTCACTTGAATATTCCAGACGCGCAAGATAAAGAATTTTTGGATAAACAAAATGCTCGTTTGTTTCTTCGTAATTTTTGAATTCAGCATCTTCAAGTTTTGAAATATCTTCTTCTGAATCGTTTATATCCTGTTCAAAAATATCACTCATTTTTTACTCCGCTAACAGATCTACAATTAATCCGTTAATTTCTTCAAGTTTTGCAAGAAGATTCAGATTTTCTCCATGCAAAATCAACATTTCACTTGCAAGCTGATTTAATTTTTGATCGATTACCTGCACCTGATAGAGAGGATTGAATACCTTTCCACTCCGTAATTTTTTCTGCTCACGCGTTTTTATGAAATTATAATTGATTTTTACAATATATTTCATAAATTGACCGGTTTTTTTCCGGTATTTTTCCATTGCTTCAAGATTCTGCTTCAATTTAAGCTCATCTCCGGCAATATCCATTTCATCTTTTAAGAAGACGATTGCTTCTTCTTCACTCATCCCTAAGAGCTCTAAAGGAAGTCCTTCAGAAATAAGCTGAGCCTTTTCCTGATGCTGATTCAGACTTTGGGCAAACGAAACCTTCTTTTTTTTCTCTGTTTTATTTGCCTGTTCAGCAAGTTTTGCACCAGCAGCCTGACTTGCCGCAAAATATAATGACTGAGATGAAAGCTGCGTGTTTACAGATGAAATCTCAGCCATTAAATTGCCTTTTCCTCTTTTAGAGCAGTGCAGTGTCCATGAAAAATAACATTTTCTTCGATTTCCAGATTTTTTGTGGAAATATTACCAATTACAGCTGATGAAGAAAGCAGTTTAATGCCGTTTGGAGAATAAATGTCACCTAAGACAATTCCACCGACAACTGTAGATAAAGCCGTAATATTACCGTTAATCCGCGCTTTATCACCAATAATTATATTTCCTGTAGATTCAAGATTGCCGTCAATATCTCCGTCAACACGAATAAAACCGTTTGCGTGTACATCCCCTGAAACAGCAGAACCAAGACCGATTATCGTATTAATTGAAATATCATCTGTTAATAAAGCCATATTTATTTTGCAACTTTTATGTTTACATATTTTGCAGGATCAACAACATCAGAACCGATATGAACTTCATAATGCAGGTGAGGTCCTGTTGAAATACCAGTGCTTCCAATGTAACCGATTATATCACGCTGAGAAACGAACTGACCTTTTTTAACCCTGGTAGAAGCCATATGACAATAGCGGGTATAGATTCCGTGTTTATGTTTGATAATTACATAGTTTCCAAAACCGGAATCAAATGCAACTGTAACAACCTGCCCATTTGCTGTAGCAATGATTGGATCTCCGCTTCGCCAGGTAGAAATATCAAGTCCTTTATGAATGTACCAGTTACCTGTAATCGGATGTGTAGTCTGTCCAAACGGCTGTGAAATATGACCTATTCCACCACGGACAGGCCAGACATTCGGAATATCAGCAAATAAAGTTTCCTGACTTTCAAGCATTTTGCCAATCTGCTCAATCGGCTGAATGGCACTTTCCAGATATGAAGAAAGCTGACGCATATCAGAAACTTCTTTTGTAGAACCTAAAACTGTATCCTGTGTATCAAAAAGCGAATTTAAATCGCTGTCCGAAGCAGAAGCTTTTGCGACAGAAGATGACTGATTAATGCCAAGTAAAGAAAGGGTCTGAGAAAGAGAAGAACGGAAACGCTTTGCTGTTTGAAGTACATTATTATTTTCATCACGAAGTTCATCAAAACTTGCAAGGAGCTCCCGGTTTTCTTTCATGGAACGGGCAAGTTCTTCACGGATTCCTGAATCCTGTTTTTTAAAGTAGACGAAAGAAGATACAATTCCAACAATCAAAATAATTCCGAAAGCTAACGCAAAAACATTTGTACGGAAGTTTATAACTTTACTCTGAGAATGAGGAACAATCATGATAGTAAGCTTACTATCGCAGATTTTAAAAACCTTTACAAAAAATCTGCTTATTCCATTTATGACATTTTGTAATCCATGAAGAAAAGCAGTTACTGCATTTTTTTCAATTTTTTTATAGCGTCTTGTTCTTGCCACCGTTTTTCCCCAAATAAATTTTTAAAAATTTATTTTCAGATAATTCTTGAAAATATACCACAGTATTAGAAATTATGTCAAACAGTCAAATAAATTATAAATTTGACAGTTCAGACTTTCTCTGTTATTCTATCGGTATAAAGGAAAAAAGAGTTTAACTCTAAACAGTGAATCTTCGTTTTTACGAATATTCTTCATCATCACATCTATTTTTGGAAGAAAGCCATGCAGTTTTTTGATACTCACGCCCATATCGGGCTCATTTATGAGGACCCGATCGAACAGTTACGCGTTATTCAAAAGGCAAGACTTGCCGGAGTTACGCGCATTGTAAGCATAAATAACAGCCTCCACGACTTCAAAAAAGTCTATCCTAACATCAAAGCAATTCCTGGTGTTTACCATGCAGTTGGTGTTGCTCCTGTCGAAGTTATGAATCCTGGAAAAGACTGGATTAAAACAATCGAAGACGGTTTAAAGCTGCCGAATGTAGTTGCTGTTGGTGAATGCGGCCTCGACTATTACAAACAGTTTGGCGACAAACGGATGCAGACTGAGCTTTTCATTACTCAGCTTGAAATTGCAAAAAAATACGATAAACCTGTAATTATTCACAGCCGTGAAGCCGGAAAAGATGTTTTCGATATTCTCAAGGAACGTATTCCGCCTGCAGGTGCAATTCTTCACTGTTATGGAGAAGATGCAGCCTACGCAAAAAAATGTCTCGATGCAGGCCTTGATGTTTATTTCTCTTTTGCAGGAAATTTAACATACCGCAATGCTCGAAATCTGCATGAAACAGTTCTGAATATTCCTGTTGAACGGATTCTTATCGAAACAGAAAGTCCGTTCATGGTTCCGGCAGAGTACCGCGAACGAAAGCGCGCAATGCCAGAATATCTTCCGTCTACAGCACGATTCCTTTCAGAAATGCTTGAAATCGATCTGGAAGAACTTAGTAAAATTTTGTGGACTAACAGCTGCAAGATTTTCCGCCTGCCAGAGTAGTTCATGGAACTGTATCACCCTGTTCAAATCGGTAATCTTTCTCTTTCAGGAAATTTATTTCTGGCGCCAGTTGCAGGCTATTCTGACCGTGCATTCCGTTCAATCTGTACGGAGTGCGGTTCAGATTTTGCATATACAGAAATGGTAAGTTCCGAAGCACTTACACGAAATAATCAGAAAACAGAACTTTTAATGAGGCGTGCTCCGAACGAAAAAGCTTATGCAGTTCAGATTTTCGGCGGAAACCCGGAAACTATGGCAGAAGCGGCCAGAATCGTCCTTGAAAAAACAACAGCCGAATGTATCGATATAAACGGTGGCTGTCCCGTCCCAAAAATCATCAAAACAAACGCCGGAAGTGCTTTAACACGGAATCCGGAACATCTTTTTAAAATCGTAAGCAGTGTCGTAAATGCTGTAAAAGGCCAGGTTCCGGTTACTGTAAAATTCCGTTCAGGGTGGGATGCAGAACACATAACCTGGAAAGAATGTGCTGAGGCCGCCCTTCAGTCTGGAGTGGCTGCAATTACCATGCACGGCCGCACCCGCGCACAGGGCTACGAAGGAAAATCTGACTGGAATGCACTGTCCGAACTTGTAAAATTTGTTGCTGAAAAAACAGCTGGTTCAAAAAAAATACCGGTTTTTGGAAGCGGTGACGCATTCAGCCCGGAAGATGCAAAAAGAATGCTTGAAGAAACCGGTGTTGATGCCGTAATGTTTGCGCGCGGGGCAATGGGAAATCCGTTCCTTTTTACAAAAACCCGGGAATTCTTAACAAAAGGCACAATTACAGAAATTCCTGTCGAAAAACGTATTCAGGCAGGTTTCCGCGAGTTAGATTTACTTGTTCAGGATATCGGTGAACTTTCTGCCTGCAGGGAAGCGCGCAAAAGATTCTGCGCTTATTCAAAAGGATTAGAAGGCGGAGCAGCCTTACGAAAAGAAATTGTTGCAGCAGAAACTATATCCGATTATAAAAAGATTTTTGCAGAATTTCTGTAAAAGCCAGAATTTCAGCTGATTACAACAATCAAGTTATCAGAATCTTTTGAAAATTCGCTGTAATTAAAATCAGAATAAAAATCAAATTTTAAAAAACCGGCATTTTTTGCACATTCTTCGATTGTATCTTTAGTAGGACAAAGGATTTCAGCGTCTTTTGTAACAGTCAGATGCTTTCCATTTCCGGTTTCTATTTCCTGATACATAGTTTCTTTACCGCTTGAATTTATCTGGATTTTCGAAAAAAGCCGGACCCGGATACTTTCACGGACAGGTAATTTAGAATTTTTACCGGCAGAATACTTTTCAAAATTTGGAAGCTTTATAATTAATTTTCCGTTTGGAGCAAGAAGCTGCTTACAGTCATAAAAAAGTTTTGCCATTAAAGTAGAATCATGAATAAAAATTATTCTGTCATCTGGTATTGAAATAATGTTATAAAAGCCTTTTCCAAGAAAACGGCACATTTCCAGACTTGACATCTGAAAAAAACGTAATGCCATAAGTTGTGTGCGCCTTTTTCTGTTTGCTGATTCAAGGAGCGGAGTAACTGTTTCAATTCCTGTAACATCGGCACTGCCTTTAGCCAGATTATGCTCAAAAGTTCCTGCAGCACATCCAATTGTTAAATATTTTACAGGTGCAGAAAATTCTTTTGTTTCATTTTCGTAAAAGTTTTTCAGTTCATTTGTGACAGGATAAAGCTCATCATAATATTCAACTATATTCTCTAACAATTCCATATCTTAATGATAAAAGTGAATTTTCTAAAAAGCAAATGAAAAAGTTAAGATTAATTTTATCTGTTTGAAAGAACCGGAGCCTGCGGCAAAATAATCCGTACACTCTGAACCTGTCTGTGACTCTGCTCTTCGACTTTAAAAATAACACCGTCTTTTTTCAGGACAGCTCCAATTTCCGGCAATTCACCAAAATTTTCAAGAAGCCAGCCGTTTACAGTGTTGTAATTTTCACTTTCTAAATCTAAATCCAGAAGATCATTCACATCATCAATTTTAATGTCACCAGGAACTAAATATTCTGTAATTGAAACCGGTTGAATCCGATTTTCCGGCGGCAGTTCATTATGAATTGAGTTTATGCTTCTTCCAAAAACAGCACGCAGAATGTCGTCCATCGTAACAATTCCTGAATTACTTCCGTTTTCGTCCACAGCAATTGCAAAGGACTGTTTTTCGCTTTTGAATTTCTGCAGGAGTTCGGTTGCATACAGAGTTTCAGGAACAAAGAAAGTGGGTTTCATATACCGTCGTGCAAAAGATTTTTTTAATTTCGGGCCTGAAGGATTTTGGCGCGGATTTTTCAAAAGCACAGTCTTATAAAATAACATTCCTTCAACTTTCGAAAAATCTTCGCTGCAAACAGGAAGCCTTGAGTATCCTGACAATGCAAAAATCTTAACGATTTCTTCGTATTCTGCGTCAATCGGAATAAACTGAACCAGACTTCTGTGCCGCATGATATCTTTAATATGCAGATCAGTAAAATCAAAAATCTTGTAAAGCATCTTTTTTTCACTTGATTCGAGGGTGCCTTCTTTTGCACCAAGTTCAATCAGAGATTTCAGTTCATCTTCGGTAATCAGTTCCCTGGAATTCTTAAAGAAAATCTGTAAAAACGAAGTGATTCCGTTCGTAATTTTAGAAAAAATCCAGACAAGCGGGAAAAACAGTTTCTGCAGGAAAATAAGCGGACCTGAGGCAGCCGAAGCAAATTTTACCGGATAAACAGCAGCAACAGTTTTTGGAACGATTTCACCAAAAATAATCAGAATAAAAGCCATACCAAAAGTGGCAACTGTAGCACCTTTATCACCAAGCAGGCTGATTGCAAGCGTTGCAGCCAGGCCCGAAACAAGGGAAGTGACAAAGTTAATTCCAATCAAAATGAGCGAAAGGAGCCTGTTCGTATCTTTTTTAAGGTAAGTAATTTTTTTTGCAGGAGAATTTTTCTTGCCTGAATTGTCTTTTTTCTGCAGATGACGGAGCATAAGACGGGTAATAGAAAGAAAAGCCGTTTCACTGCCTGCAAAAAAGGCAACAACAAGCACGAGAATTAAAATTGCAGCAGCAGGAATTATTATGGAAGTAAGAAATGTCAGATTCATTCTTCACCCCCAGAAACAGAGGCAGAAACATTTTCTGAGCAGGTGTTTTCAAAATCTGATTCTTTTTCTTCATCTTTTTCTAACTTCTGCTCTATATGCACCTTTGCAATTCTATGCCCTTCCATTTTTTCAACAGTAAAGAGAAAATTTGATTCTTCGATACTTTCACCTGCCAGTGGAATTCTGTCGAGTTTTTCCAGAATATAGCCGGCAATTGTTTCATTCACTTTTGAAACCAGTTTGATTTTTAAAGTTTCTTCCAGATCGATTAAGCGGGTGCTTCCATCAATACTTTGTGAGATAAATTCTTCGAAATCGCTGTGCTCAGTCTGCTCTTCATCACTTTCATGATAAATATCATCAGCAATAGAGCCAAAAATTTCCTGCTCAATGTCTTCAATTGTTAAAATGCCGTCTGTGCCGGAATATTCATCTATTACGATTGCAAAACTCTGGTGATTTTCGTAAAGAAGTTCCTGTATCGAAGACATTTTTGTACTTCCAGGAATAAAAAGCGGCGGACGCATAACTTTCCGTACTGAAAATTCTTCATGAAGTTCTGTAAAAAACAGCATGTCTTTTACATAAAGCACACCGATTATGTTGTCTATATCATCATTTTCATAGACAGGAAATTTCGAAATTCGGGTACGTTCAGAAAGTTTAACCACATCGCGGTAACTCATATCCGGTTCTATACAAACAACTTTAAGGCGTGGAATCATAATATCAGTGGCATTTAAATCATTGAATTTAAAAACCCGGCTCATCATCTTTTTTTCGCCGTCTTCAAGAACACCTTCCTCGCCGCCAACATCAATCAGGGTTTTGATTTCATCTTCAGTAAAGGAAACTGCTTTCTTTTTGGTACTGATTCCAAAAATTTTTAAAATCAGCCGGGAAATAAATGTAAAAAATATGACGAGAGGCCGCAGAAGGAAAAAGAACAGCTTTACAAAGCCGCTCAAAGCAAAAGCACAGGTTTCCGGATGTGTTGTCGTTACGCTCTTTGGAGTAATTTCACCAAAAATTAAAAGAAGAACCGTTGCGATAAAAGTTGCGATTGGAAGACCGGCCGAACCAAAAAGTTTTAGAAAAATTGAAGTAAGTATAACCGAAAGCGCGACATTAACGATTTCATTTCCGACAAGGAGCATATTGAGCAGTTCTTCTTTACGCTCAAGAAGTTTTCCGGAACGGATTGCCTTTTTATGTCCTTTTTCGCGCAAAAAATGTACACGAAGTTTATTTAAGCCAAGAAAGGCACTTTCGCTCGCCGAAAAAAGCGAGGAAAGTGTGATACAAAGAGCAGCGAGAATAAAAAGAATGATTAACTTACCGGATGGATAGCCGTCCATTATTCTGAAGCACTCTCCGTAGTTGTTTCGACAGGATTTTCTTCGTTTGCAGGATTTTCAGCAGCTGCAGCTTCATCACCTTCGCCATCAATCATCATCTGAACATAATCAATAAAAATTTTAAGCTGCTTTCCAACTTCACTGTCAGGATTAATTTCATATCCTTTCTGGAAATATTCCCGGATTTTTGCCAGATTCTGACTTCCGCTGGATGCTAAAAAATATCCGGCTGAATAATACGCCATCTGTTTATCGTCATCAGTCAGGATTTTATTTTTAGTAAGTTTGACATATTCTTCAGCACCTTTTTCTGACTCACCGGCTGTAAAATAATCAACAGCTTTTTTATTTGCAATCGCAATAAGATGTTTCAAAGTGTTGCCGCTTTCATTATTTTTATCAAGAGAAACATAAAGTTCATTAAGCGGACAAAGATGATACAAATCTTCTTCATCAGTCATATTATATAACTCTTCGATTGCAGCAAGTTTTTCTTCTTTAGTGCCGGTTTTTGTTTTTGCAATTGAATCTTCAAACTTCTGAATTTCTTCTTCAGCTTCATTGAAAGTAATTTTAACTGTATCAAAATCTGCGTTTTCATCAAAAACTGGCTTTGCAACAACATATCCGTCAGAAGAAAGAACTAAGAAATATGGTGTAGCTTTAACTGAATATGAATCAGCTGTATGTGTGTCTTTCTGAAGAGTTTCCTGCTCTGTCTCAAAACGGCTGTCTGAAAAATCAATGTTTAAAAGAACATATTTATCTGTATAATTTGTGATAAATTCTTCTTTATTGAAGACATTCTGCTTTAATTTTAATGATTTTTCATCACCTTCATCGTTGCTGAAAAACATAAAAAGGCGTTTATTTTCTGTTTTGGCAGCTTTTTTTGCATCATCAAAATCTGAGAGCCATCTGCTGGAATCGATTTTTTTTCCGCAGGAAACCAGTGAAACTGCGAGTAAGATTCCCGCAGCAAGTGTTATTAATTTTTTCATACTTAAATCCTTTCCATCACTTTATACGAAATTTTTAATTTGTTAAAGGCGGAAAGCATCTGCAAGTTTTTTTGCTTCTTCGTATGGATTTTCTGCTCCTGCTACTGCCGACACTACAAAAAATCCGCCCGCACCTGTCGCTTTTAACGGAGCAATATCATTTAATTTAACGCCTCCGCCAACAACAACAGGAATCGGACTTGCAGAAACAAGCTGCGAAATTTCCGGAAAAGTCCGGGTTATTACTTTGCCTGAAGATTTATCCAGTCCGCAGTCAGGTTTTGTTGCCGTTTCATGTACGGGACCTGCTCCAAAATAGTCTATTTCACTTACATCTGCATTTTTTACATAATCGATTAAATCCTTTGTAGGAGCAGAACGACCGATTACGGCATCTTTTCCTAAGAATTTCCGGCATACAGACACAGGAATATCACTCTGCCCCACATGAATACCGTCAACCTTGATTCCTATTTCCCTGCAGGCAAGAACTATATCAAGCCGGTCGTCTACAACAAGAGTAACAGAATCAGATTTTCCAAGCTTTGCTATGATTTCTGCACTTTCCCTGCAGTCTTCAATCATTTCGCGTGCACTTGCAGTTTTTGAGCGTATCTGTACACAGGTAAATCCTGCACGAACCGCATCCTCAACGATTTTTGAAACAGGACGGCCGTTTGTATTTTCACGTCCTACTACCAGATAAGCACTAATATCAACTTTCATTTATTTTACCTCAAATGGATTATCTGCAGCATCTTCAGCACTTGCAAGATAAAGCTCGTCAAGAAATGCTGTCTGAAAACTTGCCGGTGCATTCACCCTTGCCTCTGCCCTTTTTCCTGCAAGATTATAAATCTGTGTGGCTGTAAGAGCTGCGATAAAAGGCGAAGTAACTCCTGCATACACTGCACAGACTCCGCCCAGAGAGCAGCCGGAACCAGTGATTTTTTCCATAAAATGCGAGCCGCCTTTACTGTAAACAACCGTTTCTCCGTCTGTGACTAAATCTTCAACACCACTCACGGCAACAGCACCGCCTGCTCCACCACGTTTTTCATAAATGTATTTTGCAAGAGCTTTTGCGGCATTTTCAGCATCTTTTACACTGTCAACAGAATCAACTCCTTTAGGTCCGTTTGAAGAAACCGAACCATCAACTTCCCAGAGTTTTGCAAGTGCAATTACTTCAGATGCATTTCCACGAACGATTGAAGGCGGATAATCCTTAAAACCTGCAAGAAGTTTTGTTCTAAGCGAGCCGATTCCAATTGCAACAGGATCCAGAACCCAGTTTTTTTTAAGCTCGAAAAGCCTTTTTGCAGTGCGCGGAAGAGTCTGCTCATAAACTGGCAACATTGTTCCGGCATTGATGTAAACGGCACTTCCGGCTTCCGCAATAAAGTCTCCTTCATCCGGAAGATAAACCATTGCAGCACTTCCTCCGACTGCAATCTGAGCATTTGCTACAAAATCAATAGTTACTGTGTTTGTGATTGACGGTGCGAGCGGCTTTTTTGAATGCACTTCTTTTACTGCATTTACGATTTGTGATTTGATTTGTGATTCGGTCATTTTTTGACTCCCTTAAATTGAATTTCTGGAAGCGACCGCTAATCTTAAAAATAAAAAACTCCCCTTTTGGAGAGCTTGAGTGAAATCTTAAGAATTTACAGAGCTTCCTTCGTCGGTATTAACCGGACAGGTTCAAAGGGTTGCACGTCATTACGTTTTTCTCAACGGTTAAGCTCTGTTTTTCATAAAGCTCCCGTTCCCCTGCTGTCTGAATACATTTTGCCGAATCACAGCTCGACTGTCAAATAGATTTTAGATTGTGTTTTTGATAAAATCTTTTTCATGAGTTCAAAACAAAATCAGGCGGATTATGAAGCACACATTCACTATATCGCTGCTTTTATCGGCGGATTTCTTGTACTTTTTCCGATTGTAAATGCCGCTCACCTTTTAGGCTCTGCCCAGACTTCAAATCTGATTGATATTGTGCTTGGTTCTCTTAAAGGCGAATGGAAAACAGTTCTGCTTCATGCACTCGGCGCCTTTATATACGCTTTCGCAGTTTTTCTTGCAACTTTTTTACCTAAGCATGCAAAAGTTAATATACAGATTCTTTCGATGATTTTTGATGCTTTATGCGCTGTTGTAATGTGGCGTTTTCCGTCTCAGGAAAATCTTCCTGCTGTTGTATATCTTTATCCGACTTTTTTTGTAATGCCTTTTCAGTGGTGTGCATTCAAAGGTGCATACGGTTTTACAAGTTCAACAATTTTTTCTTCAAACAACTTCCGCCAGTTTATTTCTGCACTGACAGAAATTTTCTTTAATGGTGACAACTCTTATGCACTAAAAGCAAAATTTTTCGGTACAACGCTGCTTGCTTTTCATCTTGGAATCGGCATAAGTTATATTCTCTGGAAATTTTTCGGGAAAAACGGATTTTTATTTGCGATTGTACCGGCTTTAACAGTTCTTTTTATAATTTTCCGGAAAGAATCTGTGTTAAAATAAACTGCGTATATGTCAAATCTTCTTTCCAGCGAACAGATTACCGAAGTTTTCTCGCGTTTCCGTGCTGCAAATCCTGCTCCGCGCTCTGAACTTGAGTGGTCTTCGCCTTTTACGCTTTTAGTTGCAGTTGTTTTAAGTGCTCAGGCTACGGATAAATCCGTAAATATTGCAACTCGAGAACTTTACAAAGTGGCAGACACTCCAGAAAAAATCCTTGCTTTGGGTGAAGATGGTCTTATTCCTTACATAAAATCCATCGGGCTTTATAAATCAAAGGCAAAGCATGTAATCGGCCTGTGCGAAAAACTGATTTCTGATTTTGCAGGTGAAGTTCCAAAAAGCCGTGAAGATTTGATGAGCCTTCCTGGAGTTGGACGAAAGACTGCGAATGTGGTGCTCAATGTTGTCTGGGGTGAACATACAATGCCTGTGGACACGCATCTTTTAAGAATTGCACCGAAAATCGGCCTTGCAGAAGGTAATACGCCCGAAAAAGTTGAAAAATCTCTCCTGGAGCGCGTTCCCGACGAGTTTATGGAACATGCACATCACTGGCTTATCCTTCACGGCCGTTATGTGTGCACTGCGCGGAATCCCAAATGCAGTGAATGTTTTCTGAATGATTTGTGCAAACACAACGACTTGTGATAAAATTAAATTAAAAGGAGCAAAAAAATGAATGAAATGACAGAAGGGGCAATGAATGTTGCCAATGAAACTGCAAGACAAATGCAGAATTTCTTTCACGTAAATGAAATTATTAATTATGTAAAAGAGCCAGAGCATGTTGTAAAATTTGCAACAGGTGTTATTGCCGTTTTGATTTTCTGGGTTGTTTACCGCTTAATCCGCATGATTATCAAAAAAGGTGCGGCCCGCAAATTTGAACCGAGAGCCGTAAAGACAATCACTAAAGTGGTTGGTTATGTGTTTTATGTGCTTATCGTAATGTATGTTCTTGGTCTGTTTGGAATCAACCTTGGTGCAATATGGGGAGCCATGGGAATTGCCGGTGTTGCAATCGGCTTCGCTGCTCAGACTACCGTAAGCAACCTGATTTCCGGCGTGTTCATCATGACTGAAAAAGCCATGAAAATCGGTGACTTCATCGAAGTTGATGGGGTTTCAGGTACAGTTGATAAGGTTGGCCTTCTTTCCATCAGAATTCACACAGTTGACAATCAGCTTATCCGTATTCCAAGCTCTGCAATCATCAACACAAAACTTAAGAATTATTCTACATTTGATTACCGCCGATATACTTTTGATGTAAGTGTTGATTATTCAACTGATTTAGATAAGGCAGTCGAAGTTTTAAATGGTGTCCCAGCTCGCTGTAAACTTGCCGTTACAGATAAAGCAGATTATGCACCAAAAGTTTTAGTAACAGGCTGCATGGATTCTGGAATCGGCATGACTTTAATTGTATGGTGTGAAAGGCAGAATTTCTTTGATTTAAAAACAGAAGTCTGTGTTCAGACAGTAAAAGCCTTCAATGAAGCCGGCATCAATATTCCATACAATCGTGTTGATGTTTCTGTTCTTACCGATAAAACAATTCCTTCACTTTCTTTTAAAGCATAATATCAAAATATGCACAAAAATACGGGGAAAAATCAAAATTTGTACAGATTTTTAAATTTTTCCCCGCTATAATTTTCTGGAAATATGTCAGAAAACCTTTTTTCCAGAAAAGACTTAAAGCGTCTTATTTTCCCGCTCGTAGCAGAGCAGTTTCTCGCAATGACAATTGGTGCCTGTGATACGGTAATGGTTTCTTCGGTTGGTGAAGCCGGCGTTTCGGGGGTTTCTCTTATTGACCAGCTGACCCAGCTTTTTATCCAGCTTTTTGCAGCTTTTGCAACTGGCGGCGCCGTTGTTTCCAGTCAGTATCTTGGACATAAATCTGATGAAAATGCCCGTCGCGCGGCCCGTCAGCTTTTAAATATTTCAGCATTTGCAGCACTTGTAATTATTTCTCTCTGTCTTCCGCTCCGTCACTTCATACTCAATTTAATTTACGGAAAAAGTGACGAAAGCGTTATGAACAATGCTCTTATTTATTTTGTATGGGTTTTACTTTCATTTCCTTTTCTTGCAATTTATAACTCTTGTGCCGCTCTTTTCCGTTCAATGGGAAACAGCAAAGTTTCTCTTAAAGTCAGTCTGATGATGAATCTTACAAATATTGCAGGAAACGCAGTTTTAATTTACGGAGCAAAAATCGGTGTAGCCGGTGCCGGAATTTCTACTCTTGCAAGCAGAATTGTAGCCGCTTTCGTAATGCTTTATCTTCTGGCACGTCCTTCAGCAAAACTTAACGGCCGTATTTATCTGGAAAAACTCTGGAAAATCGAAATTCGTTTTGACATGATTAAAAAGATTCTCAAAGTTGCAGTTCCAAGCGGAATCGAGAATTCAGTCTTTCACATCGGAAAAATTCTTGTTTATTCCTTTATGTCAGGTTTTGGACTTGCTGCAATTTCCGCAAACGCAATTTCTAACACCGTTGCAGGTTTTTCAAATATTCCGGCACAGGCAATCGGACTGGCAAGCGTTACTGTAATAGGCCAGTGTATTGGAGCCGGTGAAAAAACACAGGCAAAATCATACGGAAAAAAATTAATGAAAGAAGCCTATATTGGAATGTTCTGCGTTGCAGCAACGATTTTCTTTCTTGCACCTCTTGTGGTTCAGGCATTTAATCTTTCAGAAGAATCTCAAAAACTTGCTGCCGGCGTAATCAGAACGTGTATGATTGCAAATATTTTCTTCTGGCCTATGAGTTTTACAATGCCGAACATTCTCCGTGCTTCCGGAGATGCAAAATACACAATGCTTATTTCAAATATCAGCATGTGGCTTTTCCGCGTCCTTTCAAGCTTCCTGATTTCGAAATATCTGCTGTTCAGATTTCCGGAAAACACTCATTATGCACTTTATGGCGTATGGTTCGGTATGTATATCGACTGGATTTTCCGCGGACTTATGTTTGGAATCCGGTTTCATAAAAACAGATGGCTCGAAAAAAAGGTGATTTAATTCTTTAAATTTTCTTATAATTGAGTTACATTTGTTTTTGAGTAATGTTTTAGAGAAGAGGTTTTGATATGAAAAAATTAGTATTAGTTTTAACAGCACTTACATCAATTTCACTTTTTTCATGCGGTACAACAAATGAAGTTTCCCGCTATGAAAGCGGAAGTTCTGTAAAAGACCTTTCCGGTTACTGGAACGAAAACGATATTCAGCAGGTTTGCAATGAATTAATTGCAGGCTGTACTTCTTCACCAAGGGTTTCAGGTTTTAAAGCAGAAAAAGGCCGAGCTCCAGTTGCAATTGTCGGAAAAATTTCAAATAAAAGCAGTGAACACATAGATACAGCAATGGTTGCAAAAAGGTTCCAGACTGCAATCATAAACAGTGGTGTTATGGAATTTGTTGCTGACAGCGAGCAGCGTCAGGAACTTCGTGCAGAAAAGGTTGATCAGGCCGAAAATGCATACGAAACAGCAAAATCAATCGGAAATGAACTTGCTGCAGATTTTATGCTTCAGGGAACAGTTTATTCTCATGTAGATTCAGAGGGACTTGAACAGGTTCGAACATATCAGGTTGATGCCCAGCTAATTGATATCGAGTCAAATAAAATCTTATGGCAGGGCGAAAAAACAATCAGCAAATACATCAAAAAAGCATCGAAAAAGCTGTAGGATTATCACGCCTATAGACCTTCAATGAAGAAAAATTTACGGCCGTCATTTTCAATTTGTTTCTCTGTTCTTCTTACACTGGCCGGTTGTGCATCAATGCCAACCGACCAGTATCTGGCACATTTAGATTCAGGTGAATATAACCCCTGTATTTCCTATCTCGAAAAAAAGAACAAAAAAAAGCCGGGTAAAGATATAATCCGCGATAATTTTGATGTTGCGATGATGAAGCACTATCAGAAAGATTATGATTCATCCCTTAAAATTTTGAATGAAACAGACCGACTTATGGATGATGCGGTAACCCAAAGTATTTCAAAAGGATTTGCTTCCACTTTTGGCAATGACAATGCCGATGAATATAAGGGAAATCCTTATGAATATGTTTACATCAATATTTTTAATGCACTCAATTATTACAACAAAGGCGATATAGAAGAAGCCGCTGTTGAAGTACGCCGGTTAAACGAAAAACAGCAGAAATATCTGAATGATTATGGTGAATGGATTTCAAACAGCGAATCTCAAATAGAAATTTCTGACACTTATAAAAAACTCTCACTTGATACAAAAAAATTAATTGCCAGTACGCCTGAAAAACCAACAGAAGCTGATATTTTCCGCGATTCTGCAACTGCCCGGTATTTAAGCATTGTTTTTGCAAACATGGATGACAGCGTAAACAACAGCTGGAATATTAAAGCCGACAGTCTCACATTAAAAGCTTTAAATCCAAGTTTTGATATTGAATGTGAATCGCAAATCTCAGATGGAATGGGCAGACTCGATATTCTGGCTTTTACCGGCTTAATAGGCCGTCGTGGTGAAAGAAGAATCATAGCCGGACCTTTTCCAGGGATTCAGTTTCCGGCCGGCAAAAATTTTGTATATATTCCGGCCTTTGATTTGGAATTTGTCTATCCGGAATTTCCTGCCCCGCAGACACATTTGTCTCCACAGGTCATGCCAACTTTTGGGTGGGGCCCTTCTTTCACAATATATCCCGGCAAAAACGAAATAATTAAAATGCCTGATAATCAGATTGAAAAAATTACAGTTACTATCACAAACGGTAAATCACTTCCGAATCAGACTATCACACTTGCACTCCTTGAAGATTTTAATTATGCCGTACAAAAAGATGTACACTCAAAGGCACAAAAAGCATATTCCAGAAGCATAAAACGAAGTATGGCAAAAAAATTCACTGCCGTTGCAGGTGCTACAGCCACTTTAATTGTAGCAGAAGAGGCTGTACGAAGAAATGAAAATTTACTGACTGTTGCTTCATATGCTGCAGCATATTTAAGTGCCGCAAAAGCCGCAGATCAGATTGACCGGACAGAAACAGCCGACATACGCCAGGTATACGCACTTCCTTCCCAATCTTATGCCGGTGGATTTGAACTGCCGGAAGGAACCTATTCTTTAAAAGTTCAATACTTTTCAAAAAACGGTGTTATACTTAAAGAAGAAAAATTTTCAAACATAAATGTAAAGAATGGAAAATCCGTTCTTGTGGAGGCAACATGCCAAAAATAATCGCACTTTTTTTATCATTTCTACTGGTATCCTGCGGCTCATCCTCAAATGTAGTCTCTTCTTCAAGCAAAGCCGTTTCACAAAAAGAACCGGACTGGATTAACGGGCTTCCTTCAAAATATCCTGCTTCTGAATATCTGACAGGAACAGGTTCTGCTGTTGATAAAAAAGCAGCCGAGATTGATGCAGTTAATGAACTTGTTACAATTTTCGGACAGAAAATTTCTTCAACGACAGCCTCTTCCCGAAGAATGACACAGGCTCAAAATGCCGGAATTGTTGCATACTCAGATACATCAGCTTTGGGACAGGATGTTTTACGGGAAGTTAATCAGGATGATATAATCGCCGTTGAAATTCCAGAATTTTATGAATCAAAAAATGAAGGCAAATGGTACGCACTTGCTGTAATAAACCGTGAAAAAGCAGGCCAGATTTATTCAGACATGATAGAAAAGAATCAGGCAGAAATATCTTCAATTTTGAAACAAATTTCCAGTGACAAAGAACCAAACACTCTCATAAACTTTTCCCGTCTTGATTTTGCCGAAGAAGTAGCAAAGGTCAATGAAAGTTATCTCAAACGCCTTATGATTATAAATCCGGCTGCCGCCCAGAAATATGAATCAATCAGCACTCCTGTACAGCTTCATAAAACTAAGGCAGAAATGGCTGCAAAAATTCCTGTCTGCGTAAAGGTAAACAATGACTCAGACGGAAGAATTGCAAAAAGTTTCCAGGAAGTAATGTCTTCTTTTGGATTTAACACAACGCTCGGCTCAAATGAACGATATGTAATTGACTGTAAAATTCATTTAAATGAAGTGGATTTTGCCAGTCAAAAAAATAAATTCTGTGAATATGCCGCAGAAGCAGGATTAAACGATACATTTTCCGGTGAAACTTTAGTTCCATTGTCAATTACAGGACGGGAGGGCTCATCAACTTACCAGAATGCAGAGGTCAGAGCAAAAATAAAGATTGCTACAAAAATAAAAACTAAATTTTCTGAGAATTTCCAGAAATATCTTGGTGAATTCAGTGCTTTTTAAAACGAAATTCTTTAAAATAAATTAAAAACTTGCATATAAATTATTTTTAATATAAAATATTAAGAGTAATTCAAAAAAAGGAGTTAAATCATGGCTTTGAAAAAATCATATTCTAAAGACAAAAAGACTTGCAATGTAACATTTTCGGTTTCTCCAGAAGCAGCACAGGGTGCAAAAACAGTAACAATCGCTGGAGACTTTAACAGCTGGAGCAGCACAGAAACTCCTCTTAAAAAAGGCAAAGACGGTTCTTTTTCTGTAAAACTTGCACTTGAATCTGGCAAAGAATATCAGTTCCGCTATCTTCTCGACGGCAGCCGCTGGGAAAATGACTGGGCAGCTGATAAATACATTCCGGCTCCATTCAGCTCAACAGATAACTCTGTAGTTGTCTGCTAAAAAGGCATTAAATAAAAAAAGCACTTCACACTCTGAAGTGCTTTTTTTATATCCGGATAATTTTATCACGGTACATGTATTACTTCGCGCGGTTTTGAACCGTTTGCAGGACCTACAATTCCCCGTGCTTCCATATCTTCTACAAGGCGGGCTGCTCTGTTATAGCCGATTTTTAAGCGGCGCTGTAAATAACTTGCACTGGCTTTTCCTGTCTGTACGACAATCTGCAAAGCCTGATCATAAAGCGGATCTTCACCGTCACTGAATAAGCCTGGTTCATTTTCTTCCTCTTCGTCATCATCAACAAAGATTTCATCGTCAATATAATCAGGACCGCCGAATGATTTTACATATTCTACAACACGCTCAACTTCATTGTCTCCGACTAAAGTTCCCTGAATTCTAGTTGGAATCGGGTTTACTGCCGAAGTATAAAGCATGTCACCTTTTCCAAGCAGTTTTTCAGCCCCTGTAGCATCGATAATAATGTTTGAATCTGTGCGGCTTGCAACCATGAATGCGATTCGGCTTGGAATATTTGCCTTGATCAGACCTGTAATGACATTTACAGAAGGACGCTGAGTTGCAAGAACAAGATGAATACCTACAGCACGGCTCATTGCTGTAAGTCGTGCAACATTTGTTTCGAGTTCTTTACCGCTTGTTGCCATCAAATCGGCAAACTCATCTATAATTACAACGATATAAGGCAGTTTTTCTGTAGCAATCTTTCGCTCACGGATTCGTGTATTGTAACTTGCAATATCGCGGACACCCATTCCGTCAAGAAGTGCATAACGCCTTTCCATTTCACAGATACAATACTGAAGTACCTGTAAAGCGCGTTTTGGCTCAGTTACAACTGGTGTAAGAAGATGAGGAATGTCATTATACAATTTCAATTCAACTACTTTCGGATCAACCATAATCAGTTTTACATCCCGTGGTGAACGGTTATACAAAATCGAAAGAATGATTGAATTTACACACACAGATTTACCTGCACCTGTTGCACCGGCAATCAATAAATGCGGAGTTTTTGCAATATCAATAATCTGTGACTGTCCGGAAATGTCTTTTCCCAGAATGACTGGAATTGCCATTTTTTTGTAATCCGGCAAATTCTGTTCAATAATCTCGCGGAACGAAACGATTGCACGCTCTTTGTTTGGAATTTCAATACCAACGGCATGCTTTCCTGGAATCGGTGCTACAATACGAACCGATTTTGCAGCCAGAGCAAGCGCAATGTTATCCTGAAGATTTACGATTTTGCTCAGTTTTACGCCTGGAGCCGGAAGAATTTCAAACATTGTAACAACAGGACCTTTCCGGATTCCCGTAACTTCTGCTTCAATTCCAAATTCGTTGAGTGTCTGCTTGAGATTTTCACCGGCTGCCTTTGTTTCATCATCAATACGCCAGTATTCATCGTTTTCAAATTTTTCAAGCAGATCCGTCGGAATTTTATATTCACTTAATTTACGGTAAGCCTTCTGCTGTTCTTCTTCCTGAACAGGCTCTTCTTCAACATCTTCTTCCGGCTGATAAAGTGAATCAGTTGCTGGTGCCGGTTGATTTTTAATAACCGGATGAGCATTTGCATCTGCTTCCATTTGTGAGAAAATATCTTCAATTCCAAAAGAATCGTCTTCACTTTCTTCATCAATGTCTTCTGCAATATCTTCGATATTTATTTCATCTGCAGGATTTTCATCATCGAAACTGATTGTATCCTGAATATCACTCTCATCATCTTCTTCAATGCTGTTTTGAATATCAATTTCTTCTGTTTCAGGTTCCTCGAATTCTTCAGTTTCGGGTTCAACGAATTCATCTGTTTCCGGCTCAAAAATTCCATCGTCAACAGGTTCAGAGATTTCGTCTGCTTCAGGCTCAAAGATTTCATTATCAGCTGGTTCAGAAAATTCATCTTCAACCTCAATTTCATCTTCTACATCAGCGTCATCATTGAATTCATTCTCCATTTCTGTTTCATCTTCGAATTCAATCGGCTGCATTTCGCTCATGTCATCATCGCTCTGGAAATCTTCATCAGTAAGTGCAATATCCCTGACCGTTTCATTTTCATGATTTGATTCGCCGGAATAAACCCGGTTCATTTCTGCAATAAGATTATCTTCTTCTTCAGTTTCAACAAAATCAATTTCTTCATCCTGTTCAGGCTGAATTTGAGGTTCTTCAATCTGTGTTTCCTGAATTTCAGGTTCTTCTATTTCATCATAAACAGATTCTGTCTGCTTTTCGCTGTAAGATTTTTCCTGTTCATCAAAAATATGCTCAAAAGGTGAAGGTTCTTCCTGCACCGGCTCTTCTATAATTGTTTTTTCTTCAACTATAGTATCCCCAGAATCAGAAAAATCCTCTTCATTAAGGATTTCATCTTCTTCTACGCTTTCAGGAACAACAGCCGAATCATCAAAATCTTCATTTTCAACAATTTCCGGTTCCTGATTAACTGCAGCAACTTCTGAGGCTGCAGGATTTTCTGTAATTGTGGTTTCTTCTATTCTTTTTTCAACAACTTTATCTGATTTTCCGTCATTGATTAAATCTTTGAGAATTTCTTTCTGTTCAAGGAAAATTTCATCGTCTTCAGGAATTCCATCCTCAACTTCTTTATATTCAGTTTCTTCAACAGAAAGTTCATCTGCTTCAGGTCCTTCCATTAGTTCTTTTTCTTCATAATCGTTACCATAATCTTTTACTTCTGCAAAGGAATTTTCAAGAACATCACCTAAAATTGAAAGCAGTAAATATTCAGCAGCCAGAATAAGAATTCCTATTAAAACAGCTGAACTGAATTTTACTAACAGCACAGATCCGCTTTCTTCCGAAAGAATTATTCTGCAGACATGTTCAAGAGCATCTAATGTAAAAAACGGAATTATAGAACCGACCAAAAGCACACCATTCCGGATCCGCCAGTTGGAATTAAAGCACTGAATTCCTGCAATCAACAGAAAAAGCGGTATACAAAGTGATGTAAATCCATAAACACTTGTAAGAATTTTTCCTACAGAATAAAAAAATGTATTTCGTGCAGGATTAATTCCTCCAAAATCAGCAGCAACTAAAAGTAATGAAATTGATAATAAAGCTGCAAGAATAAAAAAAGCTATTCCTGCGGCACCCGAATATTTTTGATTCTTTTTCATCGAAACTCCATTTTTTAAGTCAAAAAAAATTTCTTATTCTTTAAAATTATCGGATTTAAAAATAAAAGGTTAAGTCAGTTTGAAATACAAATGTGATTTTCAATAAAGCTGCTATTTGATATACTGTTATCAGTGACTGAAAATTCTTTTAAATGCAATTTCTGTAAGGTATGCAATGGAAAAGGCTGTATCGGCCAGCTTCCAGGCATGGGTGGTGTGAACGGAAATGAAAATTTCATACTAAACTGTACCGCATGGGAATCTGTAAGAAACCGAAACATAAATAAAATCAAAGAATTTCTCGAAAAAAATGTTGAAGACCGGATTCCTTCAATCAGCATTGCACCTATGACCGGTGCTGTTGAAAATATCGGCTTTGAACATGAATCTGATTTTTATGATGAAATTATTCAGGCCATGCATAAAGTTGGAGTTGGTCTCTGCATTGGCGATGGTTTTCCTGATGAAAAACTCAAATTCGGAATCAAAGCCCTTCAAAAAATTAAAAGCATATCACCGGATGCACGGACGTCAGTTTTTATAAAGCCCTACACAAATGAAAAAATTCTCGAGCGTTTTGAATGGGCAAAAGACTGCGTAAAAATCACCGGTATTGATATAGATTCATACAATATTTTAACAATGCGCAGCTTAGTCCGGCTTGAAAAAAAAACTGCCTCACAATTACTTGAACTGAAAAAAAAAGTCAGGATGCCGTTTGCAATAAAAGGAATTTTCTCGGAAGAAGACATAGATCTTCTCAAAGAAGTCAAACCTGACATTGCTTATATTTCAAATCATGGCGGAAGAATCGAAACCAGACGGGGAAGCACGGCAGAATTTTTTGAACAATATGGAAAAGAAATAAAAAAATACTGCGGTGAAATCTGGATTGATGGTGGAATCCGCTCACCTCTTGATGTAGCAACTGCAATGACTTTAGGAGCCGACTGCGTACTTGTCGGCAGGCCTTTTGCAAGTGCGTTGTGCCATGGTGGAGCAGATGAGCTTTGCAAAAAAGTTCTTGAATTATCTCTAATTAAATTCGCTTTTTAAAAAATTTCTTTCTTTCTGCAAATCCCTGCGTTATACTTAAAATACTATGAAATATGTTTATTTTTTTGGAAACGGCGACGCAGACGGCGATGAATCAATGCGCGCAGAATTGGGTGGAAAGGGTGCAAATCTTGCTCAGATGGCAAAAGCTCCTTTGAGTCTTCCGGTGCCTGCTGGTTTTACAATTACTACAGATGTCTGTCAGGAGTATTACGAGCTTGGACGAAAATATCCTGATGGATTGGCTGCTCAAGTCGATGAATATCTTGCAAAACTTGAGTCGGTCATGGGCAAAAAGCTCGGAGACGAGAATGACCCGCTTTTGGTTTCGGTCCGCTCGGGTGCCGCAATCTCAATGCCTGGTATGATGGACACAATCTTAAACCTCGGGCTTAACGACAAAGCAGTTCTAGGTCTTGCAAAAAAAACCGGTAATGAACGCTTTGCATGGGACGCTTACCGCCGTTTTATTCAGATGTACGGCGATGTTGCAATGGGCGTTGACCACGATAAATTCGAAGCAATTATCGACAGCGTAAAAGCAAAAGCCGGCGTAAAACTTGATAACGAACTTTCAACAGAAAATCTCAAAGAAATCGTTACAAAATACAAGGAAATGTACAAAGCCGAAAAAGGCGAAGATTTCCCTCAGAACGCAAAAGAGCAGATGTGGGGCGCAATCGGTGCTGTATTCGGTTCATGGATGAATCCCCGTGCCATCAAATACCGCAAATTAAACGGAATCAAAGAAGGTGCCCTCAAAGGAACTGCCGTAACCGTTATGGCGATGGTCTTCGGTAACAAGGGCGAAACATCGGGAACTGGTGTATGCTTCAGCCGCGACCCTTCAACCGGCGAAAATGTGTTCATGGGCGAATATCTTATGAACGCTCAGGGCGAAGACGTTGTTGCAGGTATCCGTACTCCGCAAAAGCTTTCTCAGCTCGAGACCTCTAACAAAAAGATTTATGACGAACTCTGCCAGATTCGTGACCGCCTCGAAAAGCACTATCACGACATGCAGGACATGGAATTCACTGTTGAAGAAGGAAAACTCTACATGCTCCAGTGCCGAAACGGAAAGCGAACTGGTGCCGCTGCTGTCAAAATGGCTGTTGATATGGTCAAAGAAGGCCTCATCGACAAAGAAACTGCTATCATGCGCGTTGAGCCGGAGCAATTGAACCAGCTTCTTCTTCCTCAGCTCGATAAAGAAGCCGTCAAAAAGGCAACAGAAATTGCTGCAGGCCTAAACGCTTCTCCGGGTGCCGGCTGTGGTCAAATCGTCTTTACTGCAGAAGAAGCCGAAGAATGGGCAAAGAACGGCAAAAAAGTTCTCCTTGTCCGAAAAGAAACTTCACCGGATGACATCGCAGGTATGGCTGTTTCTCAGGGTATCCTCACTTCAACCGGCGGACGCACTTCTCACGCAGCTGTTGTTGCCCGCGGTATGGGAACTCCTTGTGTCTGCGGATGTTCAGATGTTGCTTTCAAAGAAGCAGAAACTGTCATTATTAAAGGAAAAACTTACAAAAAAGGCGACTTCCTCACCATCGACGGTGCTACAGGGCTTGTTTACGAAGGGCAGGTCGCTGTAAAACCTGCTACAATCTCCGGAGACTTGGAAACATTCCTCGGCTGGGCAGACGAAATCCGCAGCAATTCAGAGCGTGTCACAGAGTCAGGCAACAAAGTCAAAGGATTTGACATCTACGCAAACGGCGATACACCTCAGAACGCTCTTGATGCTTTCAAATTCGGTGCAATGGGAATCGGACTCTGCCGAACAGAGCACATGTTCTTCGACGAGCCTAAACTCACTGACTTCCAGAAGATGATTATTTCAGAAGATACAGAATCTCGCAAAGAAAACCTTGCAAAAATCCTTCCGCACCAGCAGAAAGACTTCTACGAAATTATCAAGACAATGGAAGGCCGCCCGGTTACAATCCGCCTGCTCGACCCGCCGCTCAACGAATTCATTCAGGCAGAAACTGACTCACAGCTTACTGCTCTTGCAGAAAAACTCGGTGTCGATAAAGAAAAGCTTTCACGCAAAGTAATGCAGCTTGCAGAACACAACCCGATGCTCGGTCACCGCGGATGCCGACTTGCAATCACTTACCCGGAAATCTACGAAATGCAGGTTGAAGCAATCGCCCGCGCTACGGCTCAGCTTGAAAAAGAAAGCAAAAAGCACAAGGTTCTGATTATGATTCCGAACGTCGTTTCTTACAACGAAGTCGAGCAAATCCGCAAGCAGGCAGAGCTTGTTATCGACAAAGTAAACAAAGAAAAAGGCGTAAACTTGAAGTTTGAAATCGGTTCAATGATTGAGTTCCCGCGAGCAGCCTTGAGCGCAGGAAAAATCGCAAAATACGCCGACTTCTTCTCATTCGGAACAAACGACCTTACTCAGACCACGTTCGGCTTCAGCCGCGACGATTACGGTAAGTT
>NZ_JAZOUG010000249.1:0-3280 GCF_045657965.1 Treponema sp. | reverse complement strand
CTACGATCCGACTTAGATTAAGATTGCAATGCTTACGGATCTTACCGGAGATTTTTCCAGCTACGGTATTCAGGCAGCTATCGGTACAAAACTTGCCGTAAAAGAAATCAATGCCGCAGGCGGCATTAACGGAAAGCAGATTGAGCTGATTCAGTACGACACGCAGACTGACAATACAATCTATCAGGAAATGGCAAGAAAGGTTTGTCTTGAAGACAAGGTAGATCTGGTGCTTGCGGGCATTTCAAGTGCATCTCGCGAAGCAATCCGCCCGATTTTTGAAGAGAACGAAACTCTCTATTTCTACAACCAGGAGTATGAAGGCGGTGTTGCAAGCCACTATGTGTTCTGCTGCGGCCCGATTCCAGAGATGCAGATTGACCCGACTGTAGACCATCTTATGAAGAACGTCTGTCCGGCTGGTGCAAAGGTTTACATCATTGCCGCTGACTACAACTTCGGACAGATTTCGTCACAGTGGGCAAAGAAGGCTGTTGAGCGCAACGGCGGTTCAGTCATCAAGACAGAATTCATTCCGCTGGGCGTAAGTCAGTTCAGTTCGACGATTGCAAACATCAACGCTGCAAAACCGGACATGATTATCTCGTTCTGCACCGGTGCGGCACACATGTCATTCTACGAGCAGTGGTCAAACAGCAAGTTTGCAGATATTCCGATTGTGACAACCTGTGCCCTTGCTATCAACGGTGAGCACAAGCTCTTTGCCCCGCCGGCAATGGCAAATGTATATGTCGGAGCGCCGTACTACGAAGAAGTAGCGACACCTGCCGCAAAGAAGTTTACGGCAACGCTTAAGGCTGAAAATCCTTCTGTGAAATACATCGGCTGGGATGCGGAAACGACCTATACATCACTCTACCTGTATAAGGCGGCAGTTGAAAAAGCCGGCACTACCGAAGTCGAGGCTGTTATTGCGGCTCTTGAAAGTGGCGTGAGCTTTGACGGTCCTGGCGGAATGGCGGTGATTAACGGAAAGGACCATCACACAATCCGTGATATTGCAGTAGGCAAAGTTGAAAAGGACCACACGCTCAAAGTTATCGCAACATTCAAGGGTGTAAAGTCAAGTTTTATCGAAAGTCTTGGTGTTGACCTTGCCAAGGAAGGTAAGAAAGCTGCAAACATGCAGTACACACCGGAATGATGTAACAAAAGACGTTTAGCAAAACACAATGACGTGTTGAATCCAGCGCTTTGATGGGCTTCAGCACGTCATTTTTATTTTCAGGGGGTCGTACATGGATATAGTCGTTTCATACCTATACCAGATTATAGACAGCTTCAGTTTTCTTATTCTGAGCTCAATCGGTCTGGCAGTTATATTCGGAATGATGAACATCATAAATATGGCACACGGCGAGTTCATCATGCTGGGAGCGTATATCTTTACAATCAGTGCGCTTGCCGGAGTTCCGTTTATCCTCAGCGTTTTGATTGCAGTTTTTGGTGTTACGCTATTCGGTGTCGTAATCCATAAACTTATCATCTCGAAACTTCACGCAAGACCGATGGACTCTATCGTTATTACATACGGTATGAGTCTTGTAATGAAGCAGCTGATACAGATTATTTTCGGCTCAACAATGCCGTCCGTATCAATGCCGCTTGGTTCAATAACAGTCGGCGGAAACGTTCTTTCGGTATACCGGCTTGTGCTTGTTGTGATTTCAATACTGATGCTTATTGCATTCTACATGTTTTTCAACTACACGAAATTCGGCCTGTATTCACGCGCCACAATGCAGAATCAGGAAGTTGCTAAAGCGCTCGGTATCAACACGGGATTTGAATACTCAATGACGTTTGCCATAGGTGCAGGAATTGCAGGTCTTGCCGGCGCCCTCTATGCACCGGTTATGGCTGTTTCACCGGTTCTGGGCGACAGCTTTATTATTCAGGCATTCACTACAGTGGTCGTAGGCGGCGGAAACCCGCTTATCGGAACATTCCTTTCCGGAACTGTTCTCGGAATTATCAGTGGCGTTGTTTCACTCGAACAGGGACAATTCATCGGAAAGATTGCCATGCTCGTTGCTGCAATCCTTTGCATCCGTGTACTTCCAAGCGGATTCTCAGGACTTGTTGAAAAGATCCGGAAGGGGATTTGATTATGTACATAAAGCCACTTAATCGCATATTTAGAAACGAATCCGAAAATCTGGTTGCAGTACTGCTCTTTGCGTTTTTTATGATTCTGCCGGGAGTTACCTCAGCATACAAAATCCAGATTTATACAAACTTTTTCAACAGCATTTTGCTGTGTCTCAGCATTGTTTTCATCTGGGGCTACTGCGGAACATTCAGTTTCGGCCAGGCGGCCTTTTACGGACTGGGAGCTTATGGATACGCCATTCTCTCGGGAAACATGGGTATTCACTCGCTGACACCGCTTGCAGCTTTGATTGCCATTGCAATTGTCTGGCTCTTCGCTCTGGTTCTCGGGTACTTCATGTTCTACGGCGGCGTAAACGATGTCTTTGTCGGTATTCTGACGCAATGTATAACGCTTGCGCTTTCAACATTCTTCGGCCAGACAGCGGGGCCTGAATGGCATGTCGGCAAGGTTCTGCTTGGCGGCTACAACGGAATCAATAAGATTTCGGCGCTCTATTTGGGCGGCTTTAAGCTCAAGGGCATCGCACTCTACTATTTCTGTGCAGTCATCGTGTTTGCGCTGGTACTTGTGTTCAAGATTCTCGAAAGAACAAAGTTCGGCTACACAATGATTGCCATACGGGAAAACCGCCAGCGCAGCAGCATGTTCGGATACAACGTGCCGAGAGTACAGATGATTGTATTCAGCATCGGCGGAGCAATCGCAGCGTTTGCGGGAGTGCTGTATGCATCATGGGGCGGCTATGTATCGCCGTCATCAATGAGTATTACACAGGCGACCCTGCCGGTAATTCTTGTAGCATCCGGCGGAAAGAAAAGCCCGGTAGCCGCAATGCTCTTTGGTTTTATCTACTACTTTGCAAACAACTTCCTTACAGGAGCCGGCAGCAGTTATTCGCTCCTTATCCTGGGACTTGCGCTTGTCATCGTAGTTTTGTTTGTTCCGCAAGGACTGTTTAAGGCGCTCTTTGGCGTTCTTGATGAAAAGATTATGAGGAGGTTCGACCATGAGTGAAATTCAGATGACTGCAAAGCCCGTTGTGCTGGAAGTAAAAAATCTGGCAAAGCGCTTCGGCGGAATTACAGCTCTTACCGACTTTAATCTTACCGTCCGGCAGGGAGACATTCACTGTCTTATCGGACC
>NZ_JAZOUG010000248.1:0-5383 GCF_045657965.1 Treponema sp. | reverse complement strand
CAGAGCTTTCAGTTCCGGATCCTTCATTTCCGCAGCAATGGAGGTATAACCCAGCATGCAACCGTAGACCGCCAGTGCGGTGTGCAGGGGGTTGAGGCAAGTGGTGACCTTCATGGTCTCAGTCTTGTTGACGGTTTCCCGGTCGGTCATGTAGACACCGGCCTTCTCCAGAGGAGGTCTGCCGTTGGGGAACCGGTCCTCCACCACCAGATACTGGGGCTGCTCAGCGTTAACGAAGGGAGCGATGAAGGTGCCCTTGGAGGTGACCACGGGAGCCATATCCTCGATGCCCGCCTGGTTCAGAGCCTCTTCCACCACGGAAGCAGGTCTGGGGGTGATCTTGTCGATCATGGACCAGGGGAAGGAAACATTCTCCTCATCCTGCAGCCAGTACAGGAAGCCCTCGGACACGAAGCGGTTTTCCCGCCACTTCTTTGCGATGGTTATGATGGATTCCCGGAGCTTTTCGCCGTTATGAGAGCAGTTGTCCATGCTGACAACTGCAATAGGAGTTGCGCCGTTTGCAAAGCGGTGCGCAAGCAGGGCGGTAACCTGAGCCATTGCAGTCTTAGGCGCGAAAATGCCGGCTTCAATGTCGGCAGCTGCAGCCGGAAGAAGGCTTCCGTCGCTTCCGTAGAGTGCGTAGCCTTTTTCGGTAATGGTAAAGCTTACCATCTGCAGGGAAGAAGCGGCAAAAATCTCCTTCATGCGTGCCCACTCTGCCGTGTCGCCGGGGATTGATTTAATGCCTTCTGCAAGCGAACCGATGACGCGCTTGTCTACGTTTCCATCCGGCTTCAAGGTAACGCCGAGCACCAGATTGTTGTACGGCTGGTAAATCTCGTCAATAATGTCGTAGCCGAATGTCTCAACGGCGATAATACCTTTGTCAGAAAGTCCCTTGTTCAAAAGCGTATCCTCGAGGCCGCCGATGAACATTCGGAAAATGTTTCCGGCTCCAAAGTGAATCCAGACAGGTTCTTTTTTAGTGCGTTCCTGCATAGCAGCCACATCATAGGTCGGAATTGAAACGCCAGCAGCGCTCCATCCAGCTGTATCTTTTAATCCTTCAAGTGTAAGTTTCATTGTAAATTCTCCTATTATCGGGTCCGGCTTTTTTCGACTGCTTCCCATAACCCCTGAATGTAGCAGGCGCCGAGTGCGCGGTCGTAAAGACCGTAGCCGGGCATTGCTTTTTCGCCCCAGATCATGCGTCCGTGGTCAGGGCGGATTGGGCCTGTAAAGCCAATGTCGTACAATGCTTTTACGATTTCGTACATGTCAAAGCTTCCGTCTGAAGAAAGGTGGCATGCTTCTTCAAAGTCAGGTTTTCCCTGCTTGATTTTTTCGCCCGTCCATGAAGTAACGGCGCTTCCGTCCGGGCGCTGGAATGCGTTGAAGCGCAGGTTACGAACATGTGCAAAGTGAATGCGTCCTTTAAGTGAGCGGATCATTTCCGGCAGATTGTTTTCCGGATTTGTGCCGTAGCTTCCTGAACAAAATGTAACACCGTTGTGAGGATTGTCTACCATTTTCATCATGCGGTTAATGTTTTTCTGGTTTATAATGATGCGCGGAAGACCGAATACGCTCCAAGCCGGATCATCCGGATGGATTGCCATGTTAATGTCGTATTTGTCGCAGACCGGCATAATGCGCTCAAGGAAGTATTTGAGGTTTTCAAACAGTTTTTCTTCGTCAATGTCCTTATAGAGTGCAAACAGTTCTTTTACCTTTGCCATGCGCTCAGGTTCCCAGCCCGGCATTACAGAACCGTTCATATCGCCGCTTATTGAAGAGAACATTTCTTCCGGCTTGATTGCGTCGACTGCATCCTGAGTGTAGGCCAGAACGGTTGAGCCGTCTTCGCGCCTGCGTGCAAGTTCGGTGCGAGTCCAGTCGAATACCGGCATAAAGTTGTAGCAGACCATGTGAATGTCTTCTTCGCCCAGGTTTTTAAGTGTTTCGATGTAGGCGTCAATGTCCTTGTCGCGGTCAGCACTTCCAGTTTTGATTGCATCGCTTACGTTAACGCTTTCAATGCCGGCTATTTTAAGGCCAGCAGCTTCTACTTCGTCTTTAAGGGCGCGGATGCGCTCGCGGCTCCAGACTTCTCCCGGTTTTGTGTCGTACAATGTTGTGATAACGCCTTTGACGCCGGGAATCTGTCGGATCTGTTCAAGGGTTACGGTGTCGAATTTTGAACCGTACCAGCGTAATGTCATTTCCATATAATTTCCTCCAACCGGATGTAAAAGTGTTTTGTAAATGTAACCGGTTACATTTTTATATTATGTCTTTTCATATCACTTGTAAAGCACAAAATTTGTTTTTTTTAGCATAATTTTCTTGCGTATGCATATCTGCAGCTGTACAATTAATACATGATATCCGGCGAAGACCTTGCACACAGGCTGTTTGAAAGCCAGAACATTCAGACCTTTATTTTTGAACCGCCCTATACAGACCTTGAACGCTTTGACGCAGGTTTCCGCACGCAGTTTTTTCCAAAAGAAGATTACGGCATGATTCAACGCTGGGTGCAGACGCACTGCAATGAGATTGGAAACATCTATCTGCTTGAAGACTTTTTCCGGCTTTGCACAGTGATTGTTCCGCTTCCGGCCGCTTCTGAAAACGTTCCCGGACAGTTTTCTGTTAATGATTCTGCCCTGCGCTACTTTATCGCCTCCCCCTTTACGTTTGAGCATCTTCAGGAAGATGACGTGGCATCACTCTTGCACGAAGTAACTGGAAATCCAGCTGCACCAAGTAAAAAGCTGCTTTCTTACTATGCAGAGCTTCCGCTTGTATATTCACGTGATAAGTTTCAGTCATTTCTGTGTGCATTGTTTCCCGCGCTTTTTGAATCTAACGACATGCGCTTAATCTATCATTATTTTTCTGCTACAGACGGTTACCTGTATACCGAAGCGGACGCAGACGGTGTGGATGAAGCCTATGCAGAAACCGTAAAAAAACGCTATGAAATAGAAAATGCAATGCAGAATGCCGTAGAAGCCGGAGATGCGCAAAAAGCCATTGCATGCTATAAGCAGATAACCCAGACAGGCATTAAACCTCGCACCCCGAATGCAATTCGCAATCTGAAAAATTTTGACATAGTTCTTAACTCACATCTGCGGAAGATTATGGAAAAATGCGGAGTTCACCCGTTTTACATAGATGAGGTTTCCCGTAATTTTGCCATTGCAATTGAAGAATGCACGACAAAAATGCAGGTTTCAGATCTTGCAATTCAAATGATTAAAACGTATTGCACGCAGATTCAGGAACATCGTCTCAAGTGCTATTCTGAGTCAATTCAGCGTTGCATCACTTATATTGATTTTCACTACACAGATTATCTTTCACTTCAAAACATTTCCGAAAAAATCAACATGAACGCATCGTATCTTTCATCACAGTTTAAAAAAGAGACTGGAATCACGCTTACCGCTTACATAAACAGGACGCGCATTAACCACGCAGTTCCGCTCCTTTTACAGAGCAGCCGCAGCATAGAGGACATTGCCAATACCTGCGGCTTTGATGATATGAACTATTTTTCGCGCGTGTTCAAAAAAAACTGTGGATGCAGCCCAAGTGACTTCCGCAGACAGCACAAAAAATAATGGTTTATAGCGAGAGCGTTACACCAAAAGGCACACGCCAGCCGACATTTGTTACGCCTGTGCTGTAGAATGATGAAGTTCCTGAAGCCCGGTTTTTAAGACCTGGTCCAAAATAAACATCAACACCGGTAAATACTTCGCATGCTTTTCCAAAGTTAAATTTTACTCCCGGACGGATATCCATTGCAAAGCTGTCTTTTACCGTATAGCCGTCTTCTGAGCCGAACATAAGCGGTGCGTAAATACGGCTTCCGTTATTGATTTCAATGTACGGAGTCATGTCGCCCATTTTGTAGTCGAGCTGAATGTCCCAGATAAGATAGCTTGGATCGTCCTTTTCGTCAGTCATACGGATTACAAGGGGAAGGCGTGCCTGAAGTGTTGCTTTTTCGTTCAGACGGAATTTGAACATATTGTCGATTGCAATGCCGGTAAGAGCGAAATCTGAAACATCTGCGTTGCGGATATAACCGCCATAGCCGATTTCGCTGTTATGCCTGTCGCCAAAGTAAAAGCGAGGCATTACAAACACGTAATATGGAGAGCGGAACGGGTGGCCTACATCAAAACCTGCAGAAAGAAGCTTGTATTTGTCTGTACCGTTGTCTGCATATGCAACACCGACAGAAGCATTGTCTCCAATCTTATACTTTGCGGTTGCGCCCCATGCAAGGTATGAATCTTCGCCGTCGCCGTCCCAGTTAAAGAATGCACCAGAAGTGTCGTCGTTTTCATCCGATGTTCCAGGAGCTGCGGCAAGTTCGATTGTAAGAGCTTCAAACGGCTTTAGTTCCAGTGCAATGCCGGCGCCGGAAACATCAGAATCAACGCCGCTTCCTTCACGGTAGTTCATCCATTTTTTAAAACCGATTTTGTTTCCGTAGACGTCCTGCCACCAGCGCATCTGGTCAAAATACAGGTGCTGAAAGAAAGTTCCTACTGTAATTTTTGCCCACTCGGTCGGCTTAAACCACACGTTAGCGCGGCGGATTGTAACATCAGCAGAATTTGAAGCAGCACCGCTTGTTGAGCTGGTGTCATCAGGATCGTCGCCTGTAAATGTCCAGATCATGCTCATAGAGCCACCGGCTTTTTCACCATTTAAATTAAAGATAAATGCATCTTTATTTTTCTGATCCTGCCGGTCCAGTTCAATAAAGCGGGTAGCTGTTCCATCTCCGCCGTTTGCAAGATTTCCTTCAAGCGTCAAGTGTGCATCAACATCAAGCGCGGAAGCAGCACCTGCACATAACATAACAAAACCAATATTAAAAAAAATCAGTTTTTTCATTTAAATTCCTCCTTTTTTCTAAACCTTTATTTTTTATAATCAAAGTCCGGGATAGCCTGCCATCTCTCTCTAAAATAGTGGGCAACCATTTTTGGCTTTCTTTCCCGGGTAAAAATGCCTTTTTTGTTTCCGTTTATGCGCATCATGCTCTGGCTTGTGGCAAAGTCTGCAAAGTACCATGCATGCTCGCCTACAACAAAAGCATAATCGTCAAAAACGGTGTTGTTCATCTTGTAAAAATCAACCTGGTATTCTTCTGTGTATAGCTGCGGCATTGTGTCATGGAAGCCTGCAACGGTGTCGGCTCCGTATTCGGTAAACATTACCGGCTTTCCTGTCGTCTTCCAGAAATCCAGTTCTTTTCGAAGCATTTCTTCGGCAATTTCTAGATCAGGGCCGCCAAAATACCAGCCGTAGTAGCGGTTAAGACAGATTACGTCGCTGAACTTAAGAGAAA
>NZ_JAZOUG010000247.1:0-7794 GCF_045657965.1 Treponema sp. | reverse complement strand
ATGCAGCATACTGACAGTGCCATGAATCTTTTTGGTTTTGCATCTGTAAAAGTCCGTGATTTATTTTTTGATTTGAACAAAGTTGAAGGAGTTGGACCAAAATCTGCTGTTAAAATTATGAGTTCGATTCAACGGGACCAGCTTGTGGCAAGTCTTGAAAACGGAGATTTAGCTGCACTCGAAAAAATTCCTGGACTTGGAAAGAAAACTGCGCAGAAAATGCTTCTTACTTTAAAGGGAAAGCTTACGCTGGACGAAGATTTACCTGCTTCAAAAGTTGTTGTTAACCGCGGCGGTGAATTCAGTGATGTAGTTTCAGCCCTTGCAAACATGGGGTACGATAAACGTGATGTTGAAAGCTGTATTTCAAATCTTGTTGAAGAACTGAATAAGCAGGTTCCACAGGGTAGTGAAGTGGCCTTTAAAGATAAGACGCATGATGCAAAAGAGGAAATTTTATTCCGCAGGGCAATTGTGGCACTGGCTCAATAAATTGAAAAACGGAAAATTAAAAGTTGAAAACTAATTTTGATTCTGATATAAATGATTTTTCTCAAATTGCTTCACAGGCAGCAGGTTCACTTAATATCGTACGCGCGGATTCTTCTAATCTTAATATCGTGCGTGCTGATGTTCCTCGTGATGACGATAACGCAGACGGCTCTCTCCGCCCTAAAATGCTTGATGAATTTTTAGGACAAAAAGAAATAAAAGAAAATCTTTCTGTCTTTATTCAGGCGGCTCGCGAACGACGGGAACCGCTCGACCATCTTTTTTTAATAGGTCCTCCAGGTCTTGGAAAAACGACTCTTGCCGAAATCACAGCCCATGAACTTGGAGCAGATTTTAAAGTTACTTCAGCTCCAGCCCTTGATAAGCCGAAAGACCTTGCGGGCATTCTCTCAACAATTTCTCCGGGAACAGTTTTCTTCATTGACGAGATTCATCGTCTCAAGCCTGCAATTGAAGAAATGCTTTACATTGCTATGGAAGATTTTGAACTTGACTGGGTAATCGGTCAGGGGGCTGCAGCACGCACTGTGCGCATCCCGATTCCAAAATTTACTTTAGTTGGTGCTACAACAAAGGCCGGTATGGTTTCAAAGCCGCTTCAGACCCGCTTTGGAATCATTCAGCGTTTCAATTTTTACACACATGAAGAACTTGCCTCGATTATCAGGCGAAGTTCTGCAATTCTTAACTGTAAAATTGATGATGATGCAGCTCTTCTGCTTGCTCAGTGCTGCCGTGGAACTCCGCGTGTTGCAAACAGAGTTTTGCGCCGTATGAGAGATTTTGCACAGTTTTATGGAAACGGCAGAATTACCCTTAAAATTGCTCAGAACGGGTTAAAAAAACTTCAGATTGATTCTCTCGGACTTGAACATTATGACCGGGAAATTTTGCTTTCGATTATCAATAATTTTGGCGGAGGTCCTGTCGGGGCTGAAACACTTGCAATTTCAATCGGTGAAGCACAGGATACTCTAGAAGACTATTATGAGCCGTATCTTATTCAGTGCGGTTTAATTCAGCGTACTCCACGCGGAAGAATTGTTACGGCAAAAGCTTACGAACATCTGGGACTGGATTATAAGGCAAATTCAAACAGTCAGTTAAGTTTGTTTTAAAAAATTATTTAAAAAATTCTTGAAAATCTTTTCCTGCAGTATTAAAATAAACTCATAAGTTTTTTTTAAGAAAACTGACAGGAGTTTTTATGAAATCATCCAGCCTTAAAGCAAAACTCATGATTCTTTTATTAGGAATCGTTATTGTTTCAAATGTAATTTTAGGTCTTATTGCCTATTTTATTTCAAAACCTGCTCTTGAAGATTCTGTAGAACAGACTGTAACAGAGATATCTGAAGAAATTGCCGCCAAAGTTTATCAGAAAAACGAACGCGAATTTCACATGCTTGATGCCCTTGCAAATATGACGATTATTCAGGACGAAAGTATTTCCCTTCGTGAAAAAATTGCCACTGTTTTTCTTGCAACAAAAACAGATTCAAACTACGAAAATATTACTTTTTACGACGAAAAAGGTATGACCATCACAGGTGACGGTGAACTTGCCGATTGTTCGAACCGTGTTTATTATAAAAAAGCAATGGAAGGAGAGCATTTTGTTTCTGTTCCGTCCATTAGTCCTGTTAACGGTAAACTTTTGATGTTTTATTCAGTTCCTGTTTATAATACTTCCCATTCAAGAATAATCGGAGCTATCTGTGCTGTTTTTTATGGTGATACACTTTCAAAGCTGTGTAACGAAATTTTTATCGGCAAGGAAAGTCATCCGTTTATTATAGATATGGAGTCTGGAAAAACTGTTGCCGATGCAGATGTTAAATATGTTCAGGACGGTCAGGTTCTAAAAGAATCTACAACTGGTGCAATGCAGGAAGCTGTTATTGATGCCATGAACGGAAACTCAACTTATAGAGCTTTCTATGAACCATGGCGTAAAAAGAACATGATAGCTTCTTATCGGCCTGTTGGAGATAATTGTACCTGGTCTGTTTTCTGTATGGCGCCATATGATGAATTTTTCGGTTCAATTAAACGTATGACGGTTTCCATGATTACTGTCATTGTTATAATTCTGGTTATAGCATCTGTTATAAGTGCCCTGATTATTTCTTTGAGTTTAAAACCTCTTAAACTTGTTGAAACTTCAATTACAGAAATTGCAAGCGGAAATGCCGATCTTACAAAACGAATAAAAGTTACTTCAAACGACGAAATTGGAAATGTTGTAAAAGGCTTTAACAGTTTTACCGAAAAACTCCAGGATATTATTTCTAGAGTAAAAGATTCAAATGCAAATCTTGGTAATGTAGGTGAAAACATGAATGCAAGTGTAGACGACACTGCAAGTTCAATTACACAGATTATCGCAAACATCGATTCAATGCGAAAACAGATTGAAAGTCAGAACCAGTCTGTAAGTCAGACTGCTGGAGCTGTAAACGAGATTGCTTCCAATATTGAATCCCTTGAGCACATGATAGAAAGTCAGTCTAGCGGCGTTACTCAGGCAAGTGCAGCTGTAGAAGAAATGATTGGAAATATTTCTTCAGTTAATTCTTCAATGGATAAAATGGCCAATTCATTTAACGAACTGCGCTCTAATTCTCAGGCTGGTATCAATAAACAGAAGGCTGTTAACGACCGAATTACAGAAATCGAAAGCCAGTCCCAGATGCTTCAGGAAGCAAACGGTGCAATTTCTGCAATTGCAAGCCAGACGAATCTCCTTGCAATGAATGCAGCAATCGAAGCTGCTCATGCAGGTGAAGCCGGTAAGGGCTTTGCTGTCGTTGCAGACGAAATCCGTAAGCTTTCAGAAACTTCAACTGCTCAGTCAAAGACAATCGGTGATCAGCTTACAAACATTAAAAATTCCATCAGTGAAGTAGTTTCTGCTTCAAGCGAGGCAAGTATCGCTTTTGAGAGTGTTTCTCATAAACTCGAAGAAACCGATGCTCTTGTAATGCAGATTAAGTCAGCAATGGAAGAACAGAATGAGGGTAGTAAACAGATTACTGAAGCTCTTCATAATATGAATGACAGTACTGTAGAAGTCCGCAATGCTTCTTCAGAAATGGAAGAAGGAAACAGAATGATTCTTAAAGAAGTTCAGCTTTTACAGAATGCAACAATGACGATGACCCAGGGAATGGATGAAATGTCAATTGGAGCACGCAAAATTAACGAAACAGGAGCTGCTCTTAAAGGTATTTCTTCTCAGATGAACGATTCAATTTCTGATATCAGCTCTCAAATTGACCAGTTTAAAGTTTAATACATAATTTGCAACAATTATTAATTCTCGGTAAAATAAAGGTCAGGAATTTAATATGAAACTTTCTGACTTTTATTTTGATTTACCCGAAGAACTTATTGCACAAAAACCTGCCGGTATCCGCGGGCAGGACAAGCTTATGTTTCTCCATCGCGAAAGCGGCGAAGTTGAACATTTAAGCATGGATGATTTACCGGATCTTATTACTCCTGATACTCTCATGGTTTTCAATAATTCAAAAGTCAGACGGAGCCGCTGCTATGGAATTAAACTTTCTGACATTACAGGGCAGGGTGGTCGAGAGCAGGAGTTTATGTTCCTCAATCAAATGACTGCTGGCGGTAATTTGTGGCATACAATGGACAAAGGTGCAAAAAAAGTAAAACCAGGCAATAAATATCGTTTTAACGATGGTTCAGTCGGAACAATAATCGAGCACGAAAACGATTCAGGAAGCGAATTCCGTACAATTCAGTTTGAAAGCCGTCTTGATGACGACTGGTTTGGTCGTAACGGGCATATTCCTTTGCCACCTTATATTAAGCGCGAAGATGATGACACCGATTCAGAACGCTATCAGACTGTATATGCAAAAGAAACAGGAAGCTCTGCCTGTCCTACAGCAGGTCTTCATTTTACAGAAGATATGTTCCGCCGCCTCGATGAAAAAGGCATTGAACGGGTTTTTGTTACGCTTCATGTTGGTTTAGGTACATTTCTTCCGGTTCGTGCAGAAAATATCGAAGATCATAAAATGCACGAGGAAGTTTACACAATTTCTTTTGATGTTGCAGAGAAAATTAATCAGGCTAAAAAAGACGGAAGGCCAATCTTAGCTGTTGGAACTACCAGTGTGCGTACGCTTGAATCAGCCAGTGATGAAAACGGTTTTGTAAAAGGCGGCTCTTCTTCTACGCATATTTTTATGTACCCGGGGTATAAATTTAAATGTGTAAACCAGATGTTTACGAATTTTCACACACCGGAAAGCACTCTTATTATGCTTGTTTCAGCATTTGCAGGCCGGGAGCATATTCTAAACGCCTACAAAAAAGCCGTCGAGCAGAAATATCACTTCTTCAGTTATGGAGATGCAATGATTATTAAGTAAGCTGCTCTAGAGAATATTTTACAAGATTCCAGAACTGTCTTTTTAGAATTGGATTAAGGTTACTGTTGCTCACATTTTCATCAAATGAACTTTCTGCTTCCAGAAGAAAATTTGAAATCGCTGTCTGGGAAAGCGGCAGGTGTGCGCCAATTATTTTATTTTCTAAATCCTGATCTCTGAATTTAAAACTTCCTGCCATTGCAATTCTTATATCTGAAATTTGATTTTTCTGTGAATTTACAAGAAATACAAAACTTGCAGAAAGTTCGTTTAAAACATTAGTTGGTCCAAGCCGTCTAAAAACAGAAACTTCCCATTCTTCAGTTGGAAGCCTGATTTTAGAAAGCAGTTTTCCTTCAGGTATTTTTTCAAAATTAGTTATACTTAAAAATGAAGAATCTTCTCCGTTTCTAAATTCAAGACTGGCATCTAAAGCAAGGAAAGATGCAAAAAGAGTATTGTAAAAACCTTTTGAACAGATGTTTCCTCCTATTGTAGCAATATTTCTTACTGAAGGATTTGCTATGGTTGCAATTGCTTCGTAAATTGTTGCAGGAAGGTTTGCTTCCCCTAATTCTGCAACTTCAGAAAGTTTAATTGCTGCACCAATATCCAGATAACGTTCATGTTTATCTATAATTTTAAGTTCGTTTATGTCACGAATAGAAAGAACTTTATCATAAAATTCTTTTTCAATGAAACTCGTACAGCCTGCAACAATTTTTAAGTCAGAAATTGTCTTCATCTGATAAAAAACGTCTTCAAGGTTTTTAGCATAGAAAAAAGTTTTAGATGAGGCCATTTTTTCTTCCTTCCCGTTCATGTTTGTTTGCTGTAGCATAAATCACTGCATTTATGAATGATTTTTTGTCACAACAATTGCATTTTATACTGTCTGCCAGAGTTTCCAGCTCTTCAATGGATGGTCGGTATGATTTTTTTAACAGTTCGTAAGTTGAAAAAAATCGTATTGGATTGCAAAAACCACATAGATTTAATCCTGCCTGTTTAAATCCAGTTGAAATATCATCACCTTCTTTTGTAAGTAAGAAAAATTCTAAAGTTTCAATTGAAGCATTTCTGATTATTCCGATTGGAATTATACAGGAAGGAACAGGCTCATCATCTAAAAGAACTGTACATGAACCACAGTAACCTTTATTACAGCCTTCTTTTATTGATATTAATCCTTGCTTCCTTAAGACTTCGGAGAGTTTTTCTGTAGGCTTATCATCGAGAATTACTTTTTCACCATTTAAAATTACTGGAATTTTCATTGTTCATCCTCAATTTTTAATTTTTTGTTATTCTCGTTTTTTTCGATATATTTGAAAATTGAGTCCGTTTGAAGCGGAAGATATTCAATTTGAGAAGAAAGTGCCTGTGAAAGAGCTGAAGTATATGCAGCCGGTAAAATTGAATATATAAGGCCACCAATTTGTTTAGGTTCTTCTTCTGATTGTGTAAACTGAATTTTTATTTCCGGACAAGTAAAAGTTTTATTTTTAACAAGAAAATTTAAACAGTTTTGTATGGACCGATGAATTTCGTTTTCTGCAGCTTTTGGATTTATAATTTTCCCGGCATCGATAATTACACAAATTTTCTGTAGTTTTTCAGTATATGTACATTTATCAAGTTCAAGTTCAACAGTACAGGCTCCAAAAGCAGTGTTATAAAAAGGTGTGCCGGAAAATTCATTTTGATTCCATAAATTTTTTCTTGCTGCAGGAATGGATTTTTTTATTGTATACGAAGAACCGTCTATTTTTTTATTTTTGAGAGAATCAATACATTTTTTTAGCAGGATAGTTTTTATACTGATGTTTCCAATGAAATTATCAGGAATCTGCTGGATTTTAGCTGTTTTGGCAGATGTATTTTGTATTTCGCTGGTGAAAATAATATTCCGCTTTTCTGTTTCGATATTTTCTAATATTAATTTTGTCCAGATTTCTTTTATTCTTGCACTTGACGGAAGTGAATGAATGATAATTTTTTTATCATTGTTTACAGATATCTGCATTGAAATTTGTTCTTTAGAAAACTTTTCACCTAGAAAGCCTGTCCCTTCAAAGGCACATGCCATCCCGATTCCGTATTGCGGAGGAGAGTAAGGAAAATTATTATCAGCTTCATAGCGGTCATGTCCTGAAAGGCGTGCAACTGTATATTTTCGCTTAAAATCACTCCTTATAGCAACTGCATTTATTACATCACTGGAACGTCCAAACGAAAAAGTAAACGGACTTGTTAGTTTTTGAAGAGTGCCTGCTTTATTCATTTGGCGTAATTCAACAGGTGAAAATCCAGTAATTTCTGCAATTTTTTGAATTTGATTTTCAATTGCAAAAAAAGCCTGTGAATCAATTTGTGAAAAACACATTGAAGAGGGCGCCCTGTGAGTTTTGTATGCACGGGCATTTATTTTTACATTTTTACAGTTATAGATTCCTGTGCTTGCAAGAACCAGTCTGTCTAAAATATAAGATGCAAAAGGATTATAAAAGCCTGAATCATAATCTACAATAATGTTCATTGCTTTTATTATGCCGCTTTTATCAACGGCGGTTTTATGATAAATTTTAACTTCTGATGGATTTTCAATAACTTCTTCCTGTTCGCTTCGTGAAAGAGAGAGTTTAACAGGTTTTCCTGTTTTTATGGATGCTATAGCGGCCAGAGAACAAAGAATTCCGTTCTGCCATAAAGAATTTGTGTTTTTTTCAGAAGATTTTGTGCAGTTTATTATGATTTTGTCTTCTTCAATACCAGTGGACTGTGAAATTAGTTCTTTAAGATTTGAAATCCATAAAGTTGATGTAAAAATATGTAAATATCCGCCTTTATAATTGCATAAAGCACCTTCGGTTTC
>NZ_JAZOUG010000246.1:0-3673 GCF_045657965.1 Treponema sp. | reverse complement strand
TTCTATAACAAGGACCGCATACAGAAAAAATTAGGCTGGAAATCTCCAAAGACTTTCAGCCTAAAATGTGCGTAATAACTGTCTAAAAAAATGGGGGCAGTTCACTATGTTGTGCCGCACCCCACTCTACGGGGGTGCCCCCCCGTAACGCCCCGTTAAATTTTACCGGCTGCTTTATCTTTTAAAATCAGACTTCTGAGAGCCTCAACAGCTACAGTAATTGCAGCTTCTGTATCATGAGCCTGCTTGTTAGGCAGTCTTTTTTTTGCACGTTCCTGATTTGCCACAACAAGGAAGCATGAACCGACTCTTACACGCAGAAACATTCCGGCGATAAACAGAGCAGCACTTTCCATTTCACTTGCAAGACAGCCCATACGCAGCCATGCCTGCCATTTATTTTCAAGTTCGTAACTTACAGGCATAACTTCAGGCTCGTGCTGACCAAAGAATGAATCCTTACACTGAACAACCCCCACATGATTTGGCACTTTAAGTTTTTGTGCAGCAGAAGCAAGCGCATTAACGCAGTCAATATTTGCAACAGCAGGGTATTCAATCGGAGCAAATTCGCGGCTTGTTCCTTCCATACGCACAGCACCTGTTGCAATTACAATATCCCCGCCCATAACTTCTTCCTGCATACCGCCGCAGGTTCCTACACGCAGAAATGTATGCGCACCGCATTTAGCCAGCTCGTCAATGGCAATTGAAGCCGAAGGACCGCCGATTCCAGTTGATGTTACTGAAACAGGTACACCTTCAAGAGTTCCTGTGTATGTTGTATATTCACGCACATCTGCAACAAGACGTGCATTGTCAAAATGTTCTGCAATTTTTGAACAGCGTTTTGGATCTCCAGGCAAAATAATATATTTACCAATATCGTTTGGACCAACACCTGTATGATACTGTTTTCCTGAACCTTCTGTGTAATCAACCATAATTTCCTCCATTTTTCTCCGGCAGATTTAATTCTAACACACAAAACTCCATAATTCCACAAAAAAAACATTCCAATCCTTCTCTACGAGGAAGACGAATCAAAATATATCGTCAGAATCAAAAAAATTTTCAATCTTGAGCATCTCCCGGTACATCTTTTTACGAACGGCGTTCCATCCGAAGAAAACGAATACGGCTTGTGCCAGAAAAAGCTTTTTCTTGAGCCTTTCAGACCAGTACTGGATTTGCAGTGTGGGTGACATTGGAAGAATCTGGTGGGAAGACATCAATTTTTTTACAAATGAATACGATACAGCCATAGGAATGAGGCTGATTTCAAAGTCAAAAAGGCAGGAACCGGTACTGAACAGCAGGAACCGCTGAACGAAATTCTTGCAAGTGAAATCTGCAGAAGGCTCGGTATCTCTTTTGTTCCTTATGAACTTGATATCCGTGACGAAAACTATTTCTGCATCTGCCCGGATATTTCAGATGAACACAAAGAAATGGTTGCGATGGCGAGCGTGTATCAGGATATTGCTTTCAACGACGGATACAAATACGATTTTAAAAAGCTGATTGAACGCTGCGAAAATCTGAAAATTCCTGGTGCAGAAGAAGAATTACTTAAAATCATCCTGCTCGATTTTATAATCGCAAACGAAGACAGACATTCTTTTAACATCAGTTTTTTACGCAACTCGGACAATCTGCAGTGGATTGGAGTTGCGCCGGTTTATAACTCCGGGAAAGAATCATCGAGGCAAAAAATCTTCTCAAAGAAAAATATCAAAATGCTTATGGTGAGCAAAAACTGTCAAAAAAATCCAGTCTGGAAGCCGTGTACGACCTGCTTTTAGAAAATCCAAAACAAACCAAAGAAGATATTGCTGAAAAAGCAGGAATTTCACGCGCAACAGTAACAAGGTCACTGCAACGCCTTGTAGAAAGCGGAAAAATCAGGAGAACAGGCTCGAACAAGACATGGTACTGGGAGATTTTATAGAAGGGAAAGGTCAGAAAATCAACTAATCGTCGTAATGACCGCGGCAGGCTTTTACAGTGATTTTATCTTCAGAAACTTCATATACAAGACGGTTCGTATCATCAATTCTGCGGCTGTATTCACCATCTTTATGACACAATTTTTCAGGTTTTCCTTCGCCTTCCAACGCGCCGTCACGGCTTATGCTTTTCAGCAGTTTATTGATTTTTTGAAGAGTTTTTCGGTCCTGAGTCTGCCAGTAGAGGTAATGAGAAAAACCAGTTTCAGTGAAAATAATCTGACTCATTCAGCAGCCATTGCCTCCAGTTCTTCCATAGTTTTTACAACAACACGTCCTTCCTGTAAGTCACGGTCACTTTTATCAAGCATAGCAAGATATGCAGCATTACGGCGGGCTTTTTCCATTGCATTAAAATCTTCTTCAGAAATTATGACGACATTTTTATTCTGCTTGCGAGGAACGATTACAGGCTCACCAGAGAAAGCCAGATCAAAGAATTTTTTAATATTTGCCCGAATATCTACCTGTTTTGCGATTGTCATAATATACCCCCTAATTAAAAAGTGTACTATTTTTAGTACAATATAAGGTACTGTTTTCAGAAAGTCAAGAAAAAAACGCCACCTGCAAAAGGGGAAGCAGATGGCGTAAAAAATTATCAGGAGAGCAAAGTAAAAGCTACTCACCACTCACAAAGAGAGTACCGGCAAGACCAGTCTTTCCTGTAATGTAAACTCCGTCAGTATAATCTGAAGGAGAAATTGATGCATAATATCCACCTGTAGAACTTACAACATTGTCATCTACAAATGCACCTGATTCAACCCATGCTGTATTTGCTTTCCATGTAGAATCATCTGTTCCAAGACAAGGTAAATCGTAACTGCCTTCTCCCCAGGCGGTTATTGCTGCTAAGGTTATATAAACTGTAGTATAATCTTTGATGCTGTCATAAGAAACTGCAAGCTGATATGTTCCTTCTGTAGTAATTGTAAGTGCATCAGAGCTAATTAAAGTTGCACCTGCATAAGTTACAACTTCGAGAGTGTTAGACCATACATCTGCAGAATAGCTGTACCATTTGTTTGCATCTGTATTTCCTGAATTAATTTCTACTGCATTTCCAGAAGAATCTTTTACGGTAACTGAAGTCCAGTCAATATAAAACGCATTTGTGCTTTCAACTTCAAAAGTTGCTTTTGTACCGTCTTCAGCAACTGTAACTTCTGGTGTAAAAGTTGTATTTTCTTTCCAATTAGAACTTGAACTTGCCCAGACTGTAGAATATTTAAGTCCTGTTACAGTGCCACCAGGAATTGTAAAACCTTCAAAATCAATTGTAAATGTCTTAGAGCTAACCGAGGCAGAAACTGTAATTCCTGTGAAAGATGTGTCTGTATAACAGAAATATACAGGTGTATATTCAATGTCAATTTCTGCACCATCACTGTCTTTTACGGTAACTACAATATTATTAAAATAGTTATATGAATTAGCTTTATCTTTATCCAGCACTGCAACTGCCGTTGCTGCACCTGCGGTATATTCTGCTGTAACAGTCTGATATAAAGCTGATGCTGTTTCTGAATCTTCTTTTCCTTCTGCATACACTGTAATTGATGCAGCTTTTGCAGCCACCTCTGAACTTAAAGTTAATGTCAGCTCAAAAGGATTATCTATTTCAACTTCCGCATCAGGATCTACAGTAACTCCAATTGTTA
>NZ_JAZOUG010000245.1:0-5738 GCF_045657965.1 Treponema sp. | reverse complement strand
TGATCCAGAGCTCGGCGGCGTCCGGCTTGAAAATGATGTCCTCATCACCGAAGAAGGCAATGAGGTCATCACTCATTCAAAAATTATAAGGCTTTAAAAAGCGAATCAGCTTCGTTGTTCAGAACTTCCCGTAAAGTTTCGTCTTCGAGGCTTTCGCTTAATTGTTTAAGATTTTCAAGAACTTCTTTTACAAGTTCAATTCCTTCGTTTTCACTTGCTTTGTTTTCCGGATTTTCGTGAATTAAGCCTGAACGGATAAGTGCACTTGTTGTAGCAAAAAGACCTGGCTTTCCGGAAAGTTTTGAAATTACGTAATCCAGAAGAAGTCTGTTTCTGCTTGTCATGTATTCTCTGCGCTGTTCACCAGGAAGGTATTCAAGCATCTGTCTGAGGGCTTTGAACATTGAAAGATAAGACCGGAAACGGTAAATCATGCTTCTGTCTTCAATTGCAGCAATTATTGAAGGAAGCATATCTATTGCACGGCGGATTGTTAAATCATCGGCCTGTTCTATGCTTTCTCCGGCTGGTTCTGTTTCTTCATAAGATTCCGCTGCTTCCTCTGGCAGTCCAGTTTCTTCTGCTGGTTCTGTTTCTTCACTCTCTTCTTCCGTTGAATTTTCTAATTCATCCGGAATATCATCAAAGAAATCTTCAGATTCTTCTTCGTCAGATAAATCTTCTTCATCAAGAAGAGCATTTTCAGTTTCAGACTCGGGGTCAGTTTCAGGCTCTGCTTCATTGACAATTTCAGATTCTGTTCCGTTTTCTGAGACCGGTTCAGTTTCAGACTCAATTTCCGGCTCATTACTTTCTTCAGTAAGTTTTTTTGCTTCTTCAAGAAACTGGGTCGTGTCAGCTGCCTGATTTGCTGCCTGCCATGCCTGTTCAGCAGCATAATTTGCTTTATCAGTAATTTCTGCTGCTTTTTTGAGCTGTTCTTCCAGTTTATCAAGAGATTCTTCTGTCAGTTCTGCTTTTACCGTCTGTTCTTCTTTTTCCGGTAAAACTTCGTCAGGCAGAGCTTCTTTATGTGCAGTTTCCTCAGGTAAAGATGCGGCATCTTCAAGATATTCAGTACTGTCTGGAACAGGAACTGCTGCATCATCTTCTGAGTTTTCGAATTCAAAATCTTCTTCATCGAGCGGAGCACCGTCATCTACAAGTTCATCAAAATCAAGAATTTCTTCATCTCCAAGTGCATTTTCGTCAGATTGAAGTAAATCAGCTACTGAATCGATATCATCTGCTGCGGACTGAGCATTTGCCAGAGAATCATTTCCAAACTGGTCAAAATTGAATTCTTCATCATTTGAATCTAAAGAACTGTCAGACTCATCCGGATTTTCACCTTCCGGAATATCATCGCTGACTTCAGAATCATCAGAAACGAGAGAAATTTCTTCCATGTCAGAAACTTCAGAAACAGGATTTTCATTTGAGGTATTTTCTTCTGTGTCAGTGCCTGTCTTTCCGCCTGAGAAGATTGAATCATAATCAGTATCAGATGAATTTGTTAAGCCTGAGTCGATTAAGTCTGAATATGACTCATCACCTAAAATCCGCTCTGCAGCTTTCTTTGACCGGTGATTAAATGAATCGGCACTTGTCGCCATTTTATAAAATTTCAATGCTTTACCGATTTCATTTTTTCCTTCGTAAAGTTCGCCCAAATGCATGAGAGAGCGGGAATCATTAGGATTTTTCTGAATTGCAGCCTGTAAATAAGGTTCTGCTTTGTCGATTTCTCCTTTTTGAATGAATCTTTCAGCCCAGTCCCGGTAAAGTTCGTTGTAGTCCGGTGAAATTTTCTTTATGTTTGCAAAACATTCTTCGGCTTTTTCTTTTTCGCCGTTACAGATATAGTATTGTCCCAGAAGATTCATTGCCTGAACGTCATTCTGGTCAGCTTTCTGCAGTTTTGAGATTCTTTCATAAGCTTCTTCAAGTTTATCTGCAGAAATATGTATATGAGCTGACTGTTTTACTATTTTTTTATCATCAGGATTTAAATTTTCTGCCTTTATGATAGTTTCAACTGCTTCTTCAAGTTTTCCCTGACTTTCGAGAGAATCTGCCAGACCTGTAAGTGCATTTCTGTATTCTTCATCAATTTCAAGTGCTTTTTTATATTCAGTTTCAGCTTCATCAAAAATACTCTGTCTGTTGAATACATTTCCTTTTGCTGTGTGCATCTTTACATCATCAGGATAAAGTTCAAGAGCCTGAGTAACTGCATTGTCTGCTTCAGTAACTTTGTTTTCAGTTAAGAGTAAATCTGCATATGCTTCAATGGCATCTGTCCAGCCCGGTTTTGCACGTAATGCACCTTCATAATAGGAAAGTGCTTTCTGGGTTTCGCCTGTTTCTGCATAACTTTTTGCAATATTGAACTGCAGAATAGGATGATTTGGATCGAATTTCAAACCGCGGTTGTATGCTTCAATTGCTTTTCCGTGATTTCCCTGAAGGGCGTAAATTGCACCAAGATGGTTGTTTGCAAGGACGTCAGAAGGATTTTCTTCGACAACTTCTTCAAAGCAGTTTACCGCATCGTTATAATTTCCCATCTGGCGGTAAGTAAATCCTAAATTGTAGGAAATTTTTGCACGTGTTTTAGTGTCATCTTCGCAGATAACAAGAGCCTGTTCCAGTACTGCAACTGATTCTTCGTATTTTTTCTGGCGGCGGTAAATTCCTGAAATCGAAACAAGGGCGTCGAGATTTTCATTATCAGCTCTTTCAATCTGTTTAAAAATCGTTAAAGCCTGGTCATCTTTACCGGCTTTTACATAGAGATTTCCCAGCTGCATTTTGTAATCCAGATTATCTGGTTTTTCCATAATCAGGTTTTTATAAATTTTTGCAGCTAATGTGTAATCATGTGCAATTAAAGCTGATTTTGCTCTGTTTAATAAAATATTTGTATCAGACATAATTTTTTACCGCCTTATTTCAGGGATAAACGGGCACTTGGACGCGCAAAGACTTCTTTTGAAAGAGTTCCGTTTATTCTTCCGTCAATTTTTGAATAAGCACTCACCGCAAAATAATATATTCTTCCGTTTTCAAGACCTGTAAGTGTCACAGAAGTTGTATTTCCGACATTTACAGGTGAAGAGCCTTCAAGAGCAACACGTCCAAGATATTCTCCGGGACGATTTCCGTAGTAGACATAATAACCGCCTGCATTTTCATCAACAGAAAAACTCCAGTTCAATGTTACACAGCTGTCACCAGGTTTTGCATTTATGGCAAAAGGCGGCAGAGGTTCATTCTGTTCATCGTACTTTATGGAAATTTCTGTAAGACGCGGTGTTTTGTTTCCGTTTCCATCCGGCAGGAATTCTGCTGATAACTGAAAGTATAACCCGGAAATGTCAGAAATCTTTTCGCCCGGAACAATTTCTTTCCATGCAGGATAATTCTCATTCCAGCCGTAGCAATTATCGCCGCTTCTTACATAAAAGCGGATATCTGTTTCTGCCGGAACATTCATTAAGGCATCAATCTGTTCAATAGTTGCAGAGTGAGAAACTAAAAGCGGTTTTGTGACAAACTTTCCGCCTTCAACACTGAATTTCTCATTTCCTGTTGAAAGAATATCATTTCTGGAATTTGATGCCGGAAGTCTTGAAATTTTAAAACTGTCAATTTTTCCGACATAATCAGGGCAAAGTTCAACTGCGGCTTTTACGCCGATTACCGGATAGCATACTGTTCCGTTTTCATGTCCGCTTAAAGTTATGAATTTCAGCGATTCAGTTCTTCCGTCAACCAGATATTCTAAAAGTCCAGATTCTTCATTAAAAGAAATTGTATGTCTTGTCCATTTATCCGGAACAATTGTGCTGTAACCTGAAATATGAACTTCTTTTTCTCTGTAACCATTGAAAATATTATTAAAAGCCCATTCAAGATGATTGTTAAAAAATGAAGCAGAAATCATCTGATATTCAGAGTTAATGTCATTATTTAATGATGAACGCCATGAAAGTACCATTTCGCCGTTTTCTGCAAGGGAAGGGCAGAGCCAGAATTCAATTGTAAATGAGCCTGCAAATCCAGTTTTTCCGAAAAGAGCTGAATTTTTTCCGGAAAGAGAAAGACCTTTTTTTTCACCTTTGCTTAATGCTGCACCGTTTCCTTTTGCACTGTTTGTGCTGTAAACAAGATTATTCTTCAGAACAGAATAATTTCCTGCAGCATCATAAAAGTTTTTTTCATCATCAAAAGTGAGAAGCATGTCAGTATCTGAAGAAACAGAAAGTGTCTGTGTAGAAAGTTCAACAGCATCATAACCGAACTGTCCTGTCCTTTTTGAAACAGTGACTCCATTCATTCCGGCTATTTCATTCCAGCCTTTTTCACCGCCAAGAATAAGAGTTTTTGGAGTTGAAAAAGCAGGAAAAGCAATCGCCATAAATTTCAAAACTGTGATAATTTTTGTCAATCGTGGAAAAAAACTTACTTTTTGTGATAAAATGTTTCTGATACCCATTATGCTTAACACCCAAACTTCAGAATATGAAAAACTTCACGAAACTGCGTTAAAGGCACCCTCCTCAAGCGGTGTATATTTGTGGCGGAATTCCGAAGAAACCGTCATTTATGTTGGCAAAGCAAAGAACCTGAAAAACAGGCTCTCTTCTTATTTTTCTGCAGGCCGTAATATTAAAACGGAACTGCTGGTTTCAAATGCGGCATCAATCGAATACATTACGACAAGCAATGAGTACGAAGCGTTTCTTCTCGAAAACAACTTAATCAAAAAGTACACGCCGCGCTACAACATTCAGCTTAAAGACGGAAAATCCTACCCCGTCCTCAAAATTACAAACGAAGAGTTTCCGCGTCTTTACAAAACCCGTCAGGTCAAGCGTAATGACGGAGCCGCATATTTTGGTCCGTTTCCTGATGCAGGTTCTCTCGACACTTTCATCGACACTCTCTACAAAGTTTATCCTTTAAGACATTGCCGCTCGTTCAAAAAGCGGGAAGCTCCGTGCATGTATTATCACATCGGGCGCTGTAAAGCTCCGTGCTGCAATAAAATCGATAAACAGACCTATAATGAATTTATCGAAGAAATTAAGGCTCTACTTGAGGGAAAAGGCGATGAAACTGTAAATAAACTTACCTCAGAAATGAAGAAAGCCGCCGCCGCCTTAAACTTTGAAAAAGCTGCAAGACTTCGTGACGGACTTCGTGCCCTTACAATCATGCAGAACCAGAACATCGTCGAAGACTTTGAAAGCGAAGACCGCGACTACATTGCCCATTGGCGCGAAGGCGAACTTGTAACTTTCTGCGTTCTTAAAATCCGAAGCGGAAAGCTTTTAGGCCGTGACAATTTCCGTGTTGAAAGCCTTAACGAAGACGAAGAACTTCTTGAAGAGTTTGCGCGCTCTTATTACGAAAGCAAAGACTCTCTCCCGCCCAAAATTTTTATCAGTGAACAGGACAACACGGAGTTTCTTGAACAATGGCTGAATCAGCTGGAGGGGGAAGTCTCCCCCTGCGCGCCCACTTCGCTGGTCGCTACCCCCTCTGCGGTGGGAGTCGGATCGTTGCCATGTCGTTCTGTGGGCCAAGGAGTTGGCTAAGACATTTGTCTTCCTAAGACCGGCTTGGCCTCCGACTTGGACAACACGGAGTTTCTTGAACAATGGCTGAATCAGCTGGAGGGGGAAGTCTCCCCCTGCGCGCCCACTTCGCTGGTCGCTACCCCCTCTGCG
>NZ_JAZOUG010000244.1:0-5426 GCF_045657965.1 Treponema sp. | reverse complement strand
ATGCAGGCTATCATTATGGCCTGTGTAGAAGCTAAATCACCTGTAATTTTACAGGTTTCCAAAGGTGCACGCGCTTATGCAAACGCAAATATTCTCCGCAATATGGCACGCGGTGCTGTTGAATATGCACATGAGCTCGGCTGCGACATTCCAATCGTACTTCACCTTGACCACGGCCCGAATTTTGAAGTATGCAAAGACTGTATCGACAACGGTTTTTCTTCAGTAATGATTGACGGCTCTGCCCTTCCGTACGACGAGAACGTTGCACTTACAAAGAAAGTTGTAGAATATGCCCACGCACACGATGTAACTGTCGAAGCAGAACTCGGTGTTCTCGGCGGCGTTGAAGACGATGTTTCAGCAGAAGAATCAAAATACACAAAACCTGAAGAAGTAATCGACTTTACTTCAAAAACAGGCTGTGATTCACTTGCAATCTCAATCGGAACAAGCCACGGACGATGCAAATTTACTCCGGAACAGTGTACACGAACTGCTGACGGCGTTCTTATTCCGCCTCCTTTGGCATTCGATGTTCTTGAAGCAATCGAAAAGAAACTCCCTGGTTTCCCGATTGTACTCCACGGCTCTTCTTCTGTACCTGTTGAATATGTAAAAATTATCGAACAGTTCGGCGGAAAAATTCCTGATTCAGTCGGTATTCCTGAAGAACAGCTTCGAAAAGCTGCAAAATCAGCAGTCTGCAAAATCAACATCGACTCTGACGGCCGCTTAGCTATGACAGCAGCAATCCGAAAGCACCTTGCAGAACACCCTGGCGATTTTGATCCGCGCCAGTATCTTACACCGGCACGCGAAGAACTCAAAAAAATGTACATGCACAAGTGTGTAAATGTATTAGGCTCAGCAGGACACGCTTTGGACTAAATACTAACAAAAATGCCCGCTTACACGATATTTTTTCGTATAAGCGGGCATTTTTTTGCGCCAGTGATTGGAGCCCCGCCGAAGGCGTTCCGTAACGAAGTGAAGGAATGGAGCGGACAGCGGAAGGGCGGAATGAACGACCCGCTTGAAAGCGGGTGGCGCCCGATTATTAATTATCCCAGACCATCATCTGATTTTCGATTGGTTTTCCTGGAATTGCCATCGGAAGAATCATTTCATCAATATCGACAATTGAATCTACAATACACGGCTTTTTGCTTTCGAATGCTTCTTTGAAAATTTTATCGAACTCTGCGTTATTGTTTGCCTTGTAGTAGCCTACTCCGTAAGCGTCGGCAAGTTTTTTCCAGTCAGGTCCGAAATCAAGTGTTGTGTGGCTGTAGCGCTTATCGTAGAAAAGTTTCTGCCATACGCGGACGTTTCCGAGAGTGCCGTTATTTACAAGAACAATTACAATTGGAAGGTTATAGCGCGCGATTGTACAGAGTTCGTTACAGTTCATGCGGAACGAACCGTCACCTGCAATATGAACGACGCGGGCAGAAGGATTTCCGACCTGGATTCCCATTGCAGCTCCTGTACCGAATCCCATTGTTCCTAAACCGCCTGAAGTTACAAAACGGCGCGGTTTTGCAAACGGATAGAACTGAGCAGTCCACATCTGGTGCTGGCCGACTTCTGTTGTAATGTATGCATCGTCTCCGGCATGCTTATGAACTGTTTCGAGAAGGAATTTAGGATTAATTGAATCCGGTTTAACTTCTGAATAGCACGGCGGCACTTCTTTTTTCCAGCCGTCGATTTTTTTAAGCCATTCTGAGTGGTCACGTTTTTCGATTAACGGAAGAAGGCGTGTAAGAACAGCCTTTACATCTCCGATTAACTGTTCCTGAGCCGGAATATTTTTGTTGATTTCAGCAGGATCAATATCGATATGGAAGACTGTTGCATGTTCAGCGAATGTTTTTGGATTTCCGATTACGCGGTCGCTGAATCGTGAACCAAGGGCAAGAACAAGGTCACTTTCGGTAACTGCCATATTGCTTGCTCTTGTTCCGTGCATACCGACCATCCATGTGCACAGCGGGTGGCTAGCCGGAAATACGTCGCGGCCCATAAGACTTTCTGCAACAGGAATCTGAGCTTTTTCTGCAAATTCGAGAAGTTCTTTTTCAGCCCCGGAGATTTTGACACCGCCGCCTGCATAAATTACAGGGCGTTCTGATTTATTAATGATTTCTGCAGCTTTTTTGATTTCTTCGTCGGTCGGAACTGCAACTTTTACAACTCTTGAAAAATTTGCGTTTTCTTCGACAAGAGCTTTTAATCCGTCATCACCTTTTTTAAGAGGTTCGAATTCACACTCTTTGGCAGTAACGTCTTTTGGAATATCAATGAGAACTGGTCCCGGACGGCCTGATTTTGCAATAATAAATGCTTCACGGAAAGTTTTTGCCAAATCTTTTACATCTTTAACGATAAAATTGTGCTTTGTGATTGGCAAAGTAACGCCCGTGATGTCGATTTCCTGAAAAGTGTCTTTTCCGAGGAGCGGAGTGCCTACATTACAGGTAATTGCAACTACAGGAACTGAATCCATGTAGGCTGTAGCAATGCCTGTTACAAGGTTTGTAGCTCCAGGGCCTGATGTTGCCATACAGACACCGACTTTGCCTGTAGTGCGGGCATATCCGTCTGCGGCATGGGCAGCGGCCTGTTCGTGTGCGGTAAGAATATGATTGATTCTGTCTGAGTTTTTATAGAGTGCATCGTAAATGTTAAGGATGTTTCCGCCAGGATAGCCGAAAACTGTGTCTACACCCTGTTCAACAAGGCATTCAATTACTATTTGTGATCCATTGATTTTCATTAAAAAGCCCTCAATCTTAATTCATGATTTTGATTGAGGACAATTTTAACGAAATATCAGACTGTAATCAATGCAAAAAGCTTACCATACAAAAAGCTACACCTTAAACTGATCGATCTGCTCACCAATTGCACTGATTGACAGTTCCATCTGAGAGGAAAGCGTTGAAAGAGCAGCCCCTGTTTCGTTGATTTTTCGCGCACCGATTGACATTTCATCCATGCCGCTTTTCATACTGAGCGTTGCATTCTGCAGATTCTGGATTTCCTCAAGAATAGCCTTATTACCCTCGCTCATCTCCGCAGAAGCACTTTTTACGAGAGAAGAATTATCATTTACAGTATGAAGCGCCTCGATAATCTGCTTTGAACCGACCGTCTGTTCTTCCATAGCACTCTTAATCTGACGCACAAGCTGGTCAGTGAGACGAATTCCTTCTGTAACAGAATTAAAGGCATCGTGAGACTCGTTTGAAGCAGTTACGATTCCATTGATTGAGCTGCGGATTTTCTGAAGCTGATCACCAATAGTGCGCGACTGAGAACTTGATGTCTCGGAAAGTTTTCGGATTTCATCTGCAACGACAGAGAAGCCTTTGCCAGCCTCGCCAGCATGTGCGGCTTCAATTGCCGCATTCATAGCAAGAAGATTCGTCTGTTCGGCAATGCTTGAAATGACAGTATTTGCTTCCTGAAGACTTTCGGACTCTTCCTGAATCTGAATAATTCGCGCACTTACATCATCCTGCTTCTGTGCACCGCTGATTGCATTTTGTTCAAGCGTAACGAATGATTCTGCCATTTTTTCGACCGAACTGTTTACAGCAGAGATATTACCTACCATTTCTTCGACGGCACTTGATGCCTGGGATACGCTCTGAACCTGTTCACCAATCATATTGTTAAGGGAATCAATGTTAGAAGCGATTTCATGGACTGCACCGGCCGTTGACTGAACGCTGTCAGCCTGAGAATTGATGTTTCCGCCCATACTCTGAATATTCGAAATAATCTCAGTAATTGAAGCGGCCGTATCCTCAGTTGAATCTCGGAGATTGTTTCCAGCATCAACGAGAACTACTTTTGAATCTTTTACAGCTTTAATGATTGCATGAAGTTTATCAACAAACAGATTAAATCCCCTGACAACGCCACCGATCTCATTGTCAGCTTCTGCGGCCGCACCGGAAATCCGCTGTGTAAGATCAGCTTTTCCAGACGCAATATTGTCAATTGCATCGTGAAGCTGTTTAAGAGGCTTGAGTGAACGGTAAATTGCATAACCGATTCCTGCAATCAATGAAAAACCGAGAATAACAGCCGCAAATGAAAGCGTGATGACAATTTCATTTGCAGTAGCGTAGACCTGTTTTTCATCGATAACGAACGCAAATCCCCAATCAGCATTTTCAACCGGCTGATAAGTGACATACTTATTTCCGTATTTTCCCGCATTTATCCATGCAGCACCAGTCTGCCGAGCCATCAAATTCTGTGTTACCGGCTGAAGAGCCTGAGTCATTGCAGAAGACTTTTCTTCATTATCGATATCTGGGTCAGATGTAGCGATGACATTTCCTTTACTGTTGAAGAGAATTGCATAGCCAGTATTTCCAATCCGGATGGTTTTTATAAATTCAGTAAGTTTATCGACACCGACGACAGCACTATAGAAACCAATAGTTCTTCCGCTGCGCTTTGCGGCTTTTGAAACATGAATAATTGTTGTACCAGTTGATTTTGACGTAACAGGATCATCAATGTCGGTATCTTTACCGTCACGCATAATTGCAAGATAGTAACCGCGGTCAACGACATTCGTAATCTTATTCTGATCATTGTAAAAATCGCCTTTTTCGTCAATATAACCGATTCTGTCGAAATCCGGCGTTCGCGAAGATGCGTGGGAAACAAGCCACCGCTGAATCTCATAAGGCTCAGCCGTCCTGGTAACATCAGCTTCTGTATACATACGCATCTGTTTGATATATTCACTCAGCCGGATTGAAACGACTTCAGAATAAGCCTCAGTCAGTTTTTTACAGTCCTCCTCATAAGATGCTGCAGTTGATTTTTTTGCACGCTGTGTGACGAGCGTAACCTGAAGAAAACTAAGCACTGCGACTATCAGAATAATAATCGCGATGATGTAAAGCACAAGCTTACCTTGTTTTTTTGTAGAATATTCCATAAGTATCATCTATATTAATCGAAATTTCTGATTTTTTAAATAAAAATGGAAATTTTAAGAAAATTCTAATCATTTTTTTATTCATCAGTCTTTACCCCGTTTAAAAAAGCGGCCGACTATTTCCTTGGACTGAAGTACATTGATGAATGCTGAACTGTCAGTTTCGCGGATTTTCTTTTCCAGACGGCCAGATTCATCACTTGAAACTACGGTATACAAAAGTTTGTGATTTTTGCCAGAATACTCCCCTTTTCCTTCAAAAATCGTGGCTGTATGATTTGTTTCTGCTTTAATAACGGCATAAATTTCATCCGGAAAGTCAGTAACAATTAAAAGAGTTGTTTTTGAATAACGCTTATAGAAAATATTAAGTGCCTGAGTAGATGTGAACTGAAATATTATTGAATAAAGCGCTTTATCCCAGCCGAATAAAATACCTGCAGAAACAAGAACA
>NZ_JAZOUG010000243.1:0-10467 GCF_045657965.1 Treponema sp. | reverse complement strand
CTTAACAGAACATCTCCCGTTTCTTCCACATCTTCACCTGTTAAAAAGTACAACTTAGCCTTTACGCATGCAACTGAAACCCAGATTTCAAAATACGTTTCAATCAATACTGATGCAGGCTTAAGCTACTACGCAAACTGGGGAAAAACTGCAACTCTTACAGCAACAGCAACAATCGGCGGAACAGTGAAATTCTAATTCAGGATTTTATACAACAGCTTATATAAAACTTCTGCTTCTTCAGTTGAAATCTTTAAACAGGAGCAAATTTGAGGAGGAATTTCTAAAGCTTTTTCTTTCAGATTTTCGCCGTTTTTTGTAATTGAAATTTTTACAACGCGTTCATCCACTTTTTCACGATTTCGTTCAACAAGTCCTTTTTCTTCCATTGATTTTAAAAGCGGTGAAAGAGTTCCTGTATCAAGAAAAAGCTTTTTTCCAAGCTCCCCTACCGTAAGTTTTTTATCTTCCCACATTACCATCATGACAATATATTGAGTGTATGTGAGATTTAATTTTTTTAGAAAAGGGGTATACTTACGTAAAATTTCACGGGAAGCAGCATAAAGGGGAAAGCAAACCTGATTTTTAAGTTTCAGAGATTCATATTTATCAGCTTCAGTATTTTCAATTTGATTCTGCATAAATTTTCCTTATTGTTTGATTTTTCTAATATAATCAACTGCACTTAATCCTGCAACACCGCCTTCGTAAACTGCCTTACATACCTGTAAAAGTCCGCCGTTTGCATTTCCGCACGAAAAGATTCCCGGTGCGTTCGTAGCCATTTTTTCGTTTGTGGCAATTGAGTCTCCGTTTAGGGCAAGCCCGAGCTTTTTGGCAAAGTCAGCGGCTCCGGCACTCCCTAAGGCTACAAAAACTCCGTCAACAGTAAGTGTTTCGCCGTCTTCAAATGATACACCGCCTACTTTTGAGCCTTCTTCGTTCAAAATGATTTTTGAAACTTTGCGTACATCGATTTTGATTTTCTGTGCGACAGAAGAATCTTTTGAAAGAGCTGATTTAACTTCATCATCTGATTTTCCGTCGGTCAAAATAGTGACAGAATCTGCAATGTGTGCAAGATGACTTGCTTCTTCCACTGCGAAAGTTCCGTTTCCAATTACAGCGACATTTTTTTTGCGATAGAAAAATCCGTCGCAGACAGCGCAGTAAGAAACGCCTTTTCCTTCAAAATCAACGATTCCTGCGATGTTAGGGCGGAGCTTTTTGTTTCCGGTTGCAAGAATCAGGCTGGTTGCAGTGTATTCGTTTCCGCCGGCTTTTACTGAGTACTGCGTTTTTGGCGGGGGAGCAAGCATTTCGATGTGAGTTACTTCGGCCTGAATCACTTCGATTCCAAGATTTTTTGCCTGCTCGATTCCGTTTTTATAAAGATCTGGGCCTGTAATTCCTTCGGAAAAGCCGTAATAGTTGTCGATTTTATGTGCTTTTTCAAGCTGACTTTCGCCTGAATAAATGACGGCAACATTAAGGTTTGCGCGTTTTGCATATAAGGCAGCCGAAACTCCGGCAGGGCCTGCACCGATTATGATTATGTCGTATGTCATAAGCTATTCCTCTATTTGTTTAATTACTCTGCACGGATTTCCTGCAGCAAATACATTTGCCGGAATGTCGCGGGTAACGACGCTTCCGGCTCCGATTACGCAGCCTTCGCCGATTGTAACTCCGCCGCAAATTGTAACATCGCCTGCAATCCAGCAGTTGTCTTTAATTGTGACTGGTCGTGCAAATTCTTTGTCAGTCAAAACACCGTCACCTCTTGTATACTGATTCCGCTCCTGCCATTTCATTGGATGAACAGGAGTGAGAATCGAAACATTCGGTCCAAAAAACACATTGCTTCCGATTGTGACAGTCGCACAGTCAATGCAAGTGAAGTTGAAGTTTGCGTAACAGTTTTCGCCGAAAGTGGTAAAAATGCCGTAATCAAACTGAACAGGTCCCTGCAGAGTGAGGTTGTTTCCGTGGTTTGGAACAAGCTCTTCAAGCAGAGAAACACGTGCCTCGTCAGTTTCGTCCAGATTATTGTAAAGCCGGCTGTTTTTATGAGCCTTACGACGGAGCAAAACAAGCTCAGCATCGTTCGGGTCATAAAGAAGCCCTGCAAGCATTTTTTCTTTTTCGGTCATATTCGACCTCCATGTCGTAGACGAGAATTTTGCATTGCAAAATTCTCGCGGAATTAATTTGCTTTCAAAAATCGCGACATCCTTGTCGCCCTGTTGATAACAATTCTACAACAGTTGTTCGATTTTTTCATCGATTTTCTTTGGCTCGACTGTTGACTCGAATCTCTCCACAACATTGCCTTCTCTGTCGACGAGGAATTTTGTGAAATTCCACTTGATGCTGGCGTTGTTTTTGAAATCCGGGTCGATTTTGCCGACGACCTGATTCATAATTGCGCCTTTAATTCCTGTAAAGCCTGCAAAACCTTTCTGACTTTTGAGGAATGTGTAAAGCGGGATTTCGTTTTCGCCGTTGACTTCGATTTTTTTGAAGTTGTCAAAGCTTGTCTTATACTTCATCTGACAGAACTCATGGATTTCTTCATCGTCGCCCGGTGCCTGATGACCGAACTGGTCACATGGAAAGTCAAGAATTTCCAGACCCTTGTCGTGATATTTCTGATAAAGCTCTTCAAGGCCTTTGTACTGTGGAGTAAAACCACAGCCTGTCGCTGTGTTAACAATCAAGAGAACCTTACCCTTGAAATCTGCCATTGAAACTTCGTTTCCTTTTCTGTCCAAAACTGTGTAATCATAAATTGCCATAATGTGCCTCCTGTTCCCGGTGGTTGAGTATGTCAAAACCAACCTATCTTTTATTTGATTAGATTATATTGTATCAAATGTTTTATTGTCAATAGATTTTTTTAATTTTTTTTTCTTTTCTCCATTGTGAAATTTTAATTCACATACTAAAATGAAGGATTGAAAAACGTATCAGGAGCTGTAAATGAGCAACAAAATCATTCTGAAAGCCGAAGATCTGGATGGTTATCTTACACAGGAAGATAACGAAGATCTTGCCAAACTTGACATGATGTTTAAAGAGACAATGAAATCATTTGACCCTGTCAACAAAGAAAAAATCATCGAAGGCTATGACAAAATGGGGCACGAAATGCATTCAATCTGCAAAAAGCACCCTCAAATCAAAGTTTATTCCTTCGAAACTGACCTTCAGGCACAGGCAGAAGCCAGCCGGGTAATTTCAAAACTCCGTGATGAACGCACTGACCATCAGGAATTTATGTACTACAGTCAGCGGGCATACGAAATGCTTTTCCGCATGGCTTACATCAATCAGGAAACAGACAAAAAAGGTCACATAATCGTAAAAACTCCGGTTAATTTTCCGGTTCAAAACTACGCCGTGCACAAAATCCCTGCAATCGACCACAAAATCCACAACACTGTAATGTGCGTCATGCTCCGCGGAGCACTTCTTCCAAGCATGATTGTTTCAAAAGAAATTGAAGAATATTCTTCAGACGGCTATCTTACACCATTTGCGCTTTTCAAAATCAGCCGCAATGACACCAAAAACGAAAACAACATGGAATATGTTCTGGATCTGGACAAATCCTTCTTCGACCTCAAACTGCTCGACGGCAAAGATCTGATTTTTGCAGACCCTATGAACGCAACAGGCGGTTCTCTTGTTACTGTCGTAAAATATCTTAAAGAAAACGGTGTAAAACCAAAATCAATCGCATTTTTCAACACAATTTCAACACTAAAAGGCTCAATTCGTGTCACACGTGCTCTGCCTGAGCTTACCTGCTACACCCTCTGGATGGATCCTGTCATGAACGAAAAAGCATACATCATGCCTGGTCTTGGCGATGCCGGCGACCGCCTAAACGGCTGCGACACTAAAGAACATGCACGCAACATCATTCAGCTGCTCGCAGATTACGGCCACAATATTTCAAGTCTTTACCGCAGCCAGATGTTTGAAATTGAAAGAACAGTATTAGGATAAAAAAAGGAGCAAATATATGGAATTAGTTTATGGAATTAAAGACAGACCTTCATTAGGCAAAGTTTTTCTTTTTGCAGTTCAGCAGCTGCTTGCAATTATGGCAGCAACAATCGCAGTACCTGCAATCGTCGGTAATGGTCTTACAGCCTCTGCAGCCCTGTTTGGTGCAGGTGTCGGAACTTTCATCTATTTAATATTCACCAAAAGTGCAAGTCCTGTCTTTTTGGGAAGTTCTTTTGCCTTTATCGGCTCTATGTTCTCTGCTTTCGGAGGAGCTGCTTCTGTTTCAATCGGATACTGGGGCTTAATAATCGGTGCCCTTATGGCAGGTCTTGTCTACATCATCATCGCAGTTGCAGTAAAATTCTGCGGTGTACACTGGATTGACAAACTCATGCCTCCTGTAATTATCGGACCTACAGTTGCAATCATCGGTCTTTCACTTGCAGGAAACGCAATCGGCGATTTAATGAAATCAAACATCGAAGGCGGAAGTTCCTATGTCGCCCTTGTCTGCGGCCTTTTTACACTTTTTGTTACAATGATGTGCTCAACATACGGAAGCAAAATCGGAAAGCTCATTCCTTTCATTCAGGGAATTTTAGCCGGCTATGCAGCAGCTTCAATTTTTGCAGTTATCGGTCATGCAACCGGAAATTCTTCACTCATTGTCATCAACTACACCGCCCTAACAAGCCTTGATTTTTCAAAACTTTCAGCATATTTCTCTCTTCCGCAGTTTACTTTCCTTCTTGGAGGAAGCGAAGGACTCAAAGGAATTACAGGCTCTTACCTGCTTACAATTTTTGCAGCTTATGTTCCTGTAGCATTCGTTGTATTTGCAGAACACCTTGCAGACCACAAAAATCTTTCTGCAATCGTCGGTGTAAATCTTCTTGAAGAACCGGGCCTTACACGAACGCTTCTAGGTGATGGTGTCGGAACAATCGTTTCTACCCTTTTCGGCGGATGTCCGAACACAACTTACGGAGAATCAATCGGCTGTGTTGCAATTACACGCAACGCCTCAACAATTTCAATCTGGGGCTGTGCAATTCTGTGTATTGTTTTCAGTCTTTTAACACCTCTTGTTGCCTTCCTAGAAACAATTCCAAGCTGTGTAATGGGCGGCGTTTGTGTTTCTCTTTACGGCTTTATCGCTGTTTCAGGCTTAAAAATGTTCCAGCAGGTCGATTTAAACCGCAACCGCAATCTCTTTGTTGCAAGCGTAATTTTAATCACTGGAGTCGGCGGCATGGTTGTAAAATTCGGCAAAGTTGAAATCAGAACAGTAGCCTGTGCATTGATTCTTGGAATCGTCACAAACTTACTGCTCTCAAAAAACGACAATAAAGAAACTAAAACTGAATAAAACTTTTACTGGAGCGGTGCGAAATATCCTGTTTCGTCTCTACCGCTCCTGTTCATTATAAAGGTTTCCACTTCTACAGGAAGATATTTCTGACCAAAATCAGTTTGCAGAGCAGTTGTATAAGAAAGCACATAAATTCCAGACGGAATTTCAATTATATCATTAACAACTTCAGAAAGTCCCTGCTCACGATATACATAATATTCACCGCCTTCAGTATTTGTACACAGGTAATTAATTTCATCATCACAGGCAGACTGTGCAAGAATAAGATTAACAAAACTGATTGAATTATTATTCAAATACGAAGAAATATTTGACAAGCCATACTTTTCAAAAGCAAGCTGGGTCACTTTTCCGCTTCCAATATAAACAATCGCACATTTTTTTTCAGCGTTGATTAATGCATTGGAAGCAAGCCGTATTGCAAGATCCAGAGAAACAGTAGAAGACACAGGATTTTTTAATGACGCGGCATTAAATTTTGAAACACCGGAAGCTGGCCCTTCATATTCAAGTAACGGAACTTTACCTGCAGATACAATTCTCAAAGTACCGCGGTTATTCATACTGGATGCAATTTCTTTTACAGCATTTTCCATAGATTGTGAATACTTTGCTGAATCAACAGATCGGTCAATAAGCAATGTGATATCTGCAGTATCATTAGCATAAGCGGCACCTTCAAATTTCAAGTCTAAAACCGGTGCTTTATTTTCTGTAATTAAAAAATTATTTTCTTTTAAGCCAACCATACTTTGTCTTGAACGATTTTCAACATTTACTTCAATAGTTACCTTAGGGAAAGAATCTGAATAAACTTTCTGAATCTGAACAAATAATCCACCAATAAGTTCAGAAAGTTTTGCCATTACATACACTTCATTTGAATTAAAATCAGTAACGATAATATTTCCGTTTATATCAGGGACAGCACTTGTTAGCCGTGAAGGAGAATTTCCTGAATTAGCATTTTCAAAAACAGAACCGGTATCACTATCAATTGAATACACTTTATTTCTGTCACAGAGAATCAAATATTTTCCCCATGATTTCATAGATTCCGGCTTCTTAAAAGTTTTATTTTTACACAGAACACCAAGATAATTGCCTGAAAAATCGAATCTATAAACTGCACCAGTAATACAGTCTGCAACAAACACAGTATCTGCATAAACTGCCACTCCAGTCGGACCTTTCAATCCTGAAAAATCATCTGTTTTGCCACCAAAATAAAACAAAGGATTTCCATCAGTATCAAAAACATCTATACGGCTGTTTCCAAAATCAGAGACATAAATATTCCCATCATCACTTTGGGCAATATATTCTGGTCCGACCATTTTGCCGACAGAAGCACCCTTTTCACCAAATGACTTTATAAATTTTCCTTTTGAATCTAACAACGAAAGCCTGTCCCCTGCAAATTCACTGAGCAAAAGATTTCCATTTTTTAAACGGATTATATCCATAGGTCTGTCAAATCCATTTAAAGGACCGCCTGTCCGTTCAATTACAAGGCCATTTAAATCCATTTTTAAAAGTTCATTTGAAGAATATGAAACAATCCAGATTGTCCCGTCATTATTAGGAAGAACACATGTCGGCTGACTGAAAACAAAATTTCCCTGAATGTTTTTGCCAGTATAACTTCCAGATTCTGTATAACGGACTGGTTTTTCCAGTGAACTGCCAGAAAAAAGTCTCCGGCTGCTTACAATTTCAATTCTGTTTTGAAGCAGAAGACCGCCATAACCTTCATTAGAAGCATACTGCCAGTGCTCTAAAGCAGCTCCTTCAACTCCGGAACGATAATAAGATTTTCCAAGCCAGTCTAAAATTACATTTTCTCCTGGAAGATATGAAAGAGCCTTTTCAAACTGCATTATTGCATCATTAAATGAACCGCGGTAATAAGCCTGAACACCTCGTCTGAATTCCTGCTCAGCAAGTCCCGATGTTGCACTTCTTGCCCCTACAGAAGAGCGTGCTTTAGCTTCTTCACTGACAAATACACCGCTTTGTGCAGATATGTAAGAAAGTCCAAAAACAGATGTCAACAAAACGAAAAATATTGATTTCAGTCTTTTCATTTTAAGTTCCTTAAAGTTCGTGTGCAAGACGAATATGTTCAGCAATTTCTTCATTGTCAGGAAGTTTTTCCTGAGCCTGATTAAGATATTTCATTGCATCATCTAATAAACCAAGTTTTAAATAGACCCAGCCGACAGAATCAAGGCAGGCGGCTGATTCAGGCTGATTATTCAATGCTTTTTTACAGAAAGAAAGAGCTTTGGTTAAATCACGGTTTTCACAGGCAAGAACATATCCCATTCCATTTAATGCAGTATTGTTTTCAGGTTCCAGGTCAATTGCTTTTTTATATAAGTCAAGAGAGCGCTCAACATCATCCTGCTTCCATGCAATATAAGCCAGGGATGCATATACATTTGAAGGTCTGTAACCGGAATCTAAAAGTTTATTCAATTCAAATTCTGCCAGCTTTTTTCGGCCACTATTTGCATAAATCACAGCAAGAACATATCTGCACTGTAAAACCCTGTCAAGTTCAGTTCCAGAAGTTACGACCTGCTCAAGATATAAAAGAGCATCATCATATCTGTTTAATTTTGCATAACAAAGACCGATATAATATGCCAGTTCAATATTATCAATTTCAGAATCATCAGGAAGTGAAAGAAAAAAAGTAAGGGCACCACTGTAATCATTTTTCTGATACATTGAAATGCCTTGATTGAGAATATTTTTATCAGCCATACGCCCCTCCCGTAACAGCCAATTTTAAAATTTAAAATCCATTTTTCTGTTCATTTTTTTTAGAACAGGTTCTGCATAAATAAGCGAAACAGCAATTTTACCGCTTCTTGCTATATTATAATCAGAATCACTCTCGCCTTTAACTGTAATTCCTTCGCTTATGCAGCGGGCAGTTATATCGCAATTATCGTTTTCAAAGATAACTTTATCACCATAATCACGCACGCACAATGAAGCAAACTCAGCCTCACTATATTTATCGGCTGAAGTTGCATTAAGACTTACAAAAACTTCCCCTGTACAAAGAGAAATTAACTGTTCAAGATTATCGGCACAAAAATCTGCTAAAGGTTTAAAATTAAAACCATCACGTGCATAATCCAGAAATTTTGATTCAAGACTGACAGCAATACCAGGAAGTCCCATTAAAACAGCCTGTCTGGCAGCTGCACAGGTTCCTGAATAAATTACATCAGTTCCCATGTTAGGACCGGCATTTATTCCAGAAACAACAGCATCAAATTTTACCGGAAACAATGGCGAAGTTAAAGCACAAATTACACAGTCAGCCGGAGTTCCAGAAGATGTATAAATATCATCTGTGATTTTTTTAATTTGAAGGCGCTTTTCCATTGATATTTTACTGGAAACAGCAGAACGATTAGAATCAGGCGCCAAGACATAAACATCACATACAGATGAAAGAGAATTAACAAGAACCTTAAGCCCTTGTCCATCTATACCATCATCATTTGTAACCAGAATTTTTTTGCGGTTAACTGACAATATGAACTCCCTGTGCCGGTTCTACTACATAGCTTGAAGCTTTAAAACCAAAAATTTTCTGAAATTCTGTAAGTTTATTATTAAATTCGCCGACATCTTTATCATCAAGAATCGCATATAAACAGCGGCCAAATCCTTTACCTGTAATTCTACCGCAATTAAAAGGATTTCTTGAATCGTCATTATTAGGATTTATTTCAGAAAGACGTTTTAAAATCCAGTCAATTTCAGGACATGAAATTTCATATTCATCACGCATATTTTCATGACTGTGATTTACAGCACGTGCAAAAGTGCCAAAAGCATTTTTTTCAAGCGCATCCCAGGCTTCAAGTACAAACTGGTGCTCCATCATTACGCTGTGAAGCTTTTTATGAATCATTTCCGGAGCAACCGAAAGAACTAAATTTACTTCATGAGGATTTTCTTCATAACGCCATCCACCGCGAACATAAGATTTACGTTCTTTTAATTCTCCTAAAAGAAGTGCACTTTCCGGTTCGCGGATAATTTCTTCATTCCAGATATTAATGCGAGGCACTTTAGCATCGACAAGAATTATTTTTTTCTGAGGATAATCGAACGGCAGAATCTCACATGATTTTGTAGCATGATCGATTAAAACAAGAGATTTTTCTTTTGAATAGATTGCAGAAAGAATATCAGAAATATAGTTAGTTGAATTAAGGAATCTTATATTACCACGAGCTATAGCCTGTAAAATCTGGCTTTCTTCACATTTTAAATTATTAAGCTCACAAATGGCATAAGCAGAACCGACTTTTATGGCTGTATTTATTCCAAAACCGGCAGAAGGAAGAATATCTGTATAAACAGTAAAATTCATTCCTTTAACTTCAAAACCGCCGGAAATAAAACCATAAATCATAGCTTTTATTGAATTTGCCCAGCGGTCTTCTTTACGGAATTTTAGCGAAGACATTGATATTTTTTTACGGTCTTTCAGCTGAGGAAAATAAAAGTAAAAATTATTATCTGTTCTAAAAGAAACTGCTATATAAACTGGAAGATTAATCCCCATTGAAAGAGTTTTATCTCTAAAAAACCAGGAATGTTCGCCGATTAAATGAAAACGGCCTGGAGTACAAACAACAACTTCAGGCAGTTCGCCATATTCTGATTTATGAATATCTTTTACAAGATCCATAAAAGCCCCCACCGAATTATTTTTAATTAATTTCCAATTACATTAATAATAACACAGTTTTTTGAATTTTACAAACAAAAAAGGGCGAAGAAAGAGAACTTAGTTCGCCCTTATAAGTTTAAGAAAAAATTTTATTTTATTGAATCAAGCAGTTTCTGCGTATAAGAAGTCCAGTAGTCACTTTCGCAGCTGAACTTTCCAGTACTGTCAACAGTAAACATTATTGAGCCATTAGAATTTTCACCAACAGCTTTTACAGGATGAATAATGCTTTTTGAAAGTGCCGGAATCTGTTTTTTGATTACTGATGCAAATTCACCCGCAATAATAAATCCGCCTAATTTAT
>NZ_JAZOUG010000242.1:0-8687 GCF_045657965.1 Treponema sp. | reverse complement strand
CGTTCTTTGCTTTTTCTGCAACAACTGCACCGTCAATTCCTGCGTTCTCGGCAATCTGGCGGATTGGCTCTTCAAGGGCGCGGCGGACGATTCGGAATCCGACCTTTTCTTCTTCAGTCAAATCTTTTGCAGCGTCGTCTGTGAGGGCTTTTGCAGCTTCAATCAAAGCGATACCACCACCGCAAACGATACCTTCTTCGAGAGCAGCGCGTGTTGCAGCAAGTGTATCTTCAACGCGGAACTTCTTTTCTTTCATTTCGGTTTCTGTGATAGCACCGATGTTGATTACAGCGACACCGCCAGAGAGTTTAGCAAGGCGTTCCTTGAGCTTTTCTTTGTCGTACTCAGAAGTTGATTTTTCAACCTGAGCCTTGATTTCTGCAACACGGGCAGCGATAGCATCTTTTGCGCCTGCACCGTCAACCAGAGTTGTGTTGTCTTTGTCGATTTTAACTGATTTTACCTGACCGAGCTGAGCAAGTTCAGTTGTTTCAAGTTTAAGACCGAGTTCTTCAGAAATTACTGTACCGCCAGTCAAAATAGCGATATCCTGAAGCATTTCCTTTCGGCGGTCGCCGAAACCTGGAGCCTTAACAGCAACACACTTGAGAGTACCGCGGATTGAGTTGAGAACGAGTGTTGCAAGAGCCTCGCCGTCCATGTCTTCGCAGATGATTACTAGAGGTTTACCTGTCTGAGCAACTTTTTCGAGCAATGGAAGAAGATCTTTCATTGTTGAGATTTTTTTGTCGTGAATCAAAACGAAAGCATCGTTGTAGTTAACTTCCATGCGTTCACGGTCAGTTACGAAGTAAGAAGAAATGTATCCACGGTCGAACTGCATACCTTCAACAGTCTTAACTGTTGTGTCCATGTTTTTTGATTCTTCAACAGTAATAACGCCGTCTTTTCCGACCTTTTCGATAGCGTCAGCAAGGATTTTACCGATTTCAGGGTCGTTGTTTGCAGAAATTGTAGCAACATGAGTGATGTCCTCGCTGCCTTTAACTGCGCGGCTGTTCTTTTTGATAGCCTCGACAGCAACAGCTGTTGCCTTGTCGATACCGCGTTTGATTTCGATTGGAGTCATGCCAGCAGAAACTGATTTGAGGCCTTCGCGGACGATTGCATAAGCCAGAACAGTAGCAGTAGTTGTACCGTCGCCAGCAACATCGTTTGTTTTTGAAGCAACTTCGCGTACAAGCTGAGCACCCATGTTTTCGTAAGGGTCTTTAAGCTCAACTTCCTTTGCAACAGAAACACCGTCTTTTGTGATTGTAGGTGCACCGAATTTTTTGTCGAGCATTACAAGGCGGCCGCAAGGACCGAGTGTTACTTTTACAGCCTGAGCAATCTGTTCAACACCAGAAAGCATCTTTTTGCGGGCTTCTTCATTAAAAATCAACTGTTTAGCCATTTTGTTTTTATCTCCTGTCGGTTACGTATTTACGCAGCCGTTATTTAATTTTTATACATTCATAAAAATACTGAAAAAAGCATTTATCGGCAAGAAAAATCTAAAAAAATAACTGACAATTAAGACGCTAATTTGTATAATATCGCAATTCGTTTTACATGGAGAAAATTATGAGCGAAAACACTGAAACTAAAGAAAAAATCGATCCGCGCTTAGATAATGAACACTGGTCCAATGTGCTTGTTCAGGCACTACCGTATTTTCGTCACTGGGTAGGAAAAACTGTCGTTGTAAAATACGGCGGTAATGCCATGCTAAATGAAGAATTAAAATCTGCTGTCATGAAAGATATTGTTCTGCTGAACACTGTAGGAATCAAAGTTGTTCTTGTACATGGCGGCGGTCCTGAAATTAACCATATGCTTGAAAGAGTCGGAAAAGAAAGCAAATTCATAAACGGTCTTCGTTACACAGATGCTGAAACAATGGAAATTGTTCAAATGGTTCTTACCGGCAAATTAAACAAGGATATTGTTGGCATTTTATTACAGGAAGGCGGAAAAGCTGTAGGTTTATCCGGCGTTGATTCAGGACTTCTGCGTGCAAAAAAAATTAATAAAGACGGAACAGACTTAGGCTTTGTTGGTGAAGTTACAGAAGTTCATCCGGAAATTGTACAGTCTTTACTGGATGAAGGATTCATTCCGGTTGTATCAACAGTTGCACTCGGCGAACAGGGAGATATGTCACGCTATAACATTAATGCAGATACAGCTGCAGCTAAAATCGCAATTGCATTAAATGCAGAAAAATTTGTTCAGCTTACAAATGTTCCGGGTGTTTTGCGGGATGTAAATGATCCAAAATCTTTGATTCAGCGTATTCATCTTGATGATGTTCAGAAATTTTATGATGACGGAACAATTGCCGGCGGTATGATTCCTAAAATCGAATGCTGTGTAATGGCAAGAAAAGGCGGTGTACCGCGAACGCACATTATCGACGGAAGAGTTCCCCACTCGCTTCTTATCGAAATGTTCAGCGACCGCGGTATAGGAACAATGATTTATTAAAACTGTACAGCCTTTACATGTGAAATGATTCGCCGAGATAAATTTCGCGTGCTTCAGGACTGTCAATAATTTCCTGCTTTGTTCCCTGAATCAAAATCTGACCAGTGCTTACTATAATTGCACGGTCAGTAATTTCAAGCGTATCACGGACATTGTGGTCTGTAATAAGAACGCCGATTCCCCTGTCTGCAAGAAGTTTTATCATACCTTTTATATCAGCAACAGCAATCGGATCAATTCCTGCAAATGGTTCATCAAGCAATAAAAATTTCGGTTCAATTGCAAGAGAACGGGCAATTTCCGTTCTGCGTCTTTCACCGCCGCTCAAGGTATAAGCATATTGTTTTCTGATTCTGCCGATGGCAAATTCTTCAATTAATTCTTCCAGTTTCTGTTTTTTTTCTGAACGCGATAAATCCGGTCGTGTTTCCAGAATTGACCAGATATTTTCTTCAACTGTAAGTTTTTTAAAAACACTCGGTTCCTGAGGAAGATAAGAAATTCCAAGCTGAGCTCTTTTAAACATAGGCAGCTGTGTAATTCTTTTATTATCAAGAAAAATTTCGCCGGAGGTTGGTTTATAAAACCCGACAATCATGTAAAAGCTGGTTGTTTTCCCGGCACCATTTGGACCTAAAAGTCCAAGAACTTCGCCGGTATGCATTTGAAAATCAACTCCCTGCACAACCTTCTTTTTACCAAACTGTTTATAAAGCGAACTTACACGCAACGTATGAAAAGTTTCTGAATTATTTTGAGAATCAATATTCTGCTCATCACTCATTCTTCTGCCACCTCACTAACTGCATCCGGCTTTTCTTCTTCCGGAATCTGATTATCAGACTTTTCCTCAACTGCAGGTTTTTCATCTGTACTTTCTGAAGGAAGTTCTTCATCTTTAGGATTTGCCTGCTGCTTTTCTTCTTTAGTTTCTTCCTTTTTGGAATCAATTACAGTTCCACTTACCCTGCCTGAAAGTGTAATTTCCTGAGATTTTAAGTCCAGTGTTATTTCCTGCGCCCTGAAAGAATCATCGCCCTGAACAATTTTAGGATTTCCGCTCATTTCAAGCATTTGTGCCTCTTTTTTATAGATTGCAAATGCCGAAGTACATACATTATTTTTTTGCCTGAGAGTAACCCCAATCTGCATTGTAGCAATTTCTTTATTCTGGTTGTATTCGATTATCTGGGCATCAATGGTAACATCATTTTCAAGATCAATCATATGAACAGAATCTTCCAGCTGAGCAAGCTTAGTCTGTCTGTCATACCGCAGCCTTCCGCAGGTAAAATTCATTTTTGTTTCAGTGTTTTTGCCTTCGACACTTCCTTCAGCAGTAATATATCTGAAATCTTCACCATTTAAAGTAATTAAATCTGCTTTTATTTCCATAGTGGAAGTTTTAACGAAAGAATTTCCTGCCAGCTTAGTTTCATCGGTTTTACTTCCCGACACCCCGGACATAAAATCAGCCTTAAATTGTATTTCTTCCGAAAAAACTGCAGATAATATCAGAAAATTAAAAAGGCAGAATAGAAAAATCAATTTTTTAATTTTCATTTTCGGCCTCATTTGTATTTATTATGCCGGAAACTTCATTGGAAAATGAGAAAGATTTGCTTACCCCGCTTGCACTGAATCCGAGCCCTGAAATAGTAATATTGTCTTTTGTAAGCTTTACTTCAGAATCTTTACTGCTGGTAATCTGTTCAGTTTTTTTATTAAAATTAAGTGCCTGAGCATCGATAGACATTTTCTGCTTTGGAAGATTTAATTTTATATCACCATAAAGTGTATAGATTTCATCGTTTGTATTTGCCGCAATAAGCTGACATTCACCACCCGTTTCCTGAGTACCATCTGAACTAAAAGTCTGGAATTCCGCATTTTTTACAAAAACAGCATTATCACTTTTATACTGCTCCAGAATTTCTGCTGACAGAAAAATATTTTTTTTATTTGATTCGTATTTTGTATAATTTGCGTTTTTAAAAGTAAATTCCGGAATAGAATCTTCACTGTTCTCACTTTTTAAATATTCAAGTGAACATGAAAAAGAGAAAAATGATAAAATTAAAAAAAAGCCGGGTGATTTTTTCATTATTTGTGTTATTATTTTAACATAGAGAGTTTGTTTATTTCAATCGAGAAATTTTAACTGAATTTCTGCCCCTAACCTTGCAGAATTCTTAAAATTATTTACAATTTAAAACTAAGGGTGTATAATTAGAGTTATGGCAGATTTATTAACAGATTCAGAATTTGATATGTTCCGAAAAGTCATTTATGACGAAAGTGGAATTACTTTCTCGGCTACAAACCGTTCAATTCTTGACAGCCGGTTGAAAGAAAAACTTCGGGAAAAGCAGCTCGATTCAGTTGAAGAATATTATCGTCTCGTAATGTCTAACAAAGAAGAAATGAAAATCATGCTTGATTCTGTTACGACAAATTTGACACGATTTTTCCGAAACCAGCCGCATTTTGACGCACTTGTAAATTATGTAATTCCCCATGTTCTGGAAAACAAACGTAAAACTGGTGATACAACAGTCAGAATCTGGAGTGCAGGATGCTCAACCGGTGAAGAACCATATACAATTGCAATGATTCTTGCTGATATTCTTCCTCCACCATATAAATTTCAGATTACAGCTTCAGATATTTCACTCAAATGTCTTATGACAGGTCAGGCTGGTTTTTACCCTGAAGCACGTGTAACAGGTATTCCTCAGAAATACCTTGACCGTTTCTTTACAAAAAATGACCGCGGCTATCAGGTAAAACCTGAATTAATGCAGACAATCAAATTCGACTACCACAATCTTCGAAATGATTCTGGTGCACGTAATCTCGATGTTGTATTCTGCCGGAACGTACTCATTTATTTCGACGAACCTGCTCAGAAAGCTGTTATAGACCGTTTCTGGAATTCAATGGCTTCAAATTCATATCTGTTTATTGGTCACTCAGAGAGTTTATTCGGAATGGAAACAAAATTTGAATTTTTAAAGACTGATTGGGCTTGTTTATACCAGAAACAGGTTTAATTTTTCTTTTTTTCTCAATTTTCACGGAGATAAAGTATGGACGATATATCAGTTCTTATTTGTGATGACTCTGCGCTCATGCGTAATCTTATTTCTCACGTCGTTGACGGAACGGAAGGTCTTACTGTTGTAGGTAAGGCAATGAACGGTCAGTTCTTAATCGAAAAACTCCCGCTTTTAAAACCAGATGTAATTGTTCTTGATATAGAAATGCCGGTAATGACCGGTGTCGAATTCCTACGCTGGCGCAAACAGAACCGCGTTGATATTCCTGTAATCATTCTTTCAAGCATTGCAGAAAAGGGTGCTGCTGTTACAATGGAATGCCTCGAACTGGGGGCTTCAGACTTTATTACAAAGCCAAACGGTTCAGTTTCAGCAGATATCAGCTCAGTTTCTGACAGACTGGTTGAGCTTATTTCCTCTTATGGGGGAGCTTATGCACGTCGTCATGGAAAAACAGTCCGGGGCGGTGATTTTTATTCAAATCTGGCATCAGAAAGAGCGGTTACCCGTAAACTTACGGCCGCAATGGGCGAAGAAAAAGCAAAAGAATTTCTTGCTGATGAAAAAAACAAGGCAGCAGCAAAATCTTCTTTTACTCCTTTCTCAGCTGCTCCAAAAGAACCTGCTGTTATCGAGCCGCTTCGTAAACCTGGAAAAATCGAAGTAATAGCAATCGGTATTTCTACGGGCGGACCTAACGCTCTCCGCGATGTATTTAAAATGATTGACCCGCATTTAAAACAGCCGGTTCTCGTTGTTCAGCATATGCCTGCAGGCTTTACAAAAGAATTTGCAAACTCACTCGACAAAATATGCGCTTTATCAGTTAAAGAAGCTGAAGACGGAGAACCTATTGAAGGCGGTAAAATATACATTGCACCGGGTAACTATCACATCTATGTTGAACAGACACCACTCGGCAAAAAACTTCTCCGCTTATCACAGGATGCACAGCGCAATGGTCACAGACCTTCAGCAGATGTTTTATTTGAATCAGTTGCAAAAGTTTATCAGAACAGGGCACTTGGAGTAATAATGACCGGAATGGGTAAAGACGGTGCAGTTGAACTTGCCGAAATGCGCAAACAGGGTGCATGGACTTTAGGTCAGGATGAAGCAACTGCGATTGTTTATGGTATGCCTAAGGTAGCTTATGAATTAGGCGGTGTACAGAAACAGGTGCCGTTAAACAAAATGGCCGATGAAATCTCAAAATTAGCGCGAGAAAATGCTTAAGAAGCACTTATAAAAAAGCACTTCATTTCAGGAAGTGCTTTTTTTGTTTTATCACGTTTTAGATTCCTACAACGTGATTATTGATTTTGTCCTGAACATAAGCAATAAATTCTTCGATTTTCATTGTCTTCTGTTCAAGTCCGCTTGACTGGCGGAATCGTACTGTTACAGTTCGATCTTTCTTTTCGTTTTCGCCAAGAATCAGGATATACGGAGTTTTGTGCTCTTTTGTAATTGTCTTGATTTTTGAGCGCATATTGTCGCTTGAAAGATATGCGTTTGAGCGGATATCAGCTGACAAAAGCATATCGTTTACTTCGCGTGCGTAATCGTCGAAGTCGTTTGTAACCGGAACGATTGCAACCTGTTCAAATGCAAGCCATGTCGGGAATGCACCGGCAAAGTTTTCGATTAAGATACCCAAGAATCGCTCGAAAGAACCAAGGATTGCACGGTGAAGCATTACCGGGTGGTGTTTCTGGTTGTCGGCACCGATGTAAGTTGCATCCAATCGTTCTGCGCTAGGAAGCTGGAAGTCAGCCTGAATTGTACCGCACTGCCATTCCCGTCCGATGCAGTCGTAGAGTTTGAATTCGAGCTTTGGTCCGTAGAAAGCACCTTCTCCCGGCTGGATTTCGTAAGTAAGTCCTGCTTCATGGCATGCATCGGCAAGTGCTTTTTCGGCTCTTTCCCATGTAGCCAAATCACCTACATGGTCTTCAGGCATTGTTGAGAATTTTACGACCAGATCATCAAAACCGAAATCGTGGTAAACGCGTTTAAGGAGCTTACAGAACTTTGCAACTTCTGAAGCTACCTGCTCTTCTGTACAGAGAATGTGAGCGTCGTCCTGAACGAATCCGCGGACTCGCATAACGCCGTGCAAAGTTCCGCTTGCTTCGTTTCGGACATCGTGACCGAATTCTGCCAGTCGAAGTGGCAAATCTTTGTATGAACGCTGGCGGCTCTTGAAAATTTCAAGTGCACCCGGGCAGTTCATCGGCTTAATTGCGAACAAACGTTTTTCTGACTCCGTAATGAACATATTGCGCTGGTAGTGATCCCAGTGACCGCTTCGCTCCCAGAGAGTGCGCGGCATGATTGCAGGAGTGTTGACTTCGGAATAGCCGTCGCGGCGAACCATTTTGCGCATGTAATCCTGCATGGTGGTGTAGATTGTCCATCCGTTCGGGTGCCAGTAAACCTGACCCGGGTTCTCCGGATCTACATGGAACAAGTCCATCTCAGTTCCGAGCTTTCGGTGGTCGCGCTTTTCAGCTTCTGCGAGCATTGCAAGATAGTCTTTGAGGTCGTTCGGTTTTGCAAAGCAGAGTGCGTAGACTCGTGTGAGCATAGGGCGGTTTGAATCCCCGCGCCAGTAAGCACCTGCGATTTTGTCGAGTTTGAATGCCTGTCCGTTGATTTCTTTTGTTGTTGCAACGTGAGGGCCGCGGCAAAGGTCGAGGTAGCCGTCCTGCTCGTAAGTTGTGATTGTTTCGCCTTCAGGCAAATCTTTAATCAGCTCAAGTTTGTAAGGTTCGTCAGCAAAAATTTTGAGTGCTTCTTCTTTTGAAACTTCCTTGCGGACAAATTCTGCGCCTGTTGCAAGGATTTTGCGCATTTCTTTTTCGACGGCTGCAAAATCATCTTCGGTCAATTTGGTAGTGGCGGTGGTAAAATCAAAATCATAATAAAATCCGTTTTCGATAGCAGGTCCTATTGCAATTTTAGTACCTGGAAACAAATGCTTAACGGCTTCCGCCATAACATGTGCGCAAGAGTGACGCACAATCTGAAGTTTTTCATCAACTGCCATAATTGTACCTTCTGTTTTCTGAATGCCGAACATTGGAATTACTTGCAATTCCAAAACAAGCTCTCGGCGAGAACCGGCCATAAAAC
>NZ_JAZOUG010000241.1:0-1910 GCF_045657965.1 Treponema sp. | reverse complement strand
GGTTTTAAGCCGTGCAATTCTCGAAAAAGAACACCCTGTCGCTGATATTATTCTCGGAATTGACAACAATCTTTCACAGCAGGCTCTTGACGCAGACATTCTCGAAGATTACATTCCTGAAAATGCAGATAAAATCATAACCCCTGCCATTCAGGCACAGCTTTCTACAGGCTCAAAACTTGTTCCATACGATTACAGCCATTTTGCAATGATTTTTAACACACAGTCAAATCTTCCGGAACCTCAAAAACTTTCAGATTTAACAGACCCTGTTTACAGCAAAAAAATCATCCTTATGGATCCAAGAACAAGCACCCCTGGTCTTGGTTTTGTTGCATGGACAAAGGCAGCCTTTACAGATGACAAAGAATTTAATGATTTCTGGCAGGCATTAAAGCCTAATATTCTTACAATGGCCAACGGCTGGAGTGCAGGCTATGCTCTTTTTACTGCCGGAGAAGCACCTCTTGTAATCAGTTATACAACAAGCCCTGCTGCAAATTTAGAATACGATAAAATCGATTACTACAAAGCTTTGATTTTTGAAGACGGTCACTACATGCAGGTTGAAGGAGCCGGAATCTTAAAAAATGCACCAAACAAAAAAGGAGCTAAGCTTTTTATGGATTTTCTCATCTCAGACAAAGCTCAGAACGCTCTTCCTTTAACCCAATGGATGTATCCGGTCAACCAGAATGTAGTTATGCCGGAATGTTATGCAAAAGCCGGAGTCATTCCAGAAAAAACAGTTACTCTTGATTCTTCACTTTTAAAAGAAGCTGTAGAAACTGTTATTTCAATCGTAAAATAATCCGTGCAGAATATTATTTATTTAAGTGCATTCACAGTCTTTCAGGCACTCTGTTCGACTTTGACTGCACTTTTAATCGGTCTTCCGGCAGCTTTTTTTACAGCAAAACGCAATTTTATCGGGAAAAAATTTTTACTTTCCCTTTCTTCCGTTCCTTTTTGCGTTCCTTCCCTTTTAATTGCGCTGGCTTTTGTTTCCTGTTTTGGAATTTCAGGTCTTCTCAATTCAATTATTAAATTTTTTGCTCCAGATAATTATTCACCAGTAGCACTGCTGTATTCTTTTTCAGGAATTATAATTGCTCAGGGCTTTTACAATTTTCCACTGGTAATGAAAAGCATAAACGACAGCTGGAAACAAATTCCGGAAGAAACTGCAGAAACTGCAAGACTTTTAGGTGCAGGTGAATGGAAAGTTTTCAGAACAATCACAATTCATCAGCTTATGCCGTCAATTGCTTCTTCATGTATGCTGGTTTTCTTATACTGTTATTTCAGTTTTATGATTATTCTGCTTTTTGGAAGTGTCGGCTGCAGTACTTTAGAAGTTGAAGTTTATAAAGCGGCAAAAATCACACTGGATTTTAAATATGCTTTTTATTTAGGTTCTTTGGAAACTTTGCTTGCCTGTATTTTTGTTGCCTTTTATTCACTTCTGGAAAACAAATCCTTTAAAATTCAAGGGCAGACATTTTCAAACCATTCAGCAGCTGCAAACATTTCTTCTCTTTCTGAAAAATTTTTTGCCTTTATTATTTTCTCTTTAATATTTGTTTTTTTCATAGCACCGCTTCTTTCAATACTCTACAATGCAGTTTCATCAAAAAACGATTTTTTAACTTTAAAAAACATTTCCCATATTATTCAGATGAAAGGATTTTTTAAAGCATTATTTACGACATTTTTCTGCGCAGTTTCTACTGGATTCTGTTCGTCAGTTCTGGCTTTTTTGTATGCTGTTTATATCCGCACAAAAGATCCGTTTTCAAAAAATTTATTTTTCAGAATTTTACCGATGATTCCTCTGGCAGTTTCAGGGGTAATTCTCGGGATTTTAATCACTGTAATCGTAAGAAAAGGAAACATAATTCTGCTCATTA
>NZ_JAZOUG010000240.1:0-1674 GCF_045657965.1 Treponema sp. | reverse complement strand
AATACACAATTTCTTTCTGTGTAAAGCAGAGTGAAGCTCAGAGAGTTGAAGATGTTCTTTCTGCTGAATTCTCACTTGAAATCCGTGAAGGCGTAATCAATAAAATCAAAGTTCAGGAACACACTGCAATCGTTTCAATCGTAGGCGACGGCATGAAAGAAAACTGCGGAGTAGCAGGAAAATTCCTCAATTCACTTTCTCAGCGAGGAATCAACATTCTTGCAATCGCACAGGGTTCTTCTGAACGCTCAATTTCTGTCGTAATCGGCGGAGAATTCGGTGACATTGCAGTAAAAGCAGCCCATCTCTTCTTCTTTAATACAGCCCAGCCAATCGAAGTCTTTGCTTTCGGTGCAGGCACTATCGGAGGCGCACTGCTTGACCAGATCCGGGATCAGCACGACAAACTTCTGGAACAGAACATCGACATCAAAGTCTGCGCAATTTCAACTTTAGACGGCATGATTTTAGACGGAAACGGAATCGATCTTTCTAACTGGCGCGAGCTCAGCAAAAAAGCGACAGAAAAAGCAAATGTTGATGAAATTCTTGAATTCGTGCGCGATACCAAACCGCTCAATCCGGTTTTCGTTGACTGTACTGCAAGCTACGACCTTCCGAACCGATACCTTGACATCTTTAAGGCCGGCATGAGCATTGCCACACCGAACAAACGCGCAAACTCAATGAGCATGGAATTCTACCACCAGCTGCGAGAAGTTGCGAATGCAAATCACTGCCGCTTTCTGTACGAAACAAACGTCGGCGCAGGATTGCCAATCATCGACACACTGCAGAACCTCTTTAATTCAGGCGACAAGCTTACAGGCTTCAACGGAATCATGTCGGGTTCTCTTTCATATATTTTCGGAAAGCTCGACGAAGGCAAAAAATTCAGCGAAGCCGTTCTTGAAGCAAAAGAGCTCCGCTACACTGAACCTGACCCACGCGACGACCTCAAAGGCACTGATGTTGCACGAAAAGCACTCATCATCGCCCGTGAAGCCGGGATGGACATCGAACTTGATTCAATCAAAATGAACTCAATCTTCCCGGAAGGCTTCTCAATCGAAGGTACAACCGAAGAATTCTTAAAGCGTCTGCCTGAAGTTGATTCATACTTTGAAGAAAAGATGGCAAAACTTAAAAAAGAAAACAAAGTTTTGCGAATGGGAGCAAGCATTAAAGACGGAAAAGTTTCGGTCGGCATGCTTGAAGTAGGACCGGAAGACCCTCTCTTCGGAGTACGCGGCGGCGAAAACGCATTCGTATTCCAGACCGAACGCTACACCCCGATTCCGCTCACAGTCAGAGGATACGGAGCAGGTGCAGGCGTTACAGCCGCTGGAGTCTTCGGCGACATTATGCGCACGGTAAGCTTTAACCCAACAAAGTAAACTGAAAGTTGAAAACGGAAAATTGAATCGGGGACAGGGATTTGCTTGTCCCGATTTTTTGAATTGTCTGTGGCGGCGTAAAAGAACCTGCACATTCAATTGTATTTATGTAATTAAAACTCTTATCAATCTGTATCGCCAATTCTGCCTGCGTAAGTTTTGCCAGTTTACGATACATTTTAAGATTTCTAATAAAAACCTCTTGTAAATCCATTCGAATATACTTGCTTAGAATTGTCGATTATACACATTAGAATTCCGATTTTAAATTAAAATA
>NZ_JAZOUG010000239.1:0-5198 GCF_045657965.1 Treponema sp. | reverse complement strand
GCAAGTTTTGCCCCGTAAGCGGTTCGCTCCCTACCCGTAACGCCCCCTGGCTAATCTTCGGAATACCAGGCTTTATTTATCTTGACTACAATATCGTTTTCAAAATACACATCAAGATTAAAATAATCATACCAGCCGCGGCCATTTTCTTCTGCGTAACGGAACTTATCTTCGCCAGCATGTATCGGCTTTCCTAAAAGTTCCAGCACTTCTTCTTTTGACATTCCTTCTTTTAAAAGCGGAACATTCAGAGGTTTAAATGAACCAGAAACCAAAGTGTCAGCCAATGGATTTTTGTAGTATTTCAAATCATACTCGAAACAAAAAATAAAAAATGATATGGCTCCAATGGACACAATTATTGGAAAAACAATTGAAAGAGCAATCTTCTTTTTTTTGAGTTTGATGGCCAGTATAAATAAACATGCTATTGGAAAAACAAACCAATAAGTAAATCTGTAAAAAGCAAATTTCGAATCATCTAAGCTTGGCCTTAAAGCTTCAATTAATGCTTTATTTCTTCCCAGCCAATAATATGAATAAGGAAGAAAATCAAGCAAAAGCGAAAGCAAAATCGCTGCCGTAAAAAGCAGGAGAATTTTTAAAAGTCCGAATGAAAAATACTTGAAAACATCTTTTTTAGCCGGAGCTGCTTTTATAAACTTATAAGCGCACCTTGAATCACGATAAATGAAAAACACTTCCGAACAGCCGACTAAAATTATTAAAAAAACAAAAATGAAATCATCATCCATGTCAATTTTTCCTTTAATTCCTATGACAAAAGCTCAATCAATTGTGACTTGTTCAGGCTCTGGCAACAATAATCATCGCTTTCTTCTACATTTGAAAACACTTTTACTTTGTCGGAATATTTCTTATCATAAACGATTTCGTACAGCATGTAATTTTTCCGAACAAAAATTTCGGCACCGTTAATTGTAACAAATCCTTTATTAACGACTATTCCATTCAGCTCTTTTTTAATCCGCTCAAGCAAATTTCCTTCATCAAGAAATGAAATCCTGTATTGCGATGCATAGCCCGGAGCGTTTTCCGTTTGTTTCAAATTTTTATTGCAATATTCTTCCAGAAGTTTGTCATCTTTAAGGCTCAGGTCTGATACTTCGTATTGGATATGGTCATGGAATTTTTTGTATTCAAATTTGACTGAGTTTATGGAAAAATCCAGACCGTCAATTGTAATAAGATTTTTTTGAGGATATAATCCGTTTTTTTTCAGCAATGAAAGATAATCTATCGTTTCGTCAAATTCATTGATAAAATCAGTTCTTTTTTTTGCGAATTTCAGATATAAAAAGTAAAGGGAAATGAGTGGCACATAGCTAAGCAAAGAATACCAGCCGGAAAGATTCAAATCATGAAATCGAAGAGTTTGAAGCTGCCAGTACTTGAAAATAAACACAAAACTTCCAAGGACTCCAATTCCATAAAAGAAAGGAATATGAAAAACAAACAGCATAAATAGAGCAAAAGCCCAGTAAATAAAAAATCCAGCAATCATGCTGATTTCAATTTTCCAATAACGGTTTCGGCTTATTCTTCCGTGCGTATTGTGAATCACTATTGCTGTAATTATAAATGAAATAATAAGAGAGATTATCTTATTTCGAAGACTTATATTCATATATTCTATTTCTCCAGCACAAACAGATACTCGCTTACATGAATATCGCGATTCCGCAAATTTCTGCTTCCCCTGAATGTGTTGTATGCAATTTCTACAGTTTTTACTTTACCATATTTTGAAAGCATTTGGAACATCTCATCGAATGAAATGAATCCTTCCGAATTGTATGAAATTATAACAAATTTTGCCTTTAATGCAGATATTATCTCTTCCATTGAGTTTAAGGCAAAGCGAGCTTTGTTGAAAACAGAACGGTTCCAGCCCTGTGTAATTCCGCTTACTTTGCTCACTTCTACATCAAGAGCGTTTTTTAGAATTAAATTCAGCATAAAGTAATTTGAACCGTACGGATGCTGATTATAAGGCGGGTCAAGATATGCGACATCAACTTCACTAAGTTCCTTCGCAAATTTCACCGCATCTTTCTGGAAAATCTCGACTTCAGAATCAAAATTGCTTAGAACAGGCTCTTTAAGTTCAATTTTTCCTAAAATCCGCGGAAGTGCGTTCTTTCCACTTGCTCCAAAACAGCCTATTTTCGTATTTTTATCTTTGTAAAATCCTTTAAAAACTCCGCTCGTATTCACATGAATCGAAGCTTCCGTAATAAGCGGAGCAAGAAAGAATTTTTTAAGTCCCTCCTCACCCACTATTTCGTCAATCAAATCACGGTAAGTATCGATTAAAAGTGCGTTCTCGTGCGTGTAAAAAACCCGCTCGCCTTTCTGAATGTTTTCGTCATCCTTTGGAGCGTAATTTTTTGTAATGATTCCTTCGATTTTATTTTTGGCACAGAGATTTTCGATTTCAAAGCGAAGACTTTCGTACTGCTCTTTTGGAAAATCACTTTTATTTGAAAGATAACAGCTGTTTATAAGAGCCGAATAATTTTCCAGGTCGTTCACTATAAGACGCGACGAATGTTTTTTTAGCATTCTGGCCACAACTCCAGAACCTGAGAATAAATCAGCACATACAAGCCTTTCCCGCCCAAGCCGCTCAGAAATTTTTTCGATTTCTGTTTCAATATTCGGCAGAAGGCTCCGCTTGTTTCCGAGATAAGTGATAATCTGTGTAGTAAGAAAATCTTTGTTTTCGTGCAGCATAAAAAATGCTCTGTCTTACTTTCCCCGTCCAATCAGGCTCTTGAGCCGTGCAATTAAACCGATTTTCTTTGGAGCGCCTTCATTCTGTTTAGCCTGAGCCAGAGATTTTCTGTTCCCCTGTACTTTTTTTCCCTTTCCGCCCTTTTCTTTAGAAGATTTTGGAACACTGGCTGAAGCCGATTTTGCGTACTTTTCCTTGAAATACTTGAGCCTCTCATCGCTCGACATTCCTGAAAGTTTTGCAATTTCTTCATCGCTTGCACGGCGGACTGTGTTCTTAGACTTGTCGCCCTTGAATGATTTGAAATCTTTATCAGAATAAGATTTTCTTTCTCCCCGCTTTAAGCGTCTACTTCCCTTTTTATCTGTGTCCATCTGTGTCCATCTGTGGTTTCTTCCATCTAAACCGCCGCGACCAGATTTTTCTTCAGAATCAAGCCGGATGTAAACGTCTTTACTCTTGTCTTCTGAAAAATCTTCTTCCACAGCAACACGGCTTGGAATCTGCTTTTCGATGTAGCGTTCAATCGGAGCCAAAGAATAAACATCGCGCTCAGAGCAGAATGTGTACGCTTTTCCGGATTTTCCGGCGCGGGCTGTTCTTCCGATTCTGTGAACGTAATTTTCGGCTTCGGTCGGAAGGTCATAGTTTACAACCATTGCAAGATCATTGACATCAATTCCGCGGGCTGCAACATCTGTCGCAACAAGACAGGTAACTTTGCCGGCTTTAAAAGCATCCATAATTTTAAGACGCTTACTCTGTGGCAAATCTCCGATAATGTATTCGTTTTTAATCCCGTTGATTGAAAGACGTTTTGACACGATTTCGCACATTTTTTTTGTATCGCAGAAAATGATTACACTTTCAGGATTTTCCCTGCTGAAAATTCCCATCAAAAGCTTCATTTTGTCGTCGCTTGAAACGTGAATAAGTTCCTGATCAATTTCATCGACGGTAATGTTTTCTGCTTCAATTGTGATTTCTTTTGCTTCGCGGGTATATTCCCATGCAAGATTTTTAACATAAGAATTGAGGGTTGCCGAAAAAAGCATTGTCTGACGTGCCTTTTTTTCGCCCTCGTTTTTCGGCAGAAAGTGAATCAGCTTTCGTAAATCCGGGTAAAATCCCATGTCAAACATGCGGTCAGCTTCATCAATCGCAAGATAGCCTACATTTGATAAATCCATCTGCTTGCTTTCTGTTAAATCGATTACGCGGCCCGGAGTTCCGATTATGATATCGCAGCCCTTCTTTAAATCAGCGACCTGCTTTTCGTAGCCAACACCGCCATAAAAAGAAGCAAAGCGCAGGCCTGTATGTTTTCCGAGTTTTTTAGCTTCGTCTTCAACCTGAACAGCAAGCTCGCGGGTTGGAACAAGAATGAGCGCGTTCTTTTTTGATTCACTCCCCGCTTCCTTTTCTGCCAGAATTTCCTGCATGATTGTGACTAAAAAAGCGGCAGTTTTTCCTGTTCCTGTCTGTGACTGAACATAAAGGTCGCTTCCGTCCAAAGATTTTTCGAGTACCTTTTCCTGAACAGGAGTACATGTAACATAACCTGCCTCACTAAGGCCTTTCTGGATTTTTTCGTTAAGATTAAGTTCTGTGTAATTCATTAGATTTCCATGAGATATAAGATAATAGATAACTTAAGACTATTATATCGTTTTGCAGCTAGAGTGTACACAGTCAGTTTTTTTATGTTTTTTCTCCGCAGGAAATCTGTTCCGCTCAGTCTGCCATTTCCCGGACTACACGATTTTTACCATTCTAACCGCATACAAAACTCCGATTCCCTGTACAATATGTTTGAGTCGTTCTTTAGGTGGAAGAAGATAAAAAACAACAGAAATCATCCCGATTACGTAGAAAATATAGAAAAAGGCACAGCCCGCAAAAATTTCACTCAAAAAAGAAAACGTAAGAATTTCAAAATATGAAAAAATAATATAAAAATCCGTGTTTTTTTTGAAAATAAAAAGAATCATTGAATAAAAGATGGTGCTGAAAACATTAAGAATCGAAAGCGGATAAATGCCAAGAAAGAAAAAAATTGCAATGTTACAGGCATGAACCATAAGACACATTATCAAAAAAAAGCAGAGTCTTATTTTTGGAAAGAAAGCCCAGAATCTTTTCAGCCATATTTCCTAAAGACCTCCTTAAATATTGTAACACACTTTCAGAAGAAGTCATCAAGTTTTTTTATGGGCGCATCGACTTCGCCGCCACTACACCCCCTTGCGCATATCTGCTATACTTTCACCATGAACCAGAACACTGCAGAACAGAATGCTTATCAGGCACAGATTTTCTCAAACAGACTTTCAAAAAAATACAAACAGCTTAGAAAATGGGCACGGCGCGAGCGTGTCACCTGCTACCGCCTTTACGACCGAGATATTCCCGAAGTACCTCTTGCTGTTGATTTATACGA
>NZ_JAZOUG010000238.1:0-3467 GCF_045657965.1 Treponema sp. | reverse complement strand
CCTTTTTTATATAATTGTATAATTCCCCGTTTTTCACTATAATTTCTTCCTATGAAGAACATTAAACTTAAAGAAAAACGACTTATCACTTCGGCTTTGCCTTATGTAAACAATATTCCTCATCTCGGAAACCTGATTCAGATGCTTTCCGCTGATGTATTCGCACGCTTCTGCCGTTCACGCGGATATGAGACTATGTATGTCTGCGGTACTGACGAATACGGCACTGCAACCGAAACAAAGGCTCTGCAGGAAAAAAAGACTCCGCGAGAGCTCTGCGACTATTACTACGCGATCCATAAAGACATTTACGAGTGGTTCGACATAGCTTTTGATAAATTCGGACGCACTTCAAACGAAGAATGTACTGAAATCACTCAGAGCATCTTCAACGACCTCGACAAAAACGGATTTATCAAAGAACACACTTCAAAGCAGCTTTTCTGTCCGAAGTGTTCTATGTTCCTTGCTGACCGCTATGTAGACGGAACCTGCCCGAAATGCGGTGCTACTGACGCACGTGGAGACCAGTGCGATTCATGCGGCACTTTACTTGACCCGACTCAGCTTCTTGCGCCAAGATGTCACACATGCGGTTCAACCCCGGAAGTACGCGAGACAAAACATCTTTACATCGACCTTCCTTCAATCGCTCCAAAACTTGAAAGCTGGATGGAAAAGGCTAGTGTAGAAGGAAAATGGAGCGCAAACGCAATCCAGATGACAAAGGCATGGATCCGAGACGGTCTTAACGAGCGCGCAATCACACGTGACCTTAAATGGGGAATTCCTGTTCCAAAAGCTGGCTACGAGAACAAAGTTTTCTATGTCTGGTTCAATGCACCGATCGGCTACATGTCAATTACAAAACAGCTTGCAGACGAAATGAAAGCAGGCGGCAAAGAAACTTTCGACTGGAAAAAATGGTGGCTCCCTTCAGAATCTGCCGAAAAAATGGACGGAGAACTCAAACTCTTCCAGTTCATCGGAAAGGACAACATTCCGTTCCATACAGTTGTATTCCCGTGTTCAGAAATCGGAACAGGCCGCGATTACACAAAACTCTATCACATGTCTTCAACAGAATTTTTAAACTACGAAGACGGAAAATTCTCAAAATCTAAGGGTGTAGGTGTATTCGGAAGCGACGCCAAAGAGTCAGGAATTCCTAGCGACGCATGGCGGTTCTACATCTACTACAACCGCCCGGAAAATCAGGACTATCAGTTCACATGGAAGGACTTCCAGGAAAAATACAACAAGGAGCTCATCGGAAACCTTGGAAACCTCGTAAACCGAACACTGCTTTTCATCAACAAAAACTACGGCGGAAAAATCCCTGCAGGTAAAAAAGATGAAGTTTTGTGGGCTCAGGTTCTGGGGCACGAAAAGAAGGCTACAGAATATCTTGAATGGGCAGAGCTCAAAGATGCATTCCACGAGATTTTTGCAATTTCTGACATCTGTAACAAGGCATTCCAGGCTGCAGAACCATGGAAGGCTGTAAAAACAAACAAAGAAGTGGCAGACAATGTTCTCTACAACCTTGCTTATGTAATCAAAGACCTTATGATTATGATTCAGCCGTACCTGCCGAAATATTCACAGGTTGTTGCAGGCTACCTCGGCCACACAATCTACGACGCTCATTACGGAATCGAAGGCAAAGACGGAAGCCTTACATGGGAAGATTTGGGCAAAATGGAAGGCCTCGACACAATTTCAGAAACTTCTGTTTACTTCACGCCGCTTGACAACAAGGCAATGGAAGCCTTCCGTGCAAAATTCGCAGGAAAACAGGACGAGAAAAAGGACGAAAAATCTAAATCGAAGCAGAAAAAAGAAAAAAAGGCTGAACCAAAAGAGGAAAAGCCGGCTCTCACACCAGAACAGCAGATTGATTTCTTTAACGCAAATATCGAACTTCGCGTTGCAAAAATCGTTGACATTAAGCCGAACCCTGACGGAGAAAAGCTTTACATTGAAACAATGGACGACGGAAGCGGAAAGCCACGCACAATTCAGTCAGGTCTCAGGATGTACCTCAAAGAAGAAGAACTTCTCGGAAAGCATGTCGTAATTGCTTCAAACCTTGCTCCACGAAAAATGCGCGGCGTTGAAAGCTACGGTATGCTTCTGGCAGGCGACTATAAAGACGAAAACGGCAAAGAGTGCGTAGAAGTTCTCGATGCAGGCTGGGCTGCTCCCGGCACAAAAGTCGTTCTTGAAGGAAGTGATGTAAATGCCAGCAAAAAGCCTGAGATTTCAGGGGATGAGTTCTTCTCTGTTTCAATTGAAGCGAAAGACGGTGTAGTGCAGATTGCTGGCAAAAAGCTCCTTGCTGACGGAAAGGAAATCCGCACAACAAAGGCTTTGAACGGAGAAATCGGCTAAAATAATCAAAGCGTTAGCGCTGGTAGCCCCGGCTGTGCAGAAATGTGTGGCCGGGGATTTTTTTGTCTTTATAACGTTTTTTTCATTATCTTTAACCGATAACTTATGATGTGCGCAGAAACATGGTGAAGCGGTTCTGATTGTCTGACATAAAAACAGCTGTCCGGTATGCATACGGTTTTATTCAACTTCAAATTCTTCGATATGATTAAAAACAACCTGCCGGTTTCCAATGCGCATATCGGTGAATGAACCGTTTGAATAAATTCTGATTTCTGTTGCTGTATTGCGCATAGTATCAACAAGTGTGCCTTTGAAGATGTACCCGTAATCATCAGTATTTGCTTTGTAGTCGTAATCGAGTATGGTGTAGCTGTAATTTCTAGAAGGGGTTAAGTATTCCACTAATTTCTGCTTAGCATCCATATTGATTACGACTTTTTCGGTTCTGGTCTTTGCAGAAAATTTAAGAGATTTGACTGTGTCAGCTGAAAGAGATAAAACAGGCACTGAATAAAAAATAAAACAACAGATAAAAAACTTTATTAGATTTTTCATAAGCACCTCCTTCTGCCAGTTGTGCAGGTGTCTGAAATCATTATAAGTTACGAATTTCAATCAGGCAAGGGAAGTTTTCAATAATACTGATAAAAGAATTGTTAATTTTACAGAATTTTATTAAAATCTCTGTATGGCTATTGAGGTGTATGTCTTTGACTGTGACGGTACTATTATTGATTCTGGGGAAGACATTGCTGACTGCGTTAACGCTTCTCTTAAAAAATTCGGTTACTGGCAGCTTGATACAAAAGAGCTGATTTCGTTTACTGGGGATGGAGCAAAAAAACTTGTTTTTCGTGCGCTCTGTCGTTCTACAAAAAAACGGTTTAATCTTGAAACTGAATACAATCAGAAACAGTTTGAGTTAGTTTTTAATTATTATTTCAATCTTTATCACTCAAATCCTGTCTTAAAAACTCATCTTTATGCAGGAATCAGAGAACTTTTAAAAGTTTTAAAGCAAAAAAATAAACGGGTAGTGCTTTTAACTAATAAGCCGATTGAAATTGCCC
>NZ_JAZOUG010000237.1:0-8351 GCF_045657965.1 Treponema sp. | reverse complement strand
TTGATATTCTAAAACGCAGATTAATTCTTGGAACAGACATGGCTTATCCTGATTTAGATAAAATTAAAATCGAAGAAACGAAAAATGGAACTCTGTTCAAACAGATTTTCTATCATTCAGATACAAATTCGTATACTTATGATTTTAAGCTTATCAAAGAAATTGATTCGCTTACCGTAAATCTTTATACACTGACTGTTTTTGCAGGTGCATACGAACCCAACAAAAAATATTTTGATTCGATTGTAAAATCGTTTGAATAATCAGCTAAAAACTGTTTCTCGACAGAGGACTGCCTATCCAGACACCCTCTGTCAGATAATCCCTTTTTTGTCCTTCAATAAGAATCTGTACACTATCCACAGTTGAAAATTCACTTGCTGTATAAACAACCTGCATTAACTGTGCTAAAGAACCTTCTGTACCATACTGATTAAACTGAAACTCTTCGCTGAAACTCATAGAAGCAACCCCATTTTTTACGCTTACACTAAGCAGACGGGTTCCCTGCGGTATAAGTGAACGATAACCATTTTTTACTTCAGATAAACTTGGACCTGCTAAAAGCATATTTAATGCGTCCATTAAAGGTGTATCTTTCTTTACATTTTTCGTAACTTCTTTTCTCACAATTGGAACGCTGTCGGAAACAAAATAAATCTTTGTCTTTACGGTAGAAGGAACTGTAACAGTTGAAGTTTCAACTTTTGTAACAACGTTTGTTTTCGCTGTGGATTTAGACTGATTTTTTTCCTCTGTTACTGATTTTGAAGTTACCAGCTTTTTTGGCTGAATTTCTTCTGCAGTTTTTTTAACTGACTCTTCCTTTTTTACCTGATTAGAAACTGCGCTCTCTTTCTTTTCAGTATTTTCAGTCTTTGACTTCAGCTCAGGTTGAGTTTGAACAGTATTTTGATTTGCAGTTTCAGAATTTTTCTTTGAATTTTCTTTATTTTTTAAATTGAGGTGAATAACCGTATCATTATTTTTAGTATCACTCTTTTTCTCTGTCGTGGAAACATCAGTTTTCTGAGAATCATCTTTTTTAATGTTTTTTTCAACAAGTGTTGTTAATCCGGCTTTATCAGCATTTTCCTTTATTTCTTCCCATTTTACCAGGGCAACTATAACAATTATCAGCATAAGAAGAAGCCATACTGCAAGCCCAAGACCAGTTTGTTTCTTCTTTTTATCTTTATCACTCATATTTAAATTATCGGTAAATAAAACAGAAAATGAATACTGATTTCCACTTGTTCATGGTTCAAATAAAAGATAAAATATAAATATGGAACAGCAAAAAGAATTCGATTTAATTACTTTCGGCGAAATTATGCTTCGCCTTTCTCCTTCTGTAAATGAACTCATCAGCAAGAGTGATTCTTTCAAAAAACACGCCGGCGGTGCTGAATTAAACGTTGCCTCTGGTGTTTCACTTTTAGGACTTCGTACAGGAATTATCACACGCCTTCCAAAAAACCAGCTGGGTACATTTATCAAAAACAGAATCCGTGCTTCAAGCGTAAGTGATGACTATATTATTTTTGATGATTCTCCGGAAGCCAGAGTTGGTATTTACTACTACGAAAACGGAGCTTACCCACGAAAACCAACTGTTGTTTATGACCGTAAAAATTCTTCAATTACTAAAATTTCAGCCTCAGAAATTCCAGATGACATTTATTCAAAAACCCGTATGTTTTACACATCAGGAATTACACTGGCGTTAAGCGAAAATACACGTACACTTGCAGTTGAAATGATTAAAAAATTCAAAGCTGCAGGTGCAAAAATTGCTTTTGATGTTAACTACCGGGCTAATCTTTGGGATGAAGATACAGCCCGCACAACAATCAAATCTATTCTTCCTTATGTTGATATCCTTTTCATTTCTGAAGAAAGTTGCCGCCGTATGTTCCAGAAAACAGGCTCACTTCAGGATATGCACCGCGATTTCTGCAAAGACTTCCCGAACATAAGTTATATTGCTTCTTCAATGCGTGAAGTTATCAGCCCTAAAGTTCATTCATTTACTTCACTCGTTTATTCCAAAAAGGATGACAACTTCTACACTGAAGAGCCATATAAGGAAATTGATGTAGTTGACCGCATCGGTTCTGGTGACGCTTACTGTGCCGGAGTTTTGTTTGGTCTTCTTAAATATGGAGATCCACAAAAAGCAACAGAATTTGGAAATGCAACATGTGCAACCAAAAATACAATTTTCGGTGACCTTCCGCTTTCTGACTTCAACGAAATCAGTTCAATTATAAAAAGTCACCACGACACAGGTAAACAGTCTGAAATGAACCGATAATTTTTAAGACAAAATATTCCTTGCTTCATACAAAATAATCGCAGCTGCCTGAGCCACATTAAGGCTTTCAATCGGCTGTGATTTTTTTTCGTCAAAATCTGAACAAAATGGAATTGTAATAAGTTCATCACAGTTTTCACGGACAATTCTTGAAATTCCATGTTCCTCATTACCAAGCACAATTAAAGCCGGCTTTTTCTTTTCATTACACATTTTTGAAATTTCAGAAACAGGTGTTTTTCCACGTACATCTGTTCCAAACCTCAGCATTTTTCCCTTCATAGAAACCAAAAGTTTTTCTATTGATTGAATGGAATAAATGTTAACATATTCCATTCCACCCTGTGCCACACGGTATGAACTTGTTGTAACAGACGTCTGAGCTTCATTTCTGGGTATTACAATATTTTTAAAACCAAAAAACGCTGCGCTTCTTACAATTGCACCAAGATTGTTCGCATTTCCAACTCTGTCCAGTAAAATTGCACTTTCTCTGTTATGCAGCCAGTTGTCAGTAATTTCGGTATTAAGATGTGGAATTTCAGAATTTCGAATCATAGCAACAACCCCTTGATGATGAGGAGTTCCACTTAACTTTTCAAGCTCGCCTTCCGGAATATTATTATAAGGTACTTTGCGTTCAGCCAGTGATTTAAATACATCTTTAAAATCCATCATTCTATCACGAGTATAATAAAATCGTGTGATTTTTTGAGGATTACATTTTACAAGAGCTTTTACAGCTTCAAATCCACAGACTGCAAGTTCATTTCTAACATCATTTTTCATAAGCAAATATTATACAAGATAAGAATTAAAATCTATACTTTTCCACAAAGTTATCCACAATTTGTAGATTATTTGTGGAAAAGTCTAAGGTTTTCCACAAGCGTAAGCCTAAATTAAGTATGAATTAAGTTTTAAAATTTCATAAAAAAACGGGCATTAGAAATATCTAATACCCGTTTTCAAAGTCAGTTTAATTAAACTGTAAGTTTAACTATTTAATGAGACGCAATTCTTTAGCAAGTTTAACACCTGCATCTTCCCATTCTTTTCCACCAACTTTGTTGAATTCAGCAACGTATGCTTTCCAGTCAGCTGGAGTAAGGTTTCGTTTGCCAGTCATAAATTCAACGATTCCCTGTTCGTAGAAGCGTTTCAAGTCAGCATTTGGAAGTGGCATTTTGTTCTGTCCTACACAAGCTGTCCATGCTTTTGACTGCATTTCGCGGAGAGCTTTAAGAGCAGACATTTCTTTACCATTCTTAGCATACCATGTTGGGTAGCGAGCAGCCAATTCAACATCGCCGTTGTAGTAAACCATGTTGCGGAGCTGTGTGTAAGGAATCATAGTAGATTCTGTGTAAGCTTTTGATGGGTCTGGGATACCATTAACAGTTGGAACACCCTTAGCATCAAATACATAGTTTACACCTTCCTGTCCCCAACCAAGGAGATAGTAACCTTCGTCTGAAGACATCCATTCAAGGAGTTCAGCGATTTTGTCTTCTTTTCCTTCTTTAGCAGCTTTTGCAGAAACAACATATGTTCGGTAAGCCTGTGTGTATGTACCACAAGAAGATTTTCCTTTTGGTCCTACTGGTGGATCAATAACAATCCATTCACCATCTGGGAAGTTGTTGTCAAATGGAGTGTAGTTAGACTGTGAAGCGTAAGCAGCATTCTGTTCACGCATGATACCGAAGCGGCCCTGTTTCCATGCAGCACGGAAGTCATCCTTTTTGTAAGCCATCCAGTTTGGATCAATTACACCAGCGTCAACGATTTTCTTCATGTAAACCATTGCGTCATAGTATTCTGGTTTGTTGATGTTAAGACCAGCTGTTTTTGCTGAAGCAAGGTTCCATGTACCTGCAACACCGAATGCACCGAAGATTGGATCGAGACGTCTTCCAAGACCTTCGTTTGTTGCAGAGAGCTCGAGGAATGCACCGTATCCGTATGTATCGTTTTTGCCGTTTCCATCAGGATCTTTTTCTGTGAATGCTTTCATAACATTGAAGAATTCATCAGTTGTCTTTGGTACTTTAAGACCGAGTTTGTCCAACCAGTCTTTGCGGATAAGAACGCCTTCATTGCGAACGATTGAACCTGGCTGAGCGAGACCGTATGATTTACCCTTTACAGTAGTAAATGCACGTGAGTCTTTGTCGTACAATTTAGATGTACGGTTTGGCATTTTAGCATAAAGTTTATCAACTGGAGCAATCAATTTCTGGTCAACGAGCTTCTGGAAAACAGCGTCTGAAACCATACACAAATCTGGAAGTGATTTTGCAGCTGCTGCAGCGTTAACTTTTGTATCCTGGTCGCCTTCTGATGAAGGAAGTGCAGTGAGCTTAAGGTTAATCTTGAGCTTGTCTTTTACGATTTTGTAACCAACCCATTCTGTTGGAATTGGACCTGCTTCAGATGCAGCAGCACCGTACCAAATTTCGATGTCTACTGTACCGTCTTTATTAGTTTTTGCTTTTGCTGAGAATGCCGGAGCAGCCATAGCCAAAACCAAAGCTGAAGCGACAATACCCTTCAATAACTTTTTCATTTTTTCCTCCTTATTGAAAATAAATGAAATCGATTTTTTTTGTACGAATTTTTAAATCCGTATTATATACAATCGAGCAGACGATAGAAAAACTACCATCTGCTCATATTGTTACAAATTTTTTTGCATTAGCCCTTTACAGAACCAAGCATTGTTCCCTTTGTGAAGTATTTCTGGATGAATGGATAAGCAAGCATCATAGGAATAGCTGAAAGGAATACACAGGCTGCTTTAATTGATGAAATAGAAGCTGCACCAAATGCAGAACCAGTATCCAGAGTTTCACTCATCGAAGCACCAAGAAGAATGTTTCGGGTAAGAATAGGAAGAGGCTGGAGTGCAGATTCAGTTAAGTAAAGCAAAGCGTGCATGAAGTCATTCCAGTAGCTTACTGCATAATACAAACCAATTGTCATGATGATTGGCTTTGAAAGTGGAAGAATGATAGAAACAAGAACATACCATTCTGCAGCACCGTCAATTCGAGCTGATTCTTTAAGTGATTCAGGAATACCCTCGAAGAATCCGCGCATAATCAAACAGTTGTAAGTACCAATTGCACCTGGCAAGAAGATTGAACACAAATGGTTGTTAAGGTGAAGACCTGTAACAACAAGGTAGGTCGGGATTACACCAATGTTAAAAAGGTAAGGAATAAGAACGAAATAGTTCAAAATCTTACGTCCCGGCAAATCCTGAACAGACATACAATATGCCATAGGAACAGTGAGTGACAATGAAGTCAAAACACCGAAAGACATAATTTTAAGTGAGTTCCAGAAAGCAAGGATAAATCCATTGTTTCCGAGAAGTGCCTTATAAGAAGCAGCATCCCACTTCCATGGCATAAGAATGAATTTGTCAAAAGTAGTTCCAATGTAACCGTTAGGAGTTACAGAAGAAGAAATTGTACTGATAATAGGGATAGCGATAATAATACCGATGAAAGCAAGGAAAGAGTTTACACCGATATAGAATGCGCGGTCACCTGATGTTAATTTTACTGTCTTTGGTTTTTCCATTTTACGCCTCTGATTACAAAAGTGAAGATTCTGTCAACTGTTTGACAACTTTGTTAGAAACCATTACAAGAAGCATACCAATAACGCCCTTGAAGATACCAACAGCTGTAGCAAGTGCATACTTCATTTCAAGAAGACCCTGTCGATAAACCCATGTATCAATAATATCAGCAACAGAATAAACTGCTGGAGAATACAACATGAACATCTGGTTGAATCCGGCATCAAGAACAGTACCGAGTTTAAGAAGGACTACAGTAACAATAACAGGCTTAATTGAAGGAATTGTAATGTACCATACACGCTGAACAGCAGAAGCACCTTCTACCATAGCAGCTTCAAACAATGAAGGATCGATACCCATAAGTGCAGCAATAAAGATAATTGCAGCCCAACCCATTTCCTTCCATGCATCTGAAAGAATAACAATTACAGGGAATACATCAGCATTTGTAAGGAAGTCAATTGGTTTTCCGCCTGAAGCTTTGATAATGTCATTTACAAGACCATCACCAGGAGCAAGCAGTGTAAGCAAAATACCGTACATGATAACCCAAGAAAGGAAGTGCGGTAAGTAAGCCAGAGTCTGAACAACACGGCGAAGTACATTATGTGTACATTCATAAAGAGCCACAGACAAGATAATTGAAAGTGGAACCGAAATAAGCAATTTTGCCAAACTGTAGAGAATTGTATTTCTCATAAGTTCGCCAAAATAGTAAGCATGAAGGAATGTTGAGAAGTTTTCAAAACCTACCCAGCGGCTTCCCCATACACCATCAAGTGACTGGAAATCTTTAAATGCAATCTGACCATTAAGAACCGGACCATACTTCATGATAGAGTAGTACACAACCGGAATGATAAGAAGTGCATAAACCGAAAAATGTCTTTTAATGTTTTTCCAAAGATCTTTTTTCGGAGTTTTTAGAACATTTGTTTCTTGTGCGTTCATACCTAACCTCAATTTATTTTATCGCTTAGAGCCATTATTATACTTTAAAAATCCTTATGGATTATTGGACAAAACCGAACTTTCTTATAATTATTTTGTACGAATCTTGCCTGGCGGTACTCCATAAATTTTTTTAAAGACGCGGCAGAAATATGCCTGATCCTGAAAGCCGGAATTTTCTGCGATTTCATAAATCGTATCGTTCGTTTCCAGAAGCATTTTTGTCGCTATATGTATTCTATATCTATTTAAATATTCCCACAGACTCAAGCCGATTTCTTTGTGAAAAATTCTTGTAAGATAATCTTCACTTACATGAACGGTATCAGCAAGTTTCCATCGGACAATCTGCTGTGAAGCATTTCTATTTAAATAAAGTATAGCCTTTTTTACAAGTGCACCCGTATGAGGCGGCAGAATTTCATCACCGGCAAGAATACTCTTTATGCGCTCATCAAACTGTTCAGATTCAGCAGCACCACGGTTGCACAGAATAATCCGCGGATGAGAACAAAGCAGTTCAACTTCTTCATCAGTTGTAACCGAATCAGGAAGAACAATTATTGGAACCAGAACTGTTTTTTGATTCTGCCGGATTTTTTTAATATCTTCTTCGTTAATTTCTTCAAAAACAATAAGTGACGGTGTTATTTCTTCGAGAATATTTTCAAATTCAGACATTGAAGAAATACTTACTGTATTAGAATCTGTTGCCCATGTACCATAATGAGTATGCTTTGCATTGACAAAAAGCACCGGAGAAGTACGCTGAGTTTTTATTTTCTGTTCAAGCAAATCTATAAAATTATGCCCGATCATATTCCGGCTATAACATACAAGAGGAGCACGGAAGAAAACCTCATTATGCCTTAAGCCATAAACTTTAATCCATTCATCAATTGGCGCAGAATCCGGTTCCCAGTAAAGAATAGGATTTTCTATATCAAGAACATTTATATCTGCATTGAAAATAAATTTTGGCTCCAGACCAAACGGTTTATGCGAAACAGTATCAGAAAAACAAAGGATTTCTTTACCTTCAATTGATGGTGTATCAGAAGGAGTGCCTGCCAGATTTGGCCAGGGCAGGGTAACTTCAGCATAATTCTGAGACTTTTCTACTTCACCAAACTGAAGAAGAATAATTTTTTCTGCAAGAAGAAGTTCCGGTTTCTGCCAGTCAAATTTATTTGAATAGAATTCAATATGAATACCGTCAGATTTTTCTGATATATACGGAGTTTTTTCTGCAAAATCAAATACTGTCTGAAGCGCCCGCTTAAGCCGCTCTGAATCTCCATAAAGCAGCGGAAAATCTCTGTCCAGTCCGGCAGCAACACTTCCAGGTAAAATCTGACGGATATCAAAAAGTTTTTTATCCATAGGAAGGTCATCAACCTGTGAACGTGTCAAATCGACAAGTGTTTCTGTCTTTTCTAACTGAGAATCCACCTGCGAACGAAGGAACAAAAGCTGTTCTGCAAGAAT
>NZ_JAZOUG010000236.1:0-48581 GCF_045657965.1 Treponema sp. | reverse complement strand
CGCCTGCAATCTTAAAATTACACTCGCTCTGGCTGGCAATCAAACTTTTGAGAACCATTGCAGAAGCTAAAGGACTTCCTGCATAAAGAATCTTCAGAGTTTCCATGTCGAATCCTCCTTAATGTAAAAAAATTATTGTTTTTTTGCTTCTTTAGCTGCGATTTTGGCTGCAATTTTTGCTGCTTTTTTTGCTTTTTCGGCTTCCCTTTTTGCAGCTTTTTCAAGACGTTTTGCCATTTTTGCAGTAACTTCGGCAGCAAAATTCGGATCTCCACGGTCAATGTACACAATTCCTTCAAGATGATCGTTTTCATGCTGAATAATTCGCGCCAGAAGTCCGTCCGCATCAAGTGTAAAAGGCTTGCCGAATTCATTAAGAGCCTGAACCTTTACTTTTGAAGGACGCTTTATTGTTTCGTTAAAGCCGGGAAGAGAAAGACAGCCCTCATCATAATCACATAAATCATTGCTTGTAGAAATAATCTGGGGATTAATGAATACACGGCGGACTTCATCATCAGAAATAATTACAAAAAAACGCTTTGCCTGCCCAATCTGAGGAGCGGCAAGCCCTACACCGTCTGCTTCAAGCATAGTTTCAAACATTTCGTTAAAAAGTTCCCGCATTGAATCGTTGATTTCGCTTTCTTCAACAGGAACACATTTCTGTCTGATAATATCTTCACCTAATTTGTAAATTTTCATTTTATTTCTCCAGTCTTATTCTTGCCGCTTTTGCATGTCCCGCAAGTCCTTCTGCATCTCCGAGAATACCCGAAGCGGTAGCCGAAGCAACTGCTCCCTTTGCCCCCGGAACTGTGCGCAGAGTTGTAACAGTTTTTAAGAATACGCGTACGCTTAATCCGCCTGTGAAGCGGGCACTTCCGCTTGTAGGAAGTGTATGATTTAAGCCTGCCGCATAATCACCGAAAACTTCTGCACTGCCATGACCGACAAAAAGCGAGCCGTAGTTGTGAACAAGATTTGCGATTTTGTCGCGTTCTTTACCCTCTTCCATTGCAAGTTCAAGATGTTCCGGTGCCTTTTTATTCGCAACTTCAGCCGCCTGTTCAAGATTTTCGCAGACGATGATTCTTCCACAGTTTTTAATGCTTTCAGATGCAGTCGCTTTTGTCGGAAGAACTTCAAGCTGTTTTTCGATTTCTTCAGCGACAGACTTTGCAAGTTCTTCAGAATCAGTTGCCATGACAGGCTGAGCTACAATGTCGTGCTCTGCCTGAGCGAGGAGATCTGCCGCAACCCATGCAGGATTTGCAGATTTGTCAGCAATGATGAAGACTTCGGTAGGACCTGCAACCATGTCGATTCCGACAGTGCCGTAAACGAGTTTTTTTGCCTCTGCGACGAATTTATTTCCCGGACCGACGATTACATCTGTGCAAGGAATTGACTCAGTTCCGAATGCAAGAGCGCCGATTGCCTGAGAACCGCCGCACGCAAATGCTTTGGTAACTCCGCAAATGTAAGCCGCCGCCATGATGTTTTCGTCAGCATAAGGCTTTCCGCCGATAAACGGCTTTCCCGGAACGCCGGTGCCAGCTTTTTCTGCCGCAGCTTTATCACTCGGATGAACACGTGGCGGAGTACAGAGAATTACTTCTTTAACGCCAGCCGCAACAGCAGGAGTAATCGTCATTACGACAGTTGAAACAAGCGGGAAGCGGCCTGCAGGAACATAAACGCCCGCACGGTCAACAGGAATGTTCTTCTGCCCCGTAAACATGCCTTCTTCAAGTTCGATTTCAAAATCATCGAAAGACTCGCGCTGTTTTTTTGCAAACTTTAATGCAAGCTCGTGAGAATAGCAGATTGCCTTGTATAAATCAAGATTTTCCTTCTGCAATTTTTCGGCAGCGGCCTTAAGTTCAGACTGGGGAATTTCAAGAGATGAAGGAGCAGAAACATCGAATTTTGCACCGTACTCAGCCAAAGCCGCATCTCCGCGTTTTTTTACATCGGAAAGGACATCTTTTACAATATCAATAGAACCACCGAAATCACGTCCGTCAAAAAAAGAAGGTTCGATTTCAGCGTATTTTTGAATCTTTATCATGAGATAAATATACAGAATTTGAGCGGATTTTACTATCTGTTTTGAATTAATGTAGCGACTTTATTTTCTTTTAGCGTTTCATTCCAGAACCGAGTTGACCAAATCTGTTTTATATGTTAGTTTTCGCTAATTTTTATAAGCTAGTCATTACCAAAGTTAGAGGTGAAAAAAAATGAGAAAAATCGCCATTTACGGAAAAGGCGGAATTGGAAAATCAACAACGTGTTCCAATCTTTCGGCAGCATTAAGCAAGCTGGGTTACAAAGTCATGCAGGTAGGATGTGACCCGAAATCGGATTCAGTGAAAAATCTTAACGGAGGAAAGAAAATCCCGACCGTACTCGACATGCTCAGAAGCAGCAAAGCTGAAAATCTGACGCTTGATGATCTGGTTTACAAGGGATTTAACGGCGTGCTCTGCGTAGAAGCAGGCGGTCCTACTCCGGGAATCGGCTGTGCAGGACGTGGAATCATCACGGCATTTGAAAAGCTTGAAGAACTGAATGCATTTGAAGTCTATCGTCCGGACATCGTTATCTATGACGTTCTGGGAGATGTCGTCTGCGGAGGATTCGCAATGCCTATCAGAAACGGCTATGCGGAAGATGTTTTCATCGTTACTTCCGGAGAAATGATGGCTCTCTATGCGGCAAACAATATCGTGTCGGCAATCAAGAATTTCGGTCAGCGCGGCTATGCCCAGTATTCGGGTGTCATTTTGAATTCACGCAATGTAAAAGACGAAGTTGAAGTCGTTCAGAAAGCACTGGACGAAATCGGCGGCGAAATCATTCAGGTTGTGCCGCGCGACGGAATCGTACAGCAGGCAGAAAACCGCGGAATGACGGTCGTAGAAGCTTTCCCGGAATCAGAGCAGGCTCAGGTCTACATGCGTCTTGCTGAAAAAGTTCTTGCGTCAAGCACTGACCGCGAAATAGAAGAAGTTGCTCTTGAAGAAGAATTCGCTGAGGAGTTCGCTTGATGTGTCCTTCCTGCCCTTCTTTTGAAAAAACTCTTCACTACGTCTCACCGGCTCACGGAGGCTGGGGCGTCATCAGAATAGCGGCGACAATGCCGGAAAGCTATATGCTTTTTGTTGCGCCGTTTGCCTGCGGTCGTCACGGAGCTTTGGGTGCAGTACTGCATCACATTAAAAACCAGGTGAGCTATCTCTTTATAGATGAAAGTGACATCGTTTCAGGAAATTATGAGCATCTGGTACCTGACGCAGTTGAAGAACTTCTCGCCGCGCTCGAAAAACGACCGAAAGTGCTGATGATTTTCGTCTCGTGCCTTGATGACCTTTTGGGAACTGACCACGAAGCGCTTAACGCCCGTCTTTCAGAGAAGTTTACGGACATCCGCTTTGTTACATGCCACATGAATCCGTTCAAGATGGACACAAAAGTTCCTCCACAGGTTGGATTGCAGCGTTCACTGTTCAGTATTCTTGAAAAATCAGACGTAAAGAAAAACCAGATTAACATGGTTGGAAACAATGCGTCGGTTTCTGAAGACTGCGAGCTTTTTACGCTGATGAATCAGGCCGGATGGAAAATTAATCACATCGGAACGGCAAAAACTCTCGAAGAATTCCTTGATTTCTCTTCATCGAAGCTCAATCTGGTGCTTTCTCCGTCAGCAGGGCTTTCAAGCAAAATCATGGAAAAGAATCTTGGAATCCCCTATCTCCCGGCGATTCCGAACTACGACGTCGCAGCAATAGAAAAACTCTACCATGAAATAGAAAACCGACTCGGCATTTCGCTCGGAGATTTGTCTTCTTATAAAGAGCGGGCTGTAAAAGCGATTCAAAATGCGCAGAGCATAATCGGTGACTATCCGGTCATGATTGACTATCAGGCTGTGCGCCGCCCGTTCACGCTCGCAAACGTACTGCATGATGCAGGATTTAACGTAAAGCTCATCGCCGTCGATGCAGTTCCCGGCTTTGAAAAGGCTGCGTGCGAAAAAATCATGGAAAAGATTCCTGACCTCAAAATTATAGATGCGCTTCATCACGATTCTGCAAAATTTGAATTTGTGAACGAAGAATGTCTCTGCATCGGCTTCAACGCCGGATATCTTACAAAATCGCGTCATGTCGTTGACCTCATGGAAGACGAAACATTGTACGGATTTTACGGAGTCGAAAAACTTATGGATATGCTCGTCACGGCATATCAGGGAGAGCATTCGGCAGATGAACTTATCATCAAGGCAGGTATCGTAGTATGAGTAAATTGTGCATTAATCTTCCTCCATATGCTCCGGATTATTCAGGATGCGCTTCCGCACTTTTCGAGCTTGGCGGAATGATTGTTCTTCACGACGCGTCAGGCTGTACGGGAAACTATCTCGGATATGACGAGCCGCGCTGGATGGGTTCAGATTCATTCGTCTTCTGTTCGGGACTGCGCCACATGGACGCAATTCTCGGAAACGACAATCTCGTAATTGACCGGATTATTAAAGCGGCAAAAAGCCTCAAACCGAAATTCATCGCACTTCTCGGAAGCCCGGTTCCAATGGTAATCGGAACGGATTATGAAGGAATCGCGCGAGAAGTTGAAAGCAAGACGGGAATTCCAAGCTTCGGCTTTGACACGAAAGGTCTTGCCTACTACGGAAACGGCATTTCCAGAGCGGCAACCGCCCTCATAAAGCGCTTCGCAAAAAAGGGCGTAGTTCCTGAAGAAAAGCGTGACGGAATCAATATAATCGGCATGACTCCGCTGGATTTTGGAAACAAGCATGTCGAAAAAGACATCATCGCGCTGTTTGAAAATGCAGGAATCAAAGTGAACTGCTGTTTTTCGCTCGGTCATTCTCTTGAAGCAATCGAAAAATCATCTTCATCACGTCTGAACGTCGTAGTCTCACAGAGCGGAATCGAAACTGCACGCTTTATGAAGCAGAAATACGGCATACCGTTCATTACAGGAACGCCGGTAGGTGACGGAAAAATCATGGTGGACCGTGTAAAAGCCTTTTTGGAATCGGGAACGCTGGAAGACAGTACACCTGCTGAATCTGTACCGGGACGAAAAAAGATACTCATCGCCGGAGACCAGATTATTTCGCGCTCACTGTGTGAAGAAGCAGAAAAACGTCATCCACAAATTCAATTCGTTAGCGGAACACTCTTTGATTTTTCTGACGAAGAAGCTAAAACCGGAGAAATCCGTATCAAAGACGAGACTGAATTCAGGGCGCTCGTAAACAGCGGGGAATTCTCAGGACTTGTAGCAGATCCTCTCGCAGAACAGCTTTTTACGGCGGAAACAAAGCAGAAAATGAAATTCTTTCCGCTTGCGAATGTGGCCGTTTCGAGCAAAGTGTTCTGGAACGACTCAATAAACATCCTCGGAAGCGGGATGAACGATTTTATATCAAAACTGTGCATATAAGGTATTAAAAAAAATCAATTAAAAAAAACAGTCAAAGGAGTCATATATGAAAAAAGGTATCAGCATGGCCGTTCTGGCTTTTACAGCCTGCGCGTTTCTTGCCGGATGCAACAAAAAGTCGGGAGCATCTTCCGAAGCAGCTGCTTCTGCGGCAAAAACCATCGTTGACCACACGGGAACACAGGTCACAATTCCGGCAAACGTTGAACGTGTCGTTATTTCTTCGCTTCTTCCTCTTCCGTCGGTCTACTGTCTTTACATGGGCGGACCGAAAAAGCTCGTGGGAATGCATCCAAGCTCAAAGGCTGCTGCAGTCAATTCATATCTTTCAACCTGCTACCCTGAAATCAAGGACATTGATTCGCATTTCGTAAAGGGAAGCACCGTCAGTGTAGAAGAACTTCTCGCTCTCAAGCCGGATTTGATTCTCTACAATGCAGGAAACCAGGAAGAAAGAGAAATTTTCGACAGCATCGGCATTCCTGCAGTCGGTTTTTCTACAAACATTGCGGGATTCAACACGATTGAAACCTACGCACAGTGGATAACGCTCCTTGGCGAAATCTTCGGTCAGACAAAACGCAGTGACGAAATCATCGAGTACGGACGCTCGGTAAACGAAATGGTAAAGAGCCGGACAGCATCACTCAGCGAAAATGAAAAACCTGTCTGTCTTTTCCTCTATGCATGTGAAGCAAATTCTATCACAACATACGGCGGAAACATGTTCAACCAGTATTGGATTGAAACCTGCGGCGGAAAAAATGCATCGTTCGACTTGAAAGGCTCGGCAAGCATAAACATGGAACAGATTTATCAGTGGAATCCGGACAAAATCTTCATTACGAATTTTACGCCTGCACTCCCGGAAGATTTGTACACAAACGCAATCGGAACATACGACTGGAGTTCCATCAAGGCAATCCAAAACAAGGAAGTCTACAAAAATCCGCTTGGAATGTACCGATGGGCACCACCGTCATCAGACACGCCGCTTGCACTCCAGTGGTTTGCAAAGCAGATTCACCCGGAACTGTTCAGCGACATCGACATGGATGCAGAAATCAAATCTTACTTCAAGAAATTCTATGGTGTAGAGCTTACGGATGAAAATCTGAACGACATCTACCATCCTGCACGTGCCGCTTCAGGAAAATAACAATACTCACAGCTAAAACAATAAAAGGAAATAAAAATGAAAAAATCACTTACACTGCTTGCATGCATTATGACTGCAGCTTTGGTTTTATCATGTACAAAAACCGAATCAGCAGCAAATACAAAAAAAGAGACTCATGTTGTCGTAGATCATAACGGGCGCGATGTTGTGCTTCCGGTAAATATTGAACGGGTCGTCATGATTTCACCGATGCCGCTTCCGTCTATTTACTGTCTGTTCATGGGCGGAACCGATAAGCTCGTAGGAATGCACCCAAGTTCAATGGCAGCAGCTCAGAATTCGTATCTGAAAACAGTTTATCCTGACGTCGTCAATATTCCGACAGATTTTGTCAGAAACGGCTCTGTAAATGCAGAAGAGCTTTTAAAACTCAAGCCGGATGTAGTATTCTATCTTGCGTCAGACAAAGCACTTGAAGAACTTTTGATGAATGCAGGAATAACAAGCTTTGCTTTTTCTACATCAATATCACCGACATCAAGCACAATCGAAACATATTCAAAATGGATTGAAAAATTCGGAGAAATTTTCGGAGATACCGGTCGTGCCGAAGCTATCATAAAATACGGACAGGAAGTCGAAAAAAAGGTTTCAGAACGCGTTGCAAGAATCGATGAAAAAGACAAAAAATCTGTTCTGATGCTCTACATGTACGACGACACTCAGATGCAGACATCCGGCGTGAATTTTTACGGTGACTACTGGATAAATGCGGCTGGAGGAATCAACGTTGCAAAGGATTTGACCGGCCCGAATGCCATCAGCATGGAGCAAGTGTACACATGGAATCCGGACGCAATCTTTGTAACGAATTTCAGCCCGCGTCTTCCTGAAGATTTTTACAATAACTCGATTTCCGGAACAGACTGGTCGGTTGTAAAAGCCGTCCGTGAAAAGAACGTGCATAAATTCCCGCTCGGAATGTACCGCTGGTTCCCGCCAAGTTCAGACACACCTCTCTGCCTGCAGTGGCTTGCAAAAACACTGTACCCGGATGTGTTCAGCGACATCGACATGGATGCGGAAATCAAATCTTACTTCAAGAAATTCTACGGCGTAGAGCTTACGGATGAAAATCTGAACGACATCTACCATCCTTCACGCGCTGCTTCCGGAAAATAACAATGTTCATAACGAATAAAAAACTACAGATATCGTTTATTCTTTTCAGCTTTATCATTGTGCCGGTTACAGCCCTCATCTGTCTCGGAATCGGACGCTATACCTTAAGCCCGCTTCAAATCCTGAAAGCCTTCGGAGATTTGATTTCGGGCGCGGACGGCGACGTGATGGCTCAGACGGTCATTTTTAAAGTCCGGCTTCCGCGCATAATTCTCGCGGTCTTTATAGGCGCGGGGCTTGCATGCTCGGGTGCGGCATTTCAGGGATTGTTTTCAAATCCTCTTGCGACGCCTGACACTCTGGGTGTTGCAAGCGGAGCGTCGTTCGGAGCTGTCTTTGCGATGCTCTTTCACGCAAATCTGATTGTCATTCAGTTTTCGGCACTCGCGTTCGGTCTTGCGGCATGTTTCATCACCTACAAGATGGGACAGGTACGGGGAAAGCAGTCGGTGATTATGATTGTTCTTTCGGGAATTGTCGTTTCGTCGCTGGTGCAGGCAATGGTTTCGCTCGTAAAGTACCTTGCAGATCCTGAAGACCAGCTTCCTTCAATCACTTACTGGCTCATGGGAAGCATGGCAAGCGCAAACTACAAAAATCTTGTGCTCGGTCTTCCGTTCATCGTCTCCGGCATGATTTTTCTGTATTTCATCCGCTGGAGGATAAACATTCTCTCGCTCAACGAAGACGAAGCAAAGTCAATGGGAATAAATCTTCAGCTCATCCGACTGCTGATAATTCTCGCTTCTTCGCTGATTACTGCGTCCTGCGTTTCAATGTGCGGTTCGGTCGGCTGGATCGGTCTTCTCATTCCGCACATCTGCCGGATGCTTTTGGGAAGCAACAACAATACGGTTATTCCGCTGAGCGTTTCTCTCGGTGCAATTTTTATGGTCGTGATAGACACGTTCGCACGAAGCGCGTCTTCCGCTGAAATTCCGGTCTCGATAATCACGGCCGTAATCGGAGCGCCGGTTTTCATCATTCTGCTTAAAAAGACAGGAGGTGTCTGGTCATGAAATTTGAAGTAAGGAACGGCGTTTTTGCTTACGGAAAGAAAAAAATCATCGACGGCGTATCGTTTTCCGTGGAAGACGGAGAAATCCTGTGCGTTCTCGGCTCAAACGGCGTCGGAAAGACGACACTGCTCAAATGCATGATGGGTCTGAATAAATGGACGTCGGGCGGAACCTTTATTGACGGAACTCCGATTTCAGAAATTGCGAACAAGGAATTCTGGAAGAAAATCGCTTACGTTCCTCAGGCGAAGAATTCAGCCTTTTCGTTCACCGCACTCGACATGGTGACGATGGGTCGGAGCGCGCACCTTGGAATGTTCAGCCAGCCGTCAAAAGAAGATGAAGAACGCGCTCTTCAGGCGATGGAAGATGTCGGTGTTTTGTACCTCAAAGACAAACTCTGCACGCAGATGAGCGGAGGCGAATTGCAGATGGTGCTTATCGCCCGCGCGCTCACCGTAAATCCGCAGATGCTCGTTCTTGATGAACCGGAGTCAAACCTTGATTTTAAGAATCAGCTTGTCATCCTCAATGTCATAAAGCGTCTCTCGGAAGAAAAACACATTTCAGCAATCGTGAACACGCATTTTCCGGCACACGCAATGAAAATCGCCGACAAGGCATTGATTCTGAACAAAGATGACCGGACGTATTTCTACGGACGGGGCTGTGACGTAATCAACGAAGAAAACATGAAGAAAACGTTCAGCGTACAGGTTCACATCAATGAGTTTGACTTCCAGAACCGCCACTACCGGAGCGTCGAACCTCTGTATGTAGTGTAACATCCCCAGATGAGCGTGAAAATGAATGTCAAAACCATATCAAGAACTGTACAGCCGAGAATAAAGTCCACGCTCATCAGTATGCGGTAAAGCACAAAGCCTAGAATCCAGATAATAATTTTGGCGATGTCGATTTTCTTTCCTGAAGAATCGCGCTTGATGACGAAGAAATCCGCAATCAAAATCGCAATCACCGGGGCAAATACCGAGCCGATGTAATACAAAAAGTCGGTGATGTTGTCCATGTTGAAGAGAATTGCGCCCGCTGTTCCCAAAGAAGCGACAGCGATTGCCGTGATTTTTCCGTCGAGTTTTTCAAATACTGTTTTTGCAGAAATTCCTGCACTGAAAGCATCAAGAAAGGTTGTTGTAACTGTTGAAAGAATGATGATGATAAGACCTGCGATTCCAAGTCCGGATTTTACTGCAATTGCAGCGATGTCGCTTTCGCCGGTGAAAATTGCAGCTCCCATTCCAATAATGTACATCCAGCACGAAACGGCACCGTAAATCACTGAACTTGCAAGGGTAGCACGGAACGGTTTTTCAGCTTCTTTTGTATAATCAGAAATGAGCGGAAGCCATGAAAGCGGCATTGCAACCGCAAGTTCCACAGCAGAGCCAAAACTCATTGCTTCTTCAAAAACTGAAGCTTCTCCCTTTTCGCCAAAGAAAATAATTTTACAGAGAACGAGCGTAAGAATAAAAAGTAAACTCATCGTAAAAACATTAATTTTTCCAAGATTTGTGATTCCGATTACAATCCAGATAATGATTAGCGCGCCGATTACTAAACACCACACCCATTTTCCAAAAGAAAAGATTTCGTTTACAGCAAGAGAGCCGTCGTAAATCATAATTCCTGTCCAGCCGACAAGCTGAAGAACATTTAAAAGCGCAAAAAATCTGCTTCCGATGTCACCGAAGCTGAATTTTGTAGTTTCCATCGCACTTTTTCTGGAAACGCCGCCGATATAGCCGGCAAAAAAAAGCAGCGAGCAGCCGATTAAATGTCCAAGGAGAATTGCTGCCGTTCCCTTTGCAAATCCAAGAGGTGCAAAATATGTTCCGGTAATAATTTCGGCGATTGAAACTCCTGCACCGAACCAGATTAAAGCGTTGTTAAATACAGAGGTCTGTTTATTTTCCATGATAGATTTTTCCTTTTTCTTATGTTTTTGAAAGTAAGTGTTGAAAATCATGCGGAATCGGGGTTGTGACAAAAACTCGCCTGAGCTTTGCTCACTGCGAGTTTTTTGGCGCGTTCCCGATGGGAGCATGGATTTCAGGAATTGATTTTGTAGTTGTGCATGAGTGGGCCGCTTCCTTTGCCTAAATCCAGCATTGCTTCAAGCGCGCCTGAAATGTATTCTTTTGCATTTTCTACTGCTTTTTCGAGGCTTTCACCTTTTGCAAGATTTGCAGCAATCGCACTTGAAAGGGTACAGCCTGTTCCGTGTGTATTCGGGTTTTGAATCCGCCTGCCACAGAACCATTTTGCTATTGGCCGGCCCTTTCCATCTTTTCCGTAAAAAAAGTCACTTGCATCATTTACATTGTGACCGCCTTTTACAAGAACTGCACAACCGAATTTTTCATGAATTTTTCTGGCTGCTTCTTCCATTTCAAATTCACTGGTAATTCTAAGGGATTTTGAATCAAGCTGAGAAAGATTTGAATTTTCTTCAAGCAGAACTTCGGCTTCAGGAATATTCGGCGTAATTACACAGGCAAGCGGAAGAAGTTCCTTTTTAAGCGTTTCTATTGCTTCCTCACTGATTAACCTTGCCCCGCTTGTAGCTACCATTACAGGATCAACGACTACATTTTTAAGGGAATATTTTCTGATGCAGCCGGCAATGGTTTTAATCAGCTCACTGGAAGATACCATGCCCGTCTTAACAGCATCCGGAAAAATATCCGTAACGACCGTTTCAATCTGTTTTTCAAGAAATTCCGGTAAAACTTCCTGAATACCAAAAACGCCGGTAGTATTCTGTGCGGTCAATGCGGTAACGACGCTCATTGCATAAACTCCGTTCATCGTCATCGTTTTGATGTCCGCCTGAATTCCGGCGCCTCCGCAGGAATCACTTCCTGCGATTGTTAAAGCAGTTTTCATCACACCCATTTGTGATGCCTCCTTAAGTAACCGTGGTGCCCCCGGTAAAAATAAAAAAAGCCATGTCTGCCTTAAAAATAGCAAACATGGCTTAATAAAAGCTCGATTAATTTACTACGCTGGCATTATCCAGATCAGCTGCGGTCGAAATGTCACACATTTCCTCTCAGCCGGATTTATCCAGCTCCCGGTTTGTCTTAAAAAAGAATAGTGATTTACAAATATTTTTTCAACCCGATTAACCTTTAGCACTCCAGCCTGAATCCTGACGGACTAAAGCACCGTTAAAATCAGGGTTTGACATTAAAAAAAGCGCTGTTTTTGCAATTGATGCAGCAGAAATAAGCCTTTTCTCCGGCATTTTCCTTTTTAAATCAGCTTTTACTGAATCTGAAAGATATTCCGTTTCAACAAAGCCCGGAAGAATTGCATTACAGGTAATGTTGTATTTTGCATATTCTGCAGCAACGGAAGAAACAAGCACATTTAATCCTGATTTTGCCCCCGCATAGGCTGCATTTGTAGAAAATTCTCTGCGGTGTTCTGTACCTGTTCCTCCGAAAAGCAGAATTCTTCCGAACTTCTTTTTCATCATATCTGGAAGTGCGGCAGAAACAAGAAGCCCCGGAAGTGCATAATCAAAAAGTGCAGCTCTTTCCCAGTCAGAAAGATTTGTTTCATGAAGCGGCTTCTGTACAAAAGGCCCGAAACAGACACAGAGAATATCACATTTTTCTGCCTGTTCAAGTAAAGGCGAAGAAGCAAGTGCAGAAAATGAAAAGTCAAAAAGATTCTGTTCAAAAAAAAGCGGTCTTTTCCCGGTTTTCTGCTCGATTTCACTTAAAAGTAAATCTGCTTTTTCGCTTTGCTTTGAGCCGTGAATCACAAGGTCTGCACCGGCTTCTGCAAGTAAGCATGAAACTTCCCGCCCGATTCCGCCTGAGCCGCCGGCAACAAGAGCTTTTTTACCGCAAAAGATTTTTTCTGTCATACTAAATAATTTTAATCAGAAAAAGATTCTCTAACAAGTTCAGAATGACAAATGCTTTTTTTTTCATTACACTTAGTCCATGAACCTTTCAAATGTCGTGATAATTCTTTCCCGCCCGGAAGAAAGCCGGAATGTAGGCGCTGTGTGCCGTGCAATGGCAAACAATTCTTTAAAAACCCTTCGTATTATCGGTAAAAAAACTGATTTTAATGAAGAGCGGGTACGGATTCTTGCAATACACGCCGCATCAATCTGGGAAAACGCACAGTTTTTTGATTCAATTACAGAAGCAGCAAAAGACTGTGTGCTTTGTGCAGGAACGACCCGGCGCCGCGGAAAAAAGCGGGGAAAGCTGCTTTTACCTGAAGAATTTGCAGAAACAGCCTCAGACATTACTCAGAACGGAAAAATAGCCGTCGTTTTTGGAAACGAGCGCACGGGTCTTGAAGAAGAAGAATTGGATGAGTGCACGATGGGCGTTACGATTCCTTCAAGCGCGGAATTCGGCTCGCTCAATCTTTCGCATGCTGTTCAGATTATCGCATATCACTTGTATAGAAAAAGCCAGTGCGAAAGCAAAAAAATCTCGCGCGGCTCGGTTCCTGTCTCGCTTGAAAGGCTTGGAAAAACCGTCACCGGAATTGCCGACAGTCTGCAAAAAATCGGCTTTTTTAAAGTAACCGGAAGAACTGACATGGAAAAATTCTGGACAGACGTGCTTTCACGAGCCGCCATTAGTGAAAGTGAAGCCGCTTACATCGAAAAAATCTTTGACAAAGCGGCAGGACTTTCAGGGAAATTGAAAAATTAACTGCTGATTGTAAACGATTTGCCGTTTATTGTGGTGTTACCGCTTCCACTGAAGGTAAAAGTAGTACCACTGGTTACAGATATATCTGTATATTTAGTAGAATCCTCTACAGATTTGTATGTTTCTGAATCAACATCAAGATAATTATACTCAAAAATACTGATAGTTTCCAAGTTATCTGGATTTGTGGCACTATAATTCAGGTCACAGCTTCCATAAGAAACAACAAGCCCTTCAGAATCTGTAACGAAATAAGGTACAGTTTTATACACTCCAGAATCATCTCCATAAACGAAGAAATTATAACTACTTTCAGATGCGGCATTCAGCAGGTATGAAGAAAAAGCTTTGTAATAATACTCTTTATGGGTATAAACGAGTGTTGTTCCGCTTTGTTCCTGGCTGCTGGTACTTTTAGAAGAATTCTCTTCATACCCTTCAGACATTGCAAGAAGCCAATTTTTAAGATAATCACTTAAATCCCTGCCTGTAATTTCTTCTGCTTCACTGGCAGCAGCAGCGCCGGTAACAGTTCTGTTGCTTTGTAAAGTGTATTCACCGTCTTTGCTGTCAGCATAATAGAACTCAAATGTGTAATTAATTGCAGTTACTGTAGTTTCAGTTATTTCAGCAGATTCAGAAACAGCACTGTCTTCATCATAAACTTCAAAATCAACGGTAATACCGCCTGTGCTTGTAAAGCTGAAGCTGTCGTTTTCATCAACACTGATTTCATTTTCATAACTTCCTTCTGTAATTGGTTCTCCACCCAGCGTCTGCATATAAGTGGTTTCAATCATTACCCCGTCATATTGTGCAGATGTGAGGCGGTAAGTTCCACTGGAGAAGGTTTTTGCATTTGTGTCTGCTTCTAATGCTTCCTGTAATGCGGTAAAGCTTGCGTATTCTGAAGGATTAACAGTTTCAGAATAAAGAATTTCATATGCATGAGTTTCAGAATCTGCTTCAAATTTTAAAAAGAAATAACCTGTTACACTATTATTTGAACTGTCTTTACCAGTTCCAATAAAATATGTATCGCTGAACATCCAATCCTGATGATAATAATAGTCAAAGTAGATGCTTTTTCCGCTTGTGGTAACAGTGGGGTCGCCGTCATTGAGAGCAAAGTAATTTCCAAGTAAATCAGCACAGGTTGAATCTATATAATTTTTCGCCGTACCAGTCAGTTCTTCTCTTGCTTCGTCGACACTAACATATTCGCCTTCAAACTGGTAATTTGCCAGTGAATCAGAGAACCGGACTAGCTGCCCGCTTTCAGTCATGTAGAAAAGCCGGAGATATGCTGTTTTTAGTGAAGAATAATCATAAATCACAGACCAGCCTGGCTCTTCGCCCTCATCTCCCGTAAGAGAAGCACCCGTAAATTCTTTTGAAAAACCGTTTGCACCAGTGAAGGTAAATGAATATCCGTCACCAGATTCAACAAGCTTATATGATTTTTCTTCCGGAAAGCTCACAAAGGCGGATTTTTCACTGCCAGAGTTGTAATAACTGCATTCTGTTAAATAAAGTGTATTTGTGTTTTCATCGCCGCGCCAGGTTCCTTCAGAAAGGAGATAATTTGTCAGGGTAATCGGCTCTTCTTCTGATTTATCACAGCGGAGGACCTGATACTTTCCATTTGAATATGCATAAAAATAATAGACACTGTTTCCTTCTTGAGAAATTTCTGAAATCACGCGGTATGACCATTTACTGTCACCCTTACTCATGTCCTTCATTTTAAGGGAAACGGTATTTTTACCTGATTTTACAGTGAGCGGGCTGGAAGTTCCTGTAAAAATATGCGTATAAGTCCGGCTGTCGTCTGCGTAAAGATATGCATCTGTATTATAAAGGTCAGTTCTTACATAATAAGTGTTTCCGACTTTTACATTATCAAAAGTAATAGAATATGAGCCTGATTTATTCAAACCGGAAATCACTTTGGTTTCTGTAGAGTCCCCTGAAAGAGAAATTACAAGATTATAGTCTGAAGTAACAGCTTCACGGGAAGCAGAGCGGTCAGAAGAAAAGAACTGAGAGCCGTTAAAAGAAAGTGTAAGGCTTGTGGTTTTATCAGAATCAAAGGCAGCACATGAAAAGAAAATAAAAATCAATGCAGAGGCAAAAGCAAATGCAATTTTTCGTAATAAAAAGGAAATATGTTTCATAAACACAACTCCGCGATTTTGTTATATATTCTTTAATTATGGCATACCCAACCCCGATTTTCAAGTAAATCTAAGACAGTCTGCAGGAAGAAACTTCAAGTTTCATCAACTCGACATTTTTCTTAAAACTGAATATGCCTTGCTTCGATGATATTTCCTTCACAGAAAATCAACGCCGAGCGTTTCAGACATTTTTCCAGTTCACGGACATTGCCTTTCCAGATATTTGTCTGCAATGCACAGACTGCTGAATGAGAAAGCTTTTTATTGATTTTTTCACGCTTAAAAAAGGCTTCTGCAATCTGCGGAATATCCTCCAGCCGTTCCCGTAATGGCGGGATTTTCATAGTAAAATCATTGATTCTGTAAAACAAATCTTCCCTGAATTCACCTTTTTTTATTTTCTGTTCAAGGCTTGCATTTGTAGCAAAAATCATACGGTTATCAACCGGAATCTGCTCATTCGATCCTACTCTGCTCACAACTTCCTCGCTTAAAACCTGAAGCAGTTTCGTCTGAATGTTCGGTGTAATTTCTCCGATTTCATCAAGAAAAACAGTTCCTCCATCGCCTTCTTCAAAAATTCCTTCGGCTTCAACTGCACCTGTAAAAGCCCCCTTCTTTACACCAAAAAGCCTTGCTTCTATGACCGATTCATTTGAATTTGACAGAACTTCACTTTTAAAAGGTTTGCTGCGTCTTCCGGAAAGTTCATGGATTGCACGGGCTACAGTTGTTTTTCCAGTGCCGGTTTCACCTAAAATCAGAACAGAAATGTCTAATGCGGCTATTTTTAAAATATTACGGCGCAGTTTCTGCATAGCCACAGAGGAGCCGGCAAGACTTGAAAATGCCGGGCTTAGCTCACAAAAAGACGGCAAAGGTTCTGATTCAACTGACTCTGATTCCGGAAAGGAAGAAAACAACGGGGAAAGTTCTTTTTTTAACTCATCAGTGGACTGAAATTCTTTATACCGGCAGGAATTTTTATTAAGAAAGGCTTGTATTTCCCCGGAAAGACAGGATTTTTTTATAAAAACGTTATGCTTTCCAAATCTTGATAAAGCTTTAGAAAGCATGGACAAATCAGATGCATAAAGAACGATAAAATCATCTTTCGCACGGGCAAAAGAGATGTCTTCGGCACTGTCTGAAAAAAGCGTGATAAACTCCGTCATTCAACTCCCTATTTTTTTGTTCTCCTGAATAACCTTGTAAAAAGCAGAAGTATTTTGTACCAGATAAACGGAAAAATCAGGAAAACTTTAACCGGGCTGTGTCCGACTTCACTCCAGATTTCTTTTCCTGCATTAAAAGTTTTTGCGCTTACCCGCCGGATTCTTCCTGCAAAAATTCCTATACAGTCGTTGTAGTATAAAAACATGCTTGAAGAAAATTTATCTTTTCTGTGATATGCCCAGAGATTTTTTTCTTTGATGCCTTCACTTACAATGACAAGCGAAGGAGAAGCCTTATAAATCGCCTGAACTACATTTTCTTCGGCACTTTTTGGAAAATATCCGACATATCTGCCTACGATACGAAGATTTTTAAAAGTGTCGTGAACATTATGCTCTGCTTTTTGAAGTGTCTTTTTACGTGCTCCAAGCAGATAAAGTGATTTATAATGATGTTCAAGCGTATTTAAAATCTGAATTACTGCATCAAAAGGATTATAGCGGACTGGAACATCAAGTTTTAAGAATTTTGCTCCTTTTAAAATGCTTTTTGAAACAGGAAGAATTAAATCGGCGTTCTTAAGACATTCTCCGAAGTCCTTCTTTTTGTTGCGTGCTTTAAGCAAATCCCAGATTGTAAGGAATACAATCTGTTTTGTACCCGGCTTTTCGAGAATTTTCATGATTTCTTCTTCGAGATTTTCAGGCCGGCAGACATCAACAGGAACGCCGAGCAATTCGATTCTGTTCATTTCAAAAAGAACTCCCACTTTCGTTTTATTTTAACATTATTCAGCAAGTATTTCTATATCAGCTCAATCATCTTTTCAACAACGCGGGCACTCAGTTCTGCAGCAACCGGTTCGTTAAAATCATAGCCGTTTGAACTTAAATCATCTGCCATATCACTCATACAGCGCAGAATTACAAAAGGAACTTTATTCAAATAGCAGGCATGAGCAATTGCCGCACCTTCCATTTCAACGCAGGCAGGTTCAAAATTTTCTGCAATCTGTGATTTAATATTCTTCTCACTGATGAACTGATCGCCTGTTGCAATTCTGCCTTCAATCATTTTGTGCCCGTGAGCAAGTTCTGATGATTCAAAAGCTTTTTTTGCAGCAGCAATCATATTTTTGTCTGCTTCAAAAGCAAAAACATTCATTTGCGGAACCTGACCTTTTTTATAACCAAAACCGGTTGCATCCATATCATGATAAACGCCGTCTGTTGAAACAACAAAATCCATAACCCCAAGTCCGTGAGCCATAGCACCGGCAATTCCTGTGTTAATGATATTTGTACAGCCGAACTGAAGGATAAGCCGCTGTGCGCAAAGAGCTGCATTTACTTTTCCGACGCCTGAACGGGAAAGAACCACATCTGCCCCATGGATTTTACCTTCTTCAAAAGTAATTGAACCGGCTTCAGTCTTTTTGATTTCACTGCCCATGAGACTGCGAAGGAAGTTTACTTCTACTTCCATAGCTCCAATAATACCAATTTTTTTCATTTTATGTTACTCCTTGCGAAAATCTGCATAATTTTCTGTTATTTTCGTAAAAAAACGCAAATTTTTCAATAATTTTCATAAAAACTACTTGTAAAAAATCTCCAAAAACTCTAATATACAATCAGCAGCAAGAAAAAAGCGGTATCTGTCAGATATCGCAACACTTAATAAACCCCGCCGTTTCTCCTCCTTTAAGCGGGGTTTTTTCTTTTTTAAACAAAGTATAAACTATTTCAATGATTCACGAAACTCTCAAACTCAAGAAAAACAAAGATATTTCCCTCACAACCTACATTCTTGATAATTATCCGAAATTCAGCGCAGAAAGAAAGCGTCCCCTTGTACTTGTAATTCCGGGCGGCGGCTATTCTCATTTTGGTCAGCGTGAACAGGAAGCTGTTGCCGTCAAAATGAATTCCCTGGGGTTTCATTCAGCAGTTCTTCACTACAGCCTTGCTCCCATGAAATTTCCGGACGCACTTTGTGATTTAGCAGCAGCTGTTGCACAAATCAGGTTAAAAGCAGATGATTGGAATGTCGATTCAGACAAAATTATTCTATGCGGTTTTTCGGCAGGCGGTCATTTAGCAGCAAGTCTCGGCTGTTTCTGGAATTCTCAGTTTCTTCAAAAATATACTGGTTTAAAAAGTGAGCAGATTCGCCCGGACTATCTCTGTCTCTGTTATCCTGTTGTTACAGCAGATAAAAAATACTGCCATGAAGGCTCAATTCAGAATGTAATCGGCTCGATTTCAGAAGACAAAGCAGCTGAAATCTGTAAATCACTTAATCAGAAAACAATGCGTGATGTTATTTCAATCGAAAAAAATATCACTTCTGATTTTCCTCCGGCATTTATATGGCACACACTGGCCGACGAAGCTGTTCCTGCAAAAAACACGCTTTTACTTGCCGATGCTTTATACGAAAATAAAATTGAATGTGAATACCATCTGTTTAACCGCGGAAAGCACGCACTGGCTCTGGCAACAAAAGAAACAGCAAATCCAGACGGTACAAATGCAGAATATGAATGTTCACTATGGCCCGAACTTTTTAAAAACTGGTTTGAAGGAGTATAAAAATGTCAGTTTTTCAATCAATAATTCTTGGAGTTTTACAGGGAATCGCAGAATTTCTGCCGGTTTCTTCAAGCGGTCACCTTGCCGTTGCACAGAAATTATTCGGTTTAGAAGAAGTTCCGCTTCTTTTTGACGTAATGCTTCATCTTGCAACTCTTGCAGCTGTAGTTCTTTATTTCAGAAAAAAAATCGGCCGGCTGTTTGCAGTTTTATTCCGCTGGATTTTAAGAAAGCCTGTCCAGAACAGCTCTGACAGCTCAGAAACCGACCTTCTTACAGGAAATGAGTCTCTGGGAAGAAAAACAATTCTTGCCGTAATTTTTGCAACTCTTGTAACCGGTACAATCGGTGTGTTTACAGGCAAAATGATTCCGGATTTACCTTTAAAAGTTACCTGTGCAGGATTTATTTTTACGGCTTTTCTTTTAATTTTCTCATCAGTCTGGGAAAAAAGACAGAAAAACTCAGTTTCAGTGGATTCTGAAAAATCACAGGGAATTTCAATCCGCCAGTCCCTTTTTATCGGCTTTATGCAGGGAATCGGCACTTTGCCCGGAGTAAGCCGCTCAGGCTCAACAATTGCAGGCGCCCTTTTTTGCGGTGTAAACAGAGAGGCTGCCGGTGAGTTTTCATTCATTGTTTCAATTCCGGCAATTCTGGGAGCATTTATTCTTGAAGCAAAAGATTTGGGCGAAGTCGGAAGTCAGATAGGTTTTCTTCCGGTTTTATGCGGATGTTTTGCAGCTTTTGCATGGGGATATCTTTCTCTTGCATTCTTAATGAAACTGATTCGCCGTGGAAAACTTGAATGGTTTGCGCTTTATTTGATTCCGCTCGGAATTCTCGGATTGGTTTTCTTTTAATTCAAATCACTAATTACATTTGATAAATTTGATTTCATCTAATATAATTTTACGGTAAAAGAAATTAAAATCAGAGGATAAATATGTACGAGAGTGGTGAAGATTACCTTGAAGCGATATTACGTTTACAGTTAGAAAACGGATTCTGCCGTTCAGTTGATGTTGCAAATAAACTTGCTGTTTCCAGACCTAGTGTAAGCAGGGCAATGAGTCTGCTCGAAAAAGACGGTTTTGTCGAATTCGGCATGGGAAATATGCTCAAATTAACCGAAAAAGGCAAGGCAAAGGCAGAAGATGTCTACAACCGTCATAAACTGCTTACTGTATTTTTACAGAAAATCACAGGTCTTCCAGAAGATCAGTGTGAAGAAAATGCCTGCCGTGTAGAGCATCAGATTGATGCTGATGTAGTAGCCGGTATTCAAAAATGGGTAGATTCTAACAAATGAAAAAATTCCTCCGCATTCTGGCAATAACCGGCATTGTTATTGCAGGCATTATTGCCGTTGTTACTCTCTTTGCTTTTGTTTTTCTTAAAACCTGGAAACCTTTCGGCGGTAAGGCAAGCAAGGCAGACCGTAAAAACTACGCCGAACGCGCATCCAATTTTGACGGTAAAAAATTTCACAACGAACAGGATTTTTCTGTCATGTCGATGAGCAAAAATCCTGAACCGGATCCGTTCACTTTTTCAAATAACCCCAGCCGGCCTGATTTTGAATTTCCTGTAAAGCAGCCGGATTTTATTACCACTCCGCAGGAAAAGCCTGCTTTAGATGAAGTTAAAGTCACCTGGTTCGGCCATTCTTCGCTTTTACTTGAAATGCACGGTTTAAGAATTTTAATCGACCCTGTATTTTCTGAAGTAATTTCACCGGTTTTCTGGATTGGAAGCAGACGTTTTTCTCATCCGGGATTTAAAATTTCAGAACTGCCTGAAATAGACATACTTCTTCTTTCACACGACCATTACGATCATCTGGATTATGATGTTATCTGTGAAATAGACAAAAAAGTAAAACATTACATTGTCCCGCTCGGTGTCGAAAATCACCTTAAGCGCTGGAAAGTCAAATCCGAAAAAATCACAAATATGGCATGGTGGGAAGAAACTGAATACGAAGGTCTTACAATAGGCTGTACTCCAGCACAGCATTTTTCCGGCCGGCATTTAACGGACAATATGTCAACTCTCTGGGCAAGCTGGGTTTTTAAAGACGAATATCATCGGATTTTTGAAAGCGGAGATTCCGGCTGGAATTCACACTGGCAGAAAATCCACGAAAAATACGGGGACTTTGATTTTGCAATGATGGAATGCGGTCAGTACGATGTTCAGTGGCCGCTCGTTCATTCATTTCCGGAACAGTCTGTAGAAGCCGCAAAGATTTTGGGGGCAAAACTCGCCATGCCGATTCACTGGGGGGCAATTATTCTTTCCCGCCACGGCTGGGATGATTCTGTCGAAAGATTTCTGCTTGCTGCCGAAAAAGAAGGAATCACTGTAATAACGCCGTACATTTCACAGACAGCAAACCTTAAAACGCCAGTCCTTTATACAGAACGCTGGTGGAGGCGCGATACAGTTTCACTTCTAAGATAATTGAAAAACTGTCGAGTTTCATTCTTCGATTGTGATAACATCTTTCAGTACATAACAGAAGGCTGGATAAGACAGGTCTGCATTTTCTTTAAAGCCTTTTTTGAGACTGTAAGTATCTTCTTCATCAAAAGGATTTACGCCGATATAATCGCCTTTAAAGACGTTTACATTTCCTTTTTTTAAGGACTGAACTGCTTCATTTATAGCCTCTACCGTGCCTTCAGCTGCACTTATAGGATTAATTTCAAGAATCTGAACCCAGCCTGAATCTAAACCGCCGGATATATCTGTGCCGTGAACATGACCTTTTACAACAGATTCAATCTTCTTTTTCTCAAGAACAGCCTTTACAGCCCCTGTTACATACGGACTCCAGTTAATTCTGGTACTGATTAAAGAAGTCATAGGTGCAATACTCAGCATACTTTGATTACATCCGATGTGAAACACATTTCTGTTAAAATTCTTTTCACAGGCAACAGCGGTACCGGTTGTATCAGAATGCTGCGAGATTATTACACAGCCTTCATCAATCAGATGCTCAGCACATTTTTTTTCTTCAGAAAAACTTCCCCATGTATATGTATACATAACTTTCATTGTTGCACCTGGAACTATTGAACGCGCTCCAAGCAGAAAAGCTGTATAACCAGAAATAATTTCTGAATATGGGTACGCTCCGACATATCCAAGGACCGCTTCGTCTTCTGTAATAATTTTCTTTTCAATCAGTTCTTTTAATTTTAATCCTGCCGCAATTCCAGAAATATACCGTCCCTGATAAATTTCACCCATAAATGTGTGATAATTCTTTAAAACCGGCTCCTCTAAAGCATTATCTCCACAAGCCTGGCAAAACTGAACTTCCGGATATTTCTGGGCAATTTCTTTTGTTATTATCGCCTGTGAATAACTTGATGTAAAAATAATTGAGCATTTTAAATTTACAAGTTCTTCCAGAACTTCATCTACCTGATCTACAGGAATATTGCTCCGGACGATAATTTCGATTTTATCACCGAACTGTTCCCGCAGAGTATTCTGAACCCGCATAAAATTGTTCGTATAGGGAATGCTTTCATCACCGTCGTAAGCAAAACCGATTTTTAAAGGACCTGCCTGATCAATACCGGGTGTTACAAAATTCCTTGTAAGTGTAAATATCAAAAGAAAGCAAAAAGAAGTTATGAGTGTAATTAATATATTTCTGTTCATTTTTACTCTCCTGACTTTTTAAAATTTTTATAAAGAGAATCTATATCTATTTTTTTGTTTTCGATAAGGGCAAGCATTATTCCGGCAATTTTTGGATCAAACTGTGAACCGCTGCATCTTTTTATTTCCTCAAGAACAAAATCAAAATCAAGCTGCTTTCTGTAAACACGGTTTGCCGTCATGGCATCAAAAGCGTCTGCCATTCCGATTATTCGTGCATAGAGAGGAATTTCTTCGCCTTTTAACCCCTGTGCATAACCGGTGCCGTCCCATCTTTCATGATGATAACGGGCACCATCGCTTACATGCTCAATCATTGTGAAATCTTTTAAAATTTCTGCACCACGGACAACATGAGTTTTCATTACGGCATATTCTGAATCATCCAGACGGCCGGGCTTATTTAAAATGCGGTCAGGAATACCGATTTTTCCGATATCATGAAGAAGGGCTGCTTTTCTTAGATTTTCACATTCATCATCATTAAAACCAAGCTCTTTTGCAATCATGACAGAATATTCTGAAACCCGCATTGAATGCTGGCTTGTGTTTTCGTCCTTGGCATCAACTGTTTTTGCAATAGCAAGAATTGTTTCGTTACCCATTCTTACCTGTTCTTTTGCAAATTCGAGTTCTTTTTTCTGAATGTCCAGGCGTGTTTTTACCTGTCTTCTTACAAAAAACCATGTTACCCATGCAACAAAAATTGCCATAACTAAAAGCAGATAAAATTTAAAATACTGAGTATCGTTTATATCTTTCTCTTTTATGATTTCATAAGTGTTTTTTTCGATAACATTCTGGTCTTTATCAAGAACTGCAAGATGAAATTTATAATTTCCCGAAGGCAGGTTTGTATAAGTTACGCTGGTCAGTGCACTTTGAGGAATAATAATTTCTTTTGCATCAAATCCTTCAAGCCAGTAACTTACAAGCGGATCAAGTACAGTATAATTTACAACTTCCGGGAAAAATTCTATTTTAGAAGTATTCCGGTTAACCATGAGAGGTTCGCTCCGTTCAATCGGAAATTTTACGGAATCAATCCGTACTGAAGAAACCATCATCCGGTAAGAACGCTTGCCGGAAATATAATCGTTCATATTTACAACATATACACCAGTTCCGCATGACAGATACAGATTTTCAAATTCGTCACAGTAATTCCATGCATTTGCCGTTAATGCCGAATTTAAGCCGCTTTTTGAATCCAGCAGGTCATATTGAAGGATTCCTTTTCCTGTCAAAAGCGATTCCGTTTCAACCACATAGATTCCGGCACTGCCAAGCACAAACAGCCTGCCGTTCTTATTTGTCCAGATATCATAATTATTAAAATAAGGGAAATTTTTCAGCGGATAGATTTTAAATTCTGTATTCATATAACACAGGCTGTTACTGGTCACAATAAAATAGCCTTTCCCGTTTGGTTCAGGAACTGTCCGTAATATTACACCGGAAGTAAGTCCGTCTTTAAGCCCGAGTATCTGTTCTACCTTTCCTTTACGAATTACAACAAGGCCGTCCCCGTCACTTCCTGCCAGAATTGTGCCGTTTTTTGCTTCAAGGAGCGAAAGTATCATTGAATTTGTAAGACCGTCGTTCCGGGTTACCGTGTTAATGACTTTACCGTCTTTTATAAAAGAAATACCGAGATTACTTGATGCGGCAATCGTGCCGTCCTGCATTTCAATACAGACTCTTATCCGGTTTCCAATTCCAAGGGAAGAATTATATACCGCACTTGTGCCGTTTTCATTCAGACAAAAAAGACCGTTTCCGTAGGTACAAACCCAGAGATTATTTTTTGAATCTTTTTTTAAACACCTGATTCGGATGGAATTAGTGTCTGAAAATAAAGCTGTAAACCTGTTTTTAATCTGTCTGTTATCTTTTATGGCATCCAGGCCTTTATCGGTTCCGGCGTATAAAACTCCGTTCCATTCCTGTACAGAATTTACAACACTTTCTTTGATTCCTAAAGAACTGTAAAGATTTACAAAAGAAGATGCAGAAAGCCTTAAAAGTCCCTGTCTTGAAGATGTAAACCAGTAATTTCCCTGATAATCGATTGTCATGTTATCGATTGAATTATTAAAACTTCCGGTATTTATTTTTGTAAATTCCTGATTTTTATCCAGATAACCGATTCCATTGTCAGCACAGACAAAAATTCGTTCCCCTTCAAAATAAATTTTATTGAGGGTGTGCAGTGAATCACATTCAAAAGTATTTATTAAACCGGCTTCTTCTTCAGTAATTTCATATTTAAAAATCCTGTTAGATGAAGTTCCTGCATATAAATATCCGTCTTCATCAAAAGCACATGCCGTATATATTTCTTTAGCGGCGTTTAATTTTTGTGAATAACGGACTTCAGTTTCATTGAGAATAAAAAGTTCTCCTCTTGAAGAAACTGCGGAAACAAAACCTGTGGAATCAGCAGAAAGACTGACTATGTAGCCCGGATCCTTTATGATATTGCAGACTCTAAGTCCGCTGTTTAATTCAAGAACCAGAATGCCTGTGCTTGTTCCGATGTAATAATAACCGTCGCTGCCCTTTACAATAGCCCGGACAGAATTTGATATAAGGCCTTCATCACTATCCAGCGTGTTTACGATTTTTTCGTTAATGCAGATTGAAAGTCCGTTGTCGTTCGTTCCAATCCAAAGCCGGCCTTCTTCATCAGCATAAAGACAGTTAACGCTTCTGACCTTTTCATATTCGTTCATCCATTTGAATTCACTGCCATTGTACCGGTAAAGGCCTGCGTAAGTTCCAATCCATAAAATGCCGTCGCTGGTTTGAACAATATCATTTGCTTCACCACAGGGAAGTCCTGTACTGCTTGAATAAATTGTCTGAACATAAGAATTAAAGCCGTGGTATGAATTTTCTGAATCTGCATTTTGATTAGCTGTAAAAATCAAAAAGAGTACAAGAACCGGAGTAAAATGAATCTTTTTCGAAATCTTTTTAATGTTAATTTTGGTCTGTCTCTCAATTTTATTTCGTTTACGCCAGATTTTTATTGTCAGATACAGAAATAAAAGTGTTATGGTTTTATCAAGAAAATCAATATAAAACTGCCCTGCAATGGAACTTAAAAAGATTGGAAACCCCTGCTCTTCAAGAAAACGGATTACACCGTCTCCCCAGAGATTTCCTGTCATTCCCTTTGCATAAACCCAGCTGACTGTAACAGAAATAATCACTGAAAAAAACGTGACAAGAAATGTTGCACATGCAGTCCCATAAAAACTATTAAAATATTTTTTACGGCCACATATTCCGACAATTAAAGCAATTGAAATACTTGTCAAGCTGTATGCATAAGATATTGGATTATTTGAACTGTAAAGAACATTCATTGTAAGCCCTATTACTGCCCCGCAGAAAGGTCCTAGTGAATATGCAGAAATTACAGTCCCGAATGAATCTAACCAAAAAGGAAGCTGGAAATACGAAGCAAAAAACTTACCTGTAAGGTTTAGTAAAATGCAGAATATTACAAATAAAGCAACTTTTAAATCTTTTCCTACTTTTAAAAACATAATTATTTTCATTATAACACAGCATTTTTAATAATAAAGAAAAAATTCACTTGAATAATATTTATAATTCTGTTTTAATTTGAGAATCATTCGCAAATCATATGACATACAACACAGAACAACGTTCAATACTGCTTAATTTTCTCTCAGAAAATCCCGACAAAACTTTTTCGGCAAAAGAAATCGCCCTGTCTTTGTCCGATAAAAACATCAGTAAAAGCTCTGTTTACAGAAATCTGGCAGAACTTGAAAACGAGCAGAAAATCAAGCGTGTCAAAAAAAACGGTACAAATGAATCATTTTATCAGTTTTTCGACAATTCTGAATGTAAAAACCATATTCACCTTTCATGTACAAAATGCGGTAAAATTTTTCATCTGGAAAGCGTTCAGACTGAAAAGCTTGTTAAAGATGTTGAAGAAGCCGACGGTTTTGAAATCAGTAAAAGCGAAACAACGCTTTACGGTACCTGCAGACAATGTACATCCCGAAATGAGTAATTCATTCTAAAAAAAAATTAAGGAGCTTATTTTATGAAAAAAATTCTTACTATTTTAATGGCAGTCTGTCTTTTTTCTGGACTTACCGCATGCCGTGAAAAGGCAGTAAATTCAGAAAATGGAAAATCAGCAAAAGTCAATGTACTTGCTACAATTTTTCCTCTTTATGACTGGGCAAAAAATCTGAGTGCCGGAAATGATTCTGTCAAAGTAGATCTCCTTTTAAAAGACGGTGTTGACATGCACTCTTATCAGCCGTCTGCATCTGATATAGTAAAAATTTCCACATCAGACATTTTTATTTATGTCGGCGGAGAATCTGACGAATGGGTAAGCGATGCACTTAAAAATTCAAAAAATGAAAATATGATTGTTATCAATCTTATGGATGTTTTAAAAGGCTTTCTTAAAGAAGAAGAAACAGTCGAAGGAATGCAGGAAAGTGAAGAAATACAGGAAAGCGAAGAACATGACCATGAATACGACGAGCATGTATGGCTTTCTTTAAATAATGCAATCGCTTCTTCTAATGAAATTGCCCGTGCACTTATGGAAAAAGATGAGGCCAATTCCCAAATCTATATGGCAAACCTTGTATCTTATATTCAGGGATTATCTGCACTGAAAAGCGAGTATTCATCGGCTTTTGCAGACAAAACAATAATTGTCTGTGACCGGTTCCCGTTCCGCTACCTGACCGATGAATTTGGAATTAAATACTATGCTGCTTTCAACGGTTGTTCTGCAGAAACAGAAGCAAGTTTTGAAACAATCGCTTTTTTAGCAGGTAAAGCAGATGAACTTAATGTTAATACTGTTTTTGTTACAGAAAGTTCTGACAAAAAAATTGCCCGCACAGTAATTTCAAGCTCGCATCAGAAAGACTGTAAAACTGTTGTCTTAGATTCAATGCAGTCTACAACATTAAAACAGGCAAACAAGGGCGCAAATTATTACGATATCATGCGCGTAAATTTAGAAGCACTTAAATAAAAATATAAACTGGAATTTATATGGCACAACTTACCTGTGAAAATCTAACCCTTGGTTATGATTCAAAAATCATCATCAGAAATCTCTCTTTCAGCGTGAATGCAGGTGATTATCTTTGTATTCTAGGTGAAAACGGCAGCGGAAAAACCACCTTAATGAAAACAATCCTTCATCTGGTAAAGCCGATTGAAGGCCGGATTTACACCGGAGACGGCTTAATGGCAGATGAAATCGGTTATCTTCCGCAGCAGACAATGATTCAAAAAGATTTTCCGGCCAGTGTACGTGAAATAGTTCTTTCCGGATGCCAGTCCAGATGCGGAAAACGGCCTTTTTACATTAAAAGCGAACGGCTTTTAGCGGCCCGTTCCATGGCAAAAATGGGAATTACTGATTTAGCAAAAAAATGCTACCGCGAACTTTCCGGAGGTCAGCAGCAGCGTGTTCTTTTAGCCCGTGCTTTATGTGCGACCCAGAAAATGCTTTTTCTTGATGAGCCGGTAAGTGCTCTGGATCCGGCCGCGCAGCAGGAAATGTATGATTTAATAGAAAGCCTTCATAAAGAAGGAATCACAATTATTATGATAAGCCATGATGTAGAAGCCGCCTTAAATTATGCAACTCATGTTCTTCACATCGGCGAAAGTATTTTCTTCGGCACAAAAGAACAGTTTATTCACAAAACTACCTGCCCTGACTGCAACGGACAGATTCAAAAAATCATAGGAAGGAGAATTTAAATGTTACAGGAAATTATCAGCACCTTTCACCTCAATTTTCCTTTTGTTCAGCGGGCTTTTATTGCAGGTATTTTAGTTTCGCTCTGCTCTTCCCTGCTTGGCGTTACGCTCGTTCTTAAAAGGTTCAGCTTTATCGGTGACGGGTTAAGTCATGTGGCTTTTGGAGCAATGGCAGTTGCAGCAGTCTTAAACCTTACAAACAACATGTATCTGGTACTTCCTGTCACCGTAATTGCGGCAATTCTGCTTTTAAGAACAGGTAAAAACACAAAAATTCAGGGAGATGCAGCTGTTGCCATGATTTCTGTAGCTTCTCTTGCTTTGGGTTACCTGCTTTTAAATATTTTTAAACCATCCAACAACCTTTCAGGAGATGTCTGTACAACACTTTTCGGCTCGTATTCAATTCTTACACTCACTTCTGCAGAAGTCTGGCTTTGTGTTTCACTTTCTCTTGTAGTAATTGCAGCTTTTATTGTGTTTTACAATAAAATTTTTGCCGTAACTTTTGATGAATCATTTGCTCAGGCTGTAGGAACCCATGCCGGTGCTTATAATCTTGTTATTGCAATAATTATTGCCGTTATTATCGTGCTTGCAATGAATCTTGTCGGCTCTCTCTTAATTTCCGCCCTGGTAATTTTTCCGGCTCTTGCAAGCATGCGGGTTTTCAAAAGCTTTAAATCTGTTACAATCTGTTCTGTAATAATCAGTGTCAGCTGTGCACTTGCAGGACTTTTAGTTTCAGTTCCTGCAGGAACGCCGGTCGGTTCAACAATTGTAGCCGCAGATTTACTTGCATTTATTGTCTGCTATATTACAGGAAAAATAAGGAGCTAACATTTATGAAAAAGATTTTTACATTGTTTCTGGTGATTTCAGCTTTCATTTCCTGTAAAGAAAAACAGATTAATGTTTCAGAAGAAGCTGCGTTGATTCAAAATGAAGCTGTATCTGCCAAATCAGCACAAAGTTCAGACGGTGCAAAAATTGACTACGACCTTTCTTCAATGAACGCAAACATGGTATACGCTGAAGTTTTTAACATGATGATTGATCCGGAGCTTTACAACGGCAAAGTTATTAAAATGAAAGGAACTTTTACAGTTTATGAAAAATCTCCGGCAACAGGCGGAAAAACTTACGCAGTTATTATTTCTGATGCACTTGCCTGCTGTAAACAGGGTATTGAATTTCATTATGATTTTAACGGTGTTGAACCGGAAGAAGGAAAAGAAATTACAGTGACAGGTGCTTATGTCACTGCAATTCTTCCTGATGATATTACATATAATTATGTGAAAGCAGAATCTGTTGAAATGTAATTATCTGATTTCTACACTTCCGTCAGAATGTGCGATAAAAGCCGTCGGCTTGTTTTTTGTAAAAAAGCCTACTTCAACGACGCCGACGATTTTTGAAATCTTTTCTTCCATTTCGACAGGGTTTACAGGATTTTCCCAGGTACAGTCAAGAATCTGATTTCCGTTATCAGTAATTACAGGACCGCATTTACGCACTCCTTCACGCAGAACACATTTTGCTCCAAGTTCATTAAGTTTTTTTTCGACAGCTCTTCTTGCTCCGCCGATGATTTCTACCGGGAGAGGAAATTTTGTTCCCATATGAGCAACTGATTTTGATTCATCTGCAACGATTGCAAGTTCTTTTGAATTATATTCAACGATTTTTTCAAGAAGATGTGCAGCACCGCCGCCTTTAATCAGATTGTTTTCCGGATCAATTTCGTCTGCACCGTCAATTGCAAGATCGAGTTCCGCATTTATTTCACGGTCATTGAGTGTAAATACAGGAATTCCTAAATCTTTACAGTAATTTTCTGTCTGAAAACTTGTTACAACTGCTTTTATATCGCGCAGAGTGCCGTCCTGAATTCTTTCTGAGAGGCGTTTTACAGCCGGAAGAGCCGTACTGCCTGTCCCAAGTCCAATCTTCATCCCAGAAAAAATTTTTCCCTGTTCAATAAGGGTATCTACTGCCGTTTTTGCAGCCAGAATTTTCTGTTCATTTTGTGAAAGTGCCATACCTTTTTCCTTATTTTACTGACTTGAAAAGTCTGAACTGTTCTTCTCCCTGATATTTCAGCATTGTATAACCGTTATGTACTTTGCAGCCTGCTTTTTCTGCCCGTTCCATAATCGGTGTTACAGCCGGTTCATAAACAATATCATAAACCATTTCATTTCCTGTAAAATCATAATACCAGAGCGGATCGTTTGCTTCACTGGAAGATTCAGTAGAGCCCATTCCCTTTGATGTAGTCTGAATTATGATTTCAGAGTATTTTTTAAGAAGCTCTGTTGTTTCATAGCCAAGGGTTGCATATGCAAAACCAAATTTATCAGCAAGAGAACGGGCTTTTGTTACCGTGCGATTAAAAATACAGGCTTTTCCGCCAAGTTCCTTTACAGCATACGCAACAGCTTTTGCAGCACCGCCTGCTCCAATAATGGCAACTTTTTTGTGTTTCAGATTTTTTAAACCGGTAAATTCAAGAAGAGCCTTTGAAAAGCCGGTACAGTCAGTATTATATCCGGTCCAGACACCGTTTTTATTTATAACAGTGTTGCAGGCCCCGATTTCCTTAACTTTTTCATCAACTTCTGACAAATACTTTATTATTTCTTCTTTGTGAGGAATCGTAACAGAAAAGCCCTTTATTCCTAATTCTCTTGCAAATTCAGCAGCATCAGAAGCTGTTTCAGATTTAAATGGAATATAAACTGAATTGATTTTTTCCTCTTTGAACAGAGTATTATGCATTTTTGGGCTTGATGTATATTTTAATGGGTAACCGGTAATTCCAAAAATTTTTGTTGAGCCATTGATGTCATGAAAGTGATAAATTTCTTCAAGTGTTTTCGGGTCTGTATGTCCTATATCAGAAAGACTTAATTCCAGATCAGCAGGAGAAGTATATGTAAGATATGAATGAAATTTTTCTGCAAGAATTCGTGTTGGAAGTCCGATTGACCCCATGGCAACTATAATCTGATCCGAACCTTCAAAATGCTGCATTGCCCTGTACATATCCGTAACATCTGCAAGGCTTTTTGGCATAAAAGCAATTTTCGGGATTTCAAAACGTGAAGAACGCATTGCCCTTAATTTTTCAGCAAGATTTTTTACAGGATTTTTCATATCATGAAATGAACGGATGATTTTTGTTCCGTACGCTAAAGCTGCATCCTGAAGACTTGGAATATGAAAATCTTCTTCAAAATCGACGTAAGCAAAATTTTTTCGTTTATCTTCATCTGCAAATGCAAGTGCTCTGGCAAAAAGCATGGAACGGGCTGCTTCGCCTTCAGCATACTGCCCTCCGTCAATTGTGCGTCTGATTGTAAGAATACAGGGAAGACCTGCACGTGAAGGAAAATCACGGATATTAAGGCGGTCATTTTCGTCTAAAAAATCAACTCTAAGTTCTACAAGATCAATATATGAACGGTATCTTTTTATAAGGGCAAGGTCTTCTTCGATTGAAGCACCTGTAAGACAAAGACAGATAAGCGGTTTAACCATAAAAAAATTATAACAAAAAGCAAAATACATCTCAATTCCCTAAAAAATTAACAATGTTTCTATAAACATAGGGAGCGACGGCGCAGCCGGAAAAACGCTCAAGGAGCGTTTTTAGCGAGTCTCAAAAAATCTATGATTTTTTTGGAAAGAAAAATTATAAAAGATACTTGTTTCTATTGACAGAAACAGACATCTGTTATAAACTGTTTCTATAAACAGAAACATAGGAGCAGATATATGACACGGACTGATTCGATTTACTTTTCACTGCCATGCGACAGATACACGCCGCTTTCTCTTGCACGAAAAATCGGGGCTTCGGCAATTTTAGAAAGCGCAAGTTTTGCACGAGGAAAGGAGCGTTATTCAATCCTTCTTTTGGAGCCGGCATTTCACATTGTGCAGGACGATGAAGGTGTTGCCTTTTTGATTGACGGGCGGCGTCTTCCTTACAAAGAAAAAAATACTACCGGAGAAACAATTGCTCCGGGAAGCCGAGTTCTTCACACTCCGGATATTCTGGACGCACTTTTATATGTTGCCGCTCAGAATGATTTGACTGTCGTTCGTGATGAAGAAGGCAAAGAAAGTGCGAATACAATACCTGTTCCTTCAAGCGGTCTTGGCTATTTAAGTTACGAATTCTGTGCCCGATGCGACACGATTACACTTGCCCCTCAGACAGATGAGCTTCACATTCCTGAAAGCGAGTTTGTTGCTGGTCATATTTACGTTGTTTTTGACCATTTTACTGAAAGACTTCATATTTTTGCCCTTAATTACAATGAACATCAGATTGACCTTGAAAAAGCTGTTTCAAACTTAAAAAAACGCCTGAACGACATGGATTTTTCTTATCTTTCAGCCCCTGAAGAGCCGTGCGAAGTTAAGACAATCACAAATCTTGAACAGAGCGAGCGTGAATATAAGGAAAAAGTTGAAGCAATCAAAAAGGAAATAATCGCAGGAAATCTTTTGCAGGCAGTTCCAAGCCGCCGGCTGCAGCTTGAATGTGAAAACTCTGCCTTAGAAATTTACCGCCGTCTGAGGGCTGTGAACCCGAGTCCGTACCTTTTCTACATTGATTTTGGAGAGCGGCAGCTGATTGGTTCATCACCTGAAAGCCTTGTGCGCGTGCGCGAAGGAATCGCTTCTATCCGACCGATTGCAGGCACCCGCCGGCGTGGTAAAAACAGCAGCGAAGATGAAGAACTTAAGCAGAATCTTCTTTCAGATGCAAAAGAAAAGGCTGAGCATTTAATGCTTGTAGATCTGGCACGCAACGATTTGGGCAGAGTCTGCACGAACGGAAGCGTTGAAGTGAACCGTTTTATGGATGTGGAACTTTTCAGCCATGTAATGCACATCGTTTCTGATGTTCAGGGAAAAGTGAATCCGCTTTATAAGGCAATTCAGGTTCTGCGCGCGGCCTTCCCTGCCGGAACTGTCTCAGGAGCGCCTAAAATCAGTGCAATTCAGATTTTAAGCCGCCTTGAAAAAACAAAACGGCGTTTTTATGCAGGAGCGGTAGGATACATTCAGTCAAACGGCGATTTGGATTTCTGTATTGCAATCCGCTGTGCCTTAAAGCAGGGAAAAGTCTGGAGCTTACAGGCAGGCGGCGGCATCGTTTACGACAGCAATGCCGGCCGTGAATGGGAAGAGACGAATGAAAAGCTCGGTGCGTTAAGAAGCGTTTTTGAAGGAGGAAAAAAATGATTGCATTTATCGATAACAAAGACAGTTTTACATTCAACATCGTACAGAATTTAGAGCGTGTTTCCGGACAGAAAGTGTGTGTTTTCCGCTCAGAAGAAGCCTCTGTCGCAGAAATAGAAGAGGCAAACCCCAGCCACATCGTTGTAGGACCTGGTCCTGGAACACCGGAAGAAGCTGGTATTTCAATCGAGGTAATCCGCCATTTTGCAGGAAAAGTTCCGGTTTTGGGAATCTGCCTTGGCCATCAGGCAATTGGTGCGGCCTTTGGTGCAAAAATTATTAGCGCAAAGTATATCCGCCACGGAATCGTCGAAGAAATTAAGACTGACGGCAAAGGAATATTCCGAAATGTGGGTGCAAAATGCAATTTCACGCGCTATCACTCGCTCGTAATCGACGAAAACACGCTCTCACAAGAATTTGAAGTGACAGCCCGCGCTCAGGACGGAGACATCATGGGAGTCCGCCACAAATCGCTTGTAATCGAAGGCGTTCAGTTTCACCCGGAATCAATCGCAAGCGAAAAGGGCGACGAGCTTTTCAAAGCATTTTTGAACTACAAGCGAGAGAACACATCTTACGCAGCACTTTTAAAGCAGCTGATTGACGAAAAAAAGCCTTTGAGCCGTGAACAGGCGGAATCTTTCATCGGCGAGCTTGCGGAAGGCGAAATGGACGAAAAAATCGCTTCGGCTGTTCTTACCGCAATGGCTGCCCGCGGGCTTCCTACAGCCGATGAAATGGCAGGTGCGGCAAGCGCAATGCTCAAAAAGAAGACGGCATTCCCTTTGGAAAAAGTCGGAGCAAGCTCCTTAGGTCTTGCGGAAATCGTCGGAACTGGCGGTGACGGAAAGGGAAGTTTCAATATATCTTCTCTTTCGGCACTTACAGCTTCAAGCTGCGGACAAGCGATGGCAAAGCACGGAAACCGTGCGGTCTCTTCAAAATCGGGTGCAGCTGACTTTTTTGAGAACCTTGGAATCAACATTATGGCAGCTCCTGAAAAAACGGCTGAGCTTATCAGAAAAACGGGCTTCGGCTTTTTGATGGCTCCGGTTTACCACGCCGCAATGCGTTTTGCCGCTCCAATCAGAAAGGCACTTGGAATCAAAACCGTTTTCAATGTGTTGGGGCCTCTTTTAAATCCTGCGAACGCCGAATATGAAGTCTTGGGCGTTTATTCAAAGGAACTTTTAAAAGATTACGCTCATGCGGCAAAATCGCTCGGAGCAAAGCGGGTCATGGTTGTCAATTCTGAAGACGGCTACGATGAAATTTCTCCATGCGCAATCACAAATGTCTATCAGATTGACGAAAAAGGAAACCAGAATCAGTATTCGATTGACCCGAAAAATTTCGGAATCACTGACGCTGACGAAAAGGAGCTTTACGGCGGAAACGGTGCGGACAATGCGGCTCTTGCAATGGAAGTCTTGAACGGAAAGGGAAGAAAAACAATCCGGTACGCCGTGGGCCTGAATGCGGGAGCAGTTTTGTATCTTTGCGGAAAAGCCCGAACGCTCAAAGACGGCTACGCAATGGCTCTCGAAGCGATTGATTCCGGAAAAACACTGGCAAAACTTGAAGAAATTCAGAAAGTGAGCGGGGAGCTGGCATCTTAAACAGCCTTGCAGATTAAAACTTTTGCGGGATTCCATTTAATACGCTTTCGATTAACTTTCCTTTCTGATAAACAAGTTTAAGCGAAAAAAACGGCGCATTTTCTCTGAGAAGTTTAAAAAATATTTTATCCCCTTCCCAGAGTTCAAGTGCGTCGATTTTATTTATTGGATACCATTCTAATTTACCTTCATCACAATCAATAATTTCACCATGAAATTTATCGGCTGTAAATAAATGCATGTATTCGGCTTTTTCATCATCAGAAATAAAGGTAACAATGCCCCGGAATCTGTAATTATCAAGTGTAAGGCCTGTTTCTTCCTTGACTTCGCGTAAAAGACAGTCTTCAGGACTTTCCTTTTCTTCAAAATGACCGCCGACACCAATCCATTTATCATGATTAATATCATTTTTTTTAGTGATTCTGTGAAGCATAAGGTAGCAGTCATTTTTTTCGATATAACAAAGTGTGGTTAACTGTGATTTCATATAAGTATTTTAATAAAAAAAGGCATATTTGAACATTACGCTTTTTTTCTGTATGATGTAGCAGATTGCTTCAGATTTTACCCTGGCAATACTGTTACTGCAGGAGAATACTATGCTCTTTACACCGGTTGAAATTCAGGAAACTGTAAATATGTTTATGCGCCACAAACTTGATGTGCGCTGTATCACAATGGGAATTTCTCTTTTAGATTGTGCTGATTCAGATTCAAAAAAAGCCAATCAAAAAATTTACGACAAAATTATGAAAAAGGCGGGAAATCTCGTCAAAGTTGGACAGGATATCGAAAAAGAGCTTGGCGTTCCGATTATCAACAAACGCGTTTCTGTTACTCCGATTGCACTTGTTGCAGGAGCCAGCGGGGCAAAATCTTATGTTGAATACTGCAAAACCCTCGACCGCTGTGCAAAAGAGCTTGGAATCAACTTTATCGGCGGATTTTCTGCCCTTGTCCAGAAAGGAATTACTCCGGCAGACCGCATTTTAATCGATTCAATTCCGGAAGCACTCGCAACCACTGATTTTGTATGCTCAAGCGTAAATGTCGGAAGTACAAAAAGCGGAATCAATATGGATGCCGTAAAACTTATGGGCGAAACAATCAAAAAAACAAGTGAAGCAAGCGCTCACTGTGAAATTAACGGCTGTTCAAAACTCGTAGTGTTCTGCAATGCTCCTGAAGACAACCCTTTCATGGCAGGTGCTTTCCACGGACCGGGAGAGGCTGACTGTGTTATCAATGTCGGTGTAAGTGGTCCCGGTGTTATTTTAGCTGCTGCACGCGACTACAAAGGAAAGCCTATAAATGAGCTTGCAGAAGGAATCAAAAAAATGGCGTTCAAAATCACCCGTTTGGGTCAGCTTGTAGGAGCCGAAGCTGCAAGCCGTCTTGGAGTTGATTTTGGTATTCTCGACCTTTCTCTTGCACCGACACCGGCTGTAGGCGATTCTGTTGCCCGCATTCTCGAAGAAATCGGTCTTGAAGGAGCAGGATGCCCTGGAACTACGGCTGCCCTTGCAATGCTTACCGACATGGTTAAAAAAGGCGGTGTTATGGCTTCAACAAGCGTAGGCGGTCTTTCAGGTGCATTTATTCCTGTTTCAGAAGATGAAGGCATGATTAACGCAGTAAAACAGGGTTCTATCTGCCTTGAAAAACTTGAAGCAATGACAACTGTCTGCTCAGTAGGCTTAGATATGATTGCAATTCCGGGCGACACTCCTGCAACAACTATTTCCGGCATTATGGCAGACGAATTTGCAATCGGTATGGTAAACAACAAAACAACCGCCGTACGATTAATTCCGGCTCCGGGCAAAAAAGCCGGTGACTGGATTGAATTCGGCGGTCTTTTGGGCGGCTGCCCTGTCATGCCTGTAAGCAGGTTCAGCTGCGCAGACTTTATTAACCGTGGCGGAAGAATTCCTGCACCGATTCATAGTTTTAGAAACTAACGACATCCATGTCGTGACGATAAAAAAAGGCTGTTCTGAAACTTCAGAAACAGCCTTTTTTTGTTTTATACCCTAAATAACAAGTCCGAATATGAAGGATACGGCTTGTATTTTTCGCCTAAAACCGGCTCGATTTCGTCTGCGACTGCACGGGTAGCTTCCATCTGCGGAATTACTTTATCCACATAGAAACGTGCCTGCTGAGGAATATCTGCGATTTTTTCTGCTTCGTCGTGTATTTTTGAAAGCTTTTGTGTTTCAGAATCAAGTTTGTCTGCCAGTGCGCTGATTTTTTTGAGGACATTTGACTGGGCAGTGCATTTTACGCCCGGAACAACCGAAGCTACACGGGAAGCACTTTCTGCAACATCACTCATGTAAGCATAGCTTGCAGGAAGAATATCTTTGTAAATCATGTCGAGCATAGTGTTTACTTCGATATTGAGCACTTTTGAGTATTTTTCGAGCTTAACTTCATGGTGGCTCTTCATTTCGGTTTCGGTGTAAACGCCGTACTTGCTGAACATTTCGATATTCTGTGAATCAAGATAGCGTTCCATTGCATCAGGCAAGGTTTTAAGGTTCAAAAGACCGCGTTTTTCAGCTTCTTTAACCCATTCATCATCGTAGCCGTTACCGTTGAAGATGATTTTTTTGTGTTCAACGATTTTTTCTTTGATAAGATTCTGCAAATCAGTATTCAAATCAGTTGAATTTTCGAGTCTTGTTGCAAATTCGTCGAGAGTTTCTGCAACAATTGTGTTCAGAACAACGTTCGGACCTGAAATTGAAAGAGAAGAACCAAGCGAGCGGAATTCAAATTTGTTTCCTGTAAATGCAAACGGGCTTGTGCGGTTACGGTCGGTAGTGTCCTTCGGGATTGCCGGAAGGACAGAAACTCCAATCTGCATTTTTTCGTGAGTTTTCTGACTGTAAGGAGAGCCGGTTTCGATTGAGTCCAAAACAGCCTGCAATTCATCCCCGATGAACATTGAAATTATTGCCGGTGGTGCCTCATTTGCTCCCAAGCGGTGATCGTTTCCGGCGCTAGCTACGCTGTCACGGAGCAAATCCTGATGCTTGTCGACCGCCTGAATGACTGCCGTGAGCATGAGAAGGAACTGTGCGTTTTCGCGCGGAGTTTCGCCCGGTTCAAGAAGGTTAAAGCCGTCATCGGTACTCATTGACCAGTTATTGTGCTTTCCCGAACCGTTTACGCCCGCAAAAGGCTTTTCGGCAAGCAAGCAATATAGCCCGTGCTTCAAGGCAACCTGTTTCATCAGCTGCATTGTGAGCTGATTCTGGTCGGCGCTCAGGTTTGTGGTTGTAAAAATCGGAGCCATTTCGTGCTGGGCAGGAGCAACTTCGTTGTGCTTTGTCTTGCTCAAAATGCCGAGCTTCCAAAGCTCGTTGTCCAAGTCTGCCATAAATTCAGCGATTCGCGGTTTGATTGAGCCGTAGTAGTGGTCGTCCATTTCCTGACCTTTCGGAGGCATTGAACCAAAAAGCGTGCGGCCTGTAAAGATTAAATCTTTGCGCTGTTCCCAGAGTTTTTTGTCGATTAAAAAATATTCCTGCTCAGGACCAACAGTTGTAATTACGCGCTTTGCAGATGTATTTCCAAAAAGACGCAGGATTCGAAGTGCCTGAGTATTGAGAGCCTGCATTGAACGCAGGAGCGGAGTTTTTTTGTCGAGAGATTCACCTGTGTAAGAACAGAATGCGGTCGGAATGTAAAGTGAGCCGTCTTTAATGAAAGCATAGCTTGTAGGATCCCATGCAGTGTAGCCGCGTGCTTCGTAAGTGTCGCGTAAGCCGCCTGAAGGGAAAGAAGAGCCGTCAACTTCGCCTTTTACAAGCTCCTTGCCCGAAAATTCCATGATAACGCCCGAACCGTTCGGAGAGATGAAAGAATCGTGCTTTTCGGCAGTAACGCCTGTGAGCGGCTGAAACCAGTGAGTGAAGTGGGTTGCCCCCTTTTCGATTGCCCAGTCTTTCATTGCATTTGCAACGACATTTGCAACATCAAGCTCAAGCGGTGAGCCCTGCTGAATCGTTTTGCGCAGTGATTTGTAAGTGTCTTTCGGCAGACGGGCCCTCATCACATCATCGTTAAAAACCATGCTTCCAAAAATCTCAGGTACGGACATTTTTTGCTCCTATTTGAGACAGTATACTATCATATATCTTAATTTTAGTCGCTAGTTTTACACTACATGTTTATGGTAATATCTTAAAAAAAGGAATTAACTTATGAAGATTTTTTTTAAAATTTTACCAGTTTTTATCGTATTTTTTTTAATTTCATGCTCAAAGCCGGGTGATTTAACCATTCAAAGAGCAATGAGAGCTTATCAGAATCAGAATTATGAAGAAGCCCTTTCTCTTTTTAATGAAGCTGCCGGCGAAGAATCAAATTATTCTCAGGAATTAATCTGTAATATGATTGCAAGTATTTATCTTCAGCAGGAAGATTTAGAAAATGCTGTTGTTTACCAGAAAAAAAGCTGCGAACTGAGGCCGGAATACAGAAATCTGGTTTCACTTGGAATGACATACCATCTTTTACAGCGTGACACCGAGGCAGAAGAAGCTTACCGTAAGGCAGTTGAATTAAATCCTCAGAAAGGTGAAGCCTATGCAAGCCTTGGCTCAATGTATCTTGGTCAGAAAAAATATGCAGAAGCAGTTGAAAATCTGAAAAAAGCTTCGGAACTGGAACCGAAAATTGCAGTAATTCATGCGAATCTGGCCATAGCTTATGCAGCTTCCGGCGAAAATGAAAAATCAGAAAGTGAGTTTAATATCGCAGAAGAGCTGAAATGCGAAAATCTTGACGAATTCAAAGAACGTGCAAAAGAAATTCATTGACTTGTTACCGAATGTTCGGTATATTCTAGTTACCGGATGTTCGGTAACTATCAATGACAAACGAAAAATATTCAAAACCAACAAAAGAATTAATTCTCGATGCGGCATTCTCCTTTCTTGAAGAACCCCGCTATAACATGTTCTCCATGAATGAACTGGCAGAACGCGTTGGTATCACTAAGCCTGCAATTTACCGTCACTTTAAGGGAAAGGAAGAAGTTCTTTCTGCAATGGAAAAGAGGCTTTTTGACGATTTAGCAGAATATCTTTCAAAAATTAATGCATCCGATGCAGCTTCATCCAAAATTCCTCTTGCAAATCTTATACACTACTTTCTTCAAAATCCAAATTACATCAATTATTTCATAGCACAGATGTCATCTGTTCAAAATTATGAAGAAAAAGTTTTTAATGAATTACAATCCCGCAATGTACCGGTTTTTCTAAGAACACAGACAATTTCAACGAATGTGACTGAATTTGCAAAACATGTTTTCAGCGGCATGACAATTTTTTATTTTGTAAAAGTTCAGGAAAAATTCATAAAAATGGGACTGGTTCAGAAAGTACCTGAAAATTTTGCACTTCAGATTGTTGAGCTTATGATTGAAGGCATTGCAAAACTCGGACCAGAAAATCCTGATTTTTTAATTGAAAAGCTTTCTGAACAGCGGAAAAACGAACTTCTTCAACTGTGTAAAATTTCTCCAGAAATCTTTCCAAAAGAAAACAAAATTTTTACGGCACTTGCTTCCGTTATCGAAAAATATAAATTTCCTGGTGTAACAGTCGAAAGAATTGCAGAAGAACTTAATATGGCAAAATCAAGCCTTTATGAATATTTCGACAATAAAAATCAGATGGTAAAAACACTGATTAACCGTGAGCTTCAGCTTCTTCAGACAATTATCATCGAAAACAGCGCTGAAGCAAAAAATTTTACAGAATATGTTTATATTTTAATCGCTTCCGAAATTGAATACTTTAATCACCGCCCTTCAATTATCCCAATCTGCGGCTGGCTTTTGATGGGAAGCGCAGATGATTTTGAAAAGGCCGCAAAAGATGCAGAAAAAAACGAAGGCTGCGGAAACAGTCCATGGGAAAAGCGGCTTCCAAGAACTATCAGGGTTAAAGGTCTTGAGTTTCCATGTCCGGTAGAGGTTATCACGGACTGGATAAAATGCCTGCCGATTGCATTCTTTGTTGAATCAAAAGGCAAAAAATTTACACAGGAACAAAGCATGGAATGTTTCATGCAGATAATAGATTACATCCTTTTTGGAATTAAATGAAAAACACGCCCGCAATAGCGGGTAATCTGGAGGTTATATGAAAAAAATCGCAACTTTGATTTTGATTGGCTGTGCGGCTATGAATTTAACATTCGCACAGGATACAAAATCAACAAATAATGAAGAAAATGAGGCTAAATCCGCAGTCACAAAACTTAATCTTGATGAAGCGGTAAAATACGCCCTCAAAAACAGCCGTACTCTCAAAAGCAATGACATTGATCTTGAAATCAAAGCACGTGCTTCAAAATATTCATGGAATGTATTTATGCCGAATATTCAGGCAACAGGCACAATGAGCCGTGCTACAGAATATTCACCTTCAAACTATGCAACTTCAAAAGCTTTTGGCGGTATTTTTAGTGCTTCCTCAGATCCTGTTCTTCAGGCTGCAGGTACAAAATTATTAAACAGCCCGACTGACTATCAGAATGAAGAAGACCGCTGGTCTGTCATTGGAGGAGTTTCAGTAGGACTCAATCTTTCACTTGCATACATTCAGCAGATTCGTGCAGCAAAGGCAAATTATGAAGTTGGTAAAATCTCCTGGGAACAGAGCAGCAATGAAACGGTTGTAAGCATTAAAAAGCTGTTTTACGGTCTTTTGATTCAACAGGAAAATTTAAAAATTCAAAAAACAACTTTGGAAAATGCACGTCAGCGGTATAATCAGGCAAACACAAATTTCAGCAACGGCTCAATTCCAAAAATTCAGATGCTTCAGGCACAGGTCAATTATGAAAACTCAAAGCCAAACGTTGAAGATGCAGAACGCTCATTCAGACAGCAGATTGACACCTTTGCCTTTTTAATTGGGCTTCCTGTCGGAACTGATATTGAACTTGAAGGTTCCATCGAGCCTGTCTATATAGAAGCAAATGCAGACGAACTGCTTGAAAAATACAAAAATGCAAGTCTGGACATACAGTCGCTTCAAATGAATATCAAGGCACTCAAAATGCAGCTTTCTGCCCTCAATCTTTCAAGCTACACACCTGCCCTTTCACTCAATTATTCATGGCAGCCTGTTTATATGGGAAAAGCATTCAGTTTTACAGGTGATATTGGAAACGACGACAAATGGTATGATTCAGGAAGTTTTTCAGCAACACTTGCATGGAATCTTACAAATATGCTTCCATTCAGTTCAAACAGACAGAAAGCAGCAGATTTAAAGGCAAACATTGCTAAGCTTGAACTTACTATGGAAACAGTGCAGGAAAATCAAAAGATTCAGGTCAGAACAGCCGTTGATACTCTCAATCAGGCAAAGGAACAGATTGATTCTATGAACAGAACACTTGAAGTTGCACAGGAAAATTACGACATGTCTGCCCGGCAGTACCGCAACGGAACTATGGAACTTCTTGACCTGCGCGATGCAGAAAATTCTCTCAATCAGACTAAGCTTGGTCTTCTGAGCAAAAAAATGTCTTACATTTCAGCACTCATGGATCTTGAAACGACATTACACACAACACTTACAAAATAAAACATATTCTTGAAATAATTTGGAGGAAAATATGAAACAAACTGTAAAATCAGTAATTACTGTAGCTTCAATGGCAGCAGCCCTCACATTTATGAGCTGCAGGAATAAATCCGTTAAAGCCGAAGAAAACAAAGAGGTTGAAACGCTGTATGCTGTTTCTACATACAAAACTGTTGCCGGAAATCTCGACGATTATCTCGAATTCGGAGGAGATGTTGCTTCTGTAAACGAAGTAATGGTTCTGCCGGATCAGGGCGGAAAAATCACAAATATTCTTGTTAAAGTCGGTGATATGGTTAAACAGGGCGATACTATAGCTTATGTAAATCCCCTGCGTGCAGGCGTTGTCTATAACGACAGCCCTGTCCGTGCTCCGATTTCAGGCAGAATCACTTCTCTTCCAGTTACAGTCGGTTCAACTGTTTCACAGTCTTCATCAGTAGCAAAAGTTGCCCGCACAGACGAGCTTGAAATCAGAATTGCAATAGCTGAACGCTTTGTAAGCCGCATTTCAAACGGTCAGAATGCAACCGTCACTTTTGATGCATATCCAAGCGTTGTTTTCGGTGCAAAAGTATTTGAAGTAAGCCCGGTTCTCGACACTTCAACGCGCACAATGAATGTAAAACTCCGCCTCAATCCGCCTGACAACCGTGTAAAAGTAGGTATGTACGGAAGAGTCCGCCTTGTAACAGAAAGTGTAAAAAATGCAATCGTTCTTCCAAACTCTGCAATCATTACACGCGACGGTAAAGATTATGTCTTTGTCATCACAACACCAAAATCAGGAAAAGATGCTGCAGTTGTAGGACTTAAGCCGGTTACAAAAGGTATTTCTGTAGACAACAAAGTAGAAATTACAAAAGGTCTTGAAGCTGGCGAAGAAGTCATAATTAAAGGTCAGACACTTTTGAACGACGGCTCAAAAGTAAATGTTGTTTCGTCAAACTAGGAGAAGTTCATGACAATTTCTGAAAGATGTGTAAATAAACCGACAACGACATTCCTTATCTTTTTGATGTCAGTTCTGCTCGGTATATATTGTGTTTTTAAGCTTCCGGTTGATATGTATCCGGATATGGATTTGCCGTACATGATTGTGTACACAAATTATTCTGGAGCAGGTCCTGAAGAAGTTGAACAGAGTTTAACCCGAACAATGGAAAGTTCCCTTTCCGGACTTTCCGGCCTCAAAAAAATGCAGTCGCGCTCAATGTCAGGCGTAAGTCTGATTATTCTTGAATTGAACTACGGCGTAAATCTTGATGCGGCTGCAAATGAAATCCGCGATAAAATCGATCTTGTCCGAAGTTACCTGCCGGATGATGCTTCTTCTCCAATCACAATCAAAATGGATCCTTCAATGATGCCGATTATGTCGCTTTCATTGAGGGGAAGCCGAACACCAGAGGAACTTCGAACTTATGCAGAAGATGTAGTTCAGCCGCGTCTTGAACAGCTTGACGGTGTTGCTTCGGCCCGTGTTTCCGGTGGCCGCGAACGTTCAATCAATGTTGATATTCCGCGCGACCGTCTTGAAGCATACGGACTTTCAATTTCAACAGTTGCCCAGCTTATTGGTGCCCAGAATATTCAGTCATCAGGCGGTACAATTACATCCGGTGAAACAAACTACACCATTAAAACCAGCGGTAAATATCAGTCTATCGATGATTTAAAAAATACCGTAATCTCATACAAACCGACAGCCGAAGGAAAAGTACGCACAATCCGTCTTCGGGATGTTGCAGATGTTTACGACGGTTACAAACGCGAATCAACACTGGCTTATCTTGACGGAGAACCTTGTGTAGTTCTTTCAATTCAAAAGCAGTCAGGTAAGAACTCAGTTACAGCAGCCAAAAATATCCGGAAAACAATTCCTTCAATCAAGGCTGAACTTCCAAGCGATGTTGAACTGGTAGAAACTTCAAACACAACTGATATTATCGAGCAGACAATTAATGAAGTCGTAAATTCAGTTGTTCAGGGTGCACTTCTTGCAATTCTCGTTCTGATTATCTTTCTCCGCTCCCTTAAATCAACAATTATTGTAGGTCTTTCAATTCCGATTTCAGTCTTTATCACGCTCATGCTCATGTACTTCCAGGGCTTAACCTTGAACATGATTTCTCTGGCAGGTCTTCTGCTTGGTATCGGTATGCTTGTCGATAACTCAATCGTTGTCCTTGAAAATATTTATGCTTACCGACAGCGCGATGCAAAACCACGGGTTGCTTCAATTCTTGGTTCTCAGGAAATGGTTGCTTCAATTACAGGCTCTACACTTACTTCAGTCTGTATCTTTGCCCCGATGCTTATGTTCAAAAAAACACTTGGTATCATGGGTCAGATGTTCAACGACCTTGCATGGACAATCATTTTCTCGCTCACCTGTTCTCTGCTCGTTGCAATGTGCCTTGTTCCGGTTTTGACTTCAAAATACCTGAAAATCGACAAAGTTGATACAACTAAAAAAGGTGAAGGAAAACTTTCAGAATTTACTTTTGCCATCAACGGAGCTTTCAACAATTTCTTTGCAAAACTCGACGAAAAATATGCAAAAGGCGTTGCTTTTGTTCTTCATCACAGAAAAGCCGCACTTCTCTCTCTTGTCGCTCTTTTCATTATTTCCTGTGCTTCAATTAAAATCATCGGCTTTATCTTCATGCCGGCATCAGCTTCAAACACAGTTTCAGTTGATTTTACTCTTCCGCAGGGTACAAAACTTGATATAACTGATGACACAATGCATGAATTTGAAAATATTGCAAATCAGGAACTGACTGGCGTTAAATACGTAACAATGACAGTCGGCGGTACAAGCATGTTCTCTTCGGGTGCAGAAACAAACTCAGGCCGCGTAACATTTACGCTCTATCCGCCTTCAGAACGAAAAGCCGGCTACGATAACGAAAAATCAGCAAAAGCAAAACTTCGTAAACATTTTAACGATTTCCCTGGTGTTGATCTGGCATTCGCAGCAAACGCAAACAGCGCCTCTTCTTCAAGCGATATCAACGTAACTGTAAAATCAGACGATCTTACTCTCGTACGTGAATACGCTGCAATGGTCGAAAAAATGCTCAAAGAAAAGGGCGGAGATTATGTCCAGGAAGTAACTTCTGACCAGGAAGACGGTTTGCCTGAAGCTACAATCCGTGTTGACCGCGACAAAATGTACGAATTCGGTCTCAATATTTACTCAGTCGGTGCTGAAATCAACGGCGCAATCAACGGTACTACAGCGAGCCGTTATACAGAAAAGGGTAAAGATATCGATGTAATCGTACGTCTTTCTGAAGCAGATAAAAAACGCCTCGATGATCTGGATTCAATTTCTGTAGTAAACTCAAGCGGACAGCGCATTCCGCTTTCAAGCTTTGCCCACTATGAAGAAACAACAGCCCCGGTAACAATTTACCGCGAAAATCAGGCCCGAATCGTTCACGTAACTGCAAACCGTGTTGACGGAATGTCACTCGGCGTATGTCAGGACGGCGTAAAAAAACTTATTGCAGATAATATTCCTAAAGACGATGCCGTTACTGTATCACTCGGCGGTTCAATGGAAGATATGCTCGAAGCTGTCATGAACTTCGGTATGATTATCATTATGGCAGCCTTCCTCGTATTCGTTGTAATGGCAAGTCAGTTCGAATCCCTTCTTGACCCGTTCATCGTTCTTCTTACAATTCCGCTTTCGTTCATCGGTGTAATAATGATTTACGGAATTACAGGCACACAGCTCAATGTCGTTACAATTATGGGTATGCTCGTTCTTGTCGGTACAATCGTTAACAATGGTATCGTTCTTGTTGACTACACAAACCTTCTTCGTAAACGCGGAATGGGTCTTGAAGAAGCCTGTGTTGAAGCAGCACGGAACCGTCTCCGCCCGATTCTCATGTCAACTTTAACAACGGTAATTTCGCTCGCTCCAATGGCATTCTTCCCGGGCGAAGGTTCTCAGTCAATGCAGCCTATTTCGCTTACAGTCTTTGGCGGTATGACATTCGGTTCTTTGATGACTTTGTTCATCATGCCTACAATTTACTTTATCTTCAACAACAGACGCTTAAAGAAGGCTGAGAAAAAACGCAGAAAACAGCTCATCAAAGAAGGCAAAATTGACCTCAATGATGAAAAAATGGCAAAAATGCAGGAAAAGCAGCGCCAGAAAGACGAAAAACGCCGTGCTCAGCTTGAAGCAAAAGCTGCAAAAGCCGCAAAAAATCTGGAGGAGTTCAAAAATGGGTTATCTTGAAAACATTAAAATTCATGCCGGTGTGCAGAAACGCGTTGAAATCATTTTCTCGCAGGCTGTTGAAGAAGACTTTATTGCAGAATTCAAAGAGCAGGGAGTCGGTGCAAAATATACCAAACTTGCAAATGTAATGGGTGCAGGTTTTTCAAATCCGCGCCTTGGTGATGCAATCTGGCCCCAGCTCAACATGATGTACATAATTTACTGCAGCGAAGAAGACTGTGCAAAAATCATTGCAATCGTTGAAAAGCTTCGTGAACAGTACATGGGCGAAGGAATTGCCTGCTTTATAAGTGAATCTACGGAGGTGTAGCGCATGGCAATACTTACACTTACCAGGCAGTCTGGTTCTTTTGGTGATGAAGTAGGAATGTTAATTGCACGCAGGCTCGGTTACACTTTTTACGATAAAAAGGAAATTGAAAAGCGGATTATAGCAAAAGGTCTTCCCAAAGAACAATTTGTAAAATTTGATGAGCGTAAGCCAAAAATTCTGGACAGATTTACCAAAAACCGTGACAGATATCTCAATTATTTGAGCGCGGTGATTTTGGAAATCGCGCTGGAAGGAAATTGTGTAATTATGGGGCGTGGTGCTTTCCTGTTTTTACGCGATGTTCCGGGTCATATTCCGCTGCGCTTTGTTTCAACACAACAGGCACGCCTTGCTCATATAAAAGAACTTACAGGAGCTGTAAACGACAAAGCTGCACAAAAACTGCTTGATGATTCAGATAAAAGACAGGCTGCTTTTTACAAAAGCTGCTTTCATTACGATTTGAATGACAACTCGCTCATTTATGCAACGCTCAACACGGGAATCATTCCGCCTGATATGGTAAAGTCGGATCGTAGCCATGTCGTTCTGTG